>DAOSJS010000020.1:0-22441 GCA_035367355.1 Candidatus Hydrogenedentota bacterium
CCCTGCCTGGGCGACCTGAACGGCGACGGCCAGAACGAGATCATCTACAATTCAATCATAGGCCGCATCGAACGGCTCTTTATCCAGCGGGCCGGGCTGGTGGCGCGCGACCCCGTTCGCGTCGCGTGGCCCGGTGAGCCCCCGTATCCCGCCTGGAACTGGTGGAAGCCCGAACCGGACCACCTGGTCGTCCAATGGCGCACCCGGCCCAATGTGCTCGATTACGACGGGGACGGCCGCCAGGACCTCATCGCCATCGATCACGAGGGTTATCTTGCGCTTTACCGCAACACCGGGGACGTCCTCGAGCCGGGAAAACGCGTCTTTCTCGATGAAAAGGGCGAACCGCTCCGCCTGAGCGACGGCGAAGCCGGCAAAAGCGGGCGCGCCAAGTTTCATCTCGTCGACTGGGACGGCGACGGCGACCTGGATCTCATTCGCAACACGAAAAACACGGGCTGGTTTGAGAACACCGGCGAGAATCGCTACGCCTGGCGGGGCGATTTTCCCATTCGGGAACTGGCCGGACACACAACCGCGCCTCAGGCCGTCGACTGGAACGCGGACGGCAAGATGGACCTGATTGTCGGCGCGGAAGACGGGCACATCTACTGCTACCACCGGGCCGCTCTGGATGAACCCGGCAAGATCAACGCCGTGAAAAAATAGCTGCAGGGCTTGCGGATCAGCGCACAGACGGAGGTCCGGCGGCGTCAGCTCCCCACGTACTCGTCGATGGCGGCGCGAATGGTCTGGAAAATCCACGCGCGGCGCGTGTCGTCGGTTTCGAGGATGGTCACGCGGAAGCCGTCGTGGCGGCTGTGGAACCCCGACAGCGGCACCACGACGATCCCCGTGGCGCCCATGAGGTAATACACAAACCGGCGGTCCGGGGGAACGCCCTTCACCATTTCCTCGATACGGCGGCGCACCGGTTCGTTGGCGATCCGCAGCGTCTGGTGATCGTTGAGCACGCCCGGTTTGAACATGACGGTGATATAAAACGCACCGCCGGGCTTGGTGACGATGACTGAATCGCATCCCTGAAACGCATTCACGACCTCATCGGCGCGCCGGTCAAACATGGCCGCCCGCTGGCTGAGGTGCGGGGCATAGCGCGGGTCGCGCATGATGCGTGGAATCGACATCTGCGGCAGCGTCGTCGAGCAGACCTCGAGCCGTTTCGCGGCGACCAGGCTGTCCACGTAACGCGCGAAGTTCTCGTCGCGGTTTTTGTTCAGCACTTCAAGCCAGCCGCAGCGTGAACCCGGCCAGGGATATTCCTTGCTGATGCCGCGCATGGCCAGGGCGGGCACGTCGCCGATCCATTGGCTCATGTGCATGCGTGGATTGCCGTTGTAGACGATGTGCACGTAGATCTCGTCGGCGATCACGAAGAGCCGGTGTTCGCGGGCGATCTCAGCGATCTCCTCGAGGATGTCGCGCGGATACACTGCGCCGGTGGGGTTGTCCGGTGACAACAACAGGATCCCCGCGATGGAGTCGTTGTATTTCACCTTCTGGCGGATGTCATCCACATCGGGCAGCCAGCCGTTGCAGGGATCAAGTTCGTAGGTGACGTGACTGTATCCCGAATGCGCGGCTTCCGCCGACGAATGGGTGCTGTATGCGGGCGATGGGCCCAGGATCCGCGCCTCGCGCCGCAGAAACCCGTAGACCTTCGCCACGGCGTCGCCCAGACCGTTGAAAAAGATGATATCGCTCGGGTTTACCTGCACCCCGCCCGGACGTTCGTTCACGAGGCCGGCGAGAAACTCGCGGGTTTGCGGCACACCCGCCGTATCGCAATAGCCCCACGATTTGGGGTCGTCGAGCAGTTCTTTGATGATCTCGCTGATCCATTCGGGCACCCGCTCCCCTTTTTCGATCGGGTCACCGATGTTTTCCCAGGTGATGGGCTGTCCCAGATCGCGGATCTCATGCGCCACCGCCACGATCTCGCGGATGGCATAGCTCAGATTGGCCGCACCTTCATGTACAATGTTACGTCGCACGAATTGGCAACTCCCGACAATCCATTGGTTGGCACGCTCCTGCCCGCGCCCTGCACACGGGCCGAATGCTCAGGATGTCCGTATAGATGAACCCCAGGGTATGCGTATTGTCTCACGCGACCATCGGGGGGCAGGAAAACATAAGAGCAGATCATACGGCTCCAGCGCGAATGATGCAACACGCCGACGCGGGACGGCATGCCCGGTGGCGCCGGTGTCTCGTGAAGGGTTCGCGGAAACGGCTCCCCCAAACGTGGAAAATGGCTTATGCCTCGCTGTCTTGCTGGACGGAGCGAAATGCGCGGGACAGCCAGAGAAGGCCGATGGCGCCCACCGTGAAATCCGTGGCCAGCCGGCCCCAGAACACGCCTTCAAGCCCCCAGACATGGGAACCGAGCCAGGAAAGCGGGATCAGCAGGACAAGGACCCGGATCGCATTGAGGGCGGTTGCGGAGAGCGGTTTGCGCAGGCCGGTCAGGAAGAATCCGCAATAGCGGTGGACCTCCATCATCCCGTAGCCAAAAGAGACGATGCGCGTGTAGGCGATAAACATGCGGGCGACCTCGGGGTCGCTGGTGAAGAGGCGCGCGAACCACGGCGCGCCGACGAAGAATACGGCCGTGGAGAACCCCCCGTAGCCCAGAGCGAAGCCGACGGACAGGCTTTTGGCCTGCCTGACCCGGTCCAGGCGGGCCGCGCCGACATTCTGGCTCACAAACGGGGTAAGCGAAATGCCGAGGGCCATCGGGATGATGAACGCGACCATCTCGACGCGGCTGGCCGCTCCGGCCGCGGCGACCGCTCCGTTTCCAAAGTGGCTCAGGAGGCGCGTGATCACGCTGGCGGAGACCGGCATCAGGATCATGCTGAGCACGCTGGGTATCGCATATTGCATAATCTGCCGCAGCGAGGCCCCATAATCGGCGAATTTCCAGGAGCGCCAGGCCAGCAGACGGTGCCTGCGGTACAACAGGTAGAGCAGCCAGATCGTCGACACCCCCTGCGAGATGATCGTCGCCAGGGCGGCGCCCCGGATGCCCATGGCCGGGCAGCCGAGGAACCCGAAGATCATGATGGGGTCCAAAATCGTGTTCAGGAGCGTGCCCGCGATCATGAGCATGCTGGCCGCCTTCGAATCGCCCATGGAGATCAAAACGCCGCTGCCCGCCATCGGCAGCGTCATGAACAGGGCGCCCGTGAACCAGGTCCGCATGTAGTCGCCGATCAGCGGCAGGGTGGTGCTGTCTGCGCCCAGGCGTCGAAACACGGGTCCAATGCTGAGGTAGCCGCCGATGGACATCACCGCCGTGACGGCGAAGGTGAGCATCACCCCGTGCGTGACCAGCCGGACCGCGCGTTCGCGGTCGTTGCTGCCGATCGCATGGGAGGTCAGCGTGGTCACGCCCGAGCCGATACCGCGCGCAACGCAGGTCAGCAGCATCACCACGGGGAACGTGAACCCCATTGCCGCCAGGGACAGCGTGCCCAGGCGCGACACGAACCAGGTGTCGGTGAGGTTGTAGGCGTTCATGGCAAAGGTGCCGGCCAGCATCGGAAATGCCATCGAAAACAGCGTGCGGCTCACGCTTTTATTGACCAATACAGACATTTTTCCTCATTGCATTCCCGTGAAATTTCGGTGTTCTCCCGCCAGCGGATGCAGGACATGGCGCGCGCAGGTCTGAATAGTATCTATGCGGACTCCATGCAAAGCAAGGCCACGGCGGTTTGCAGCGCGCAAAACTCGCAGGGCCAGTCTCTGGAGGCTGTGAGTTCGCCAGCGCACTTTTGCCGGGATTGGCTGCTTTCCGCTCGTGCTAGTTGGTCAGTTCCATTGAACCCAGGAGGTTCAGGTCCAGGCTGAGCAAGGGCGACGAGCCTCCGGCGCCCAGGCCGAGCAGCTCGTCAAGATCAGACCCGGAAGCCCCGGGCAGCGCGTCCGGATTAGCGAGCAATCCGCCCAGTGCCCGGGACAGATTGCCGAGCACGTTGCTGAAATCCATGCGCAGGCCAAGATCCATATCGGCCAGCACGAGCTGGCCGTTGGCGGTGTCGAAATAGACGCGGTTTTCCCCGGACAGCTGAAAGACGGGCATTGAGAGATTGAGGGCCTCTCCCAGTGCGCTTTCCGGAGCGTGGACGGCGCCGCCGGTCTGTTCGGACAGAAACTGTTGCTCGATCACGCCGCAGAGCCGCCCTTTCATGTGCTCATAGCCCACGAAGGTGTTGAGCAGCCGCGCTTCCGCGGGTGTGCCGAAACCCGGCACGGGCAGCGCGATGCGGCTTTCCCATTGCTGTCCCGGCGCCAGCGTTCCTCCCGGAAATTCGAGCGTGGCGAAACGGGGTACGGCGGCGAGCATTGCGGCCATATTCTGTGTATTGGAGAGTTTGAGCACCTGGCCGTTCGGCGCGACCACCATGTCGACCGGTTCCTGCAGAAATTCGAGCTGCGGGATGCCCTGCGTTGAGCCGACATCGCGCCGGGTATCCACGGGGGTCTGACCGCGGTTGTCAATGCGCGCGTCGTTCGGCGTCACCTCCATCGAGAACTGCTCGTCCAGAAAGCTGCCCCGGAGCGAGGTCTGGTCGAAGGTCATGCGCAGGAGCGCGTTGCCTGCCGGGTCCACATCGCGGGTATGAAGCGACATATCGCTCTCGAAGTTCATCAACACGCCCGAATCGGTCAGTCCTTCGACGCCTTTGCCGCGAATTTCCGTGGCAACGCGGTAGCGGAGGGTTTCATCCCGGGTGAACTTGAAGGCAAACGGGCCGTCGGCCTTGCCCTGGCTCTGCTCCGCCGGGCTCAGCGGCCACAGGGCGTCGGAGGTGGTGGCGGTCTGCGGCGCTGCTGTAGCAGCGTCACGTGGCGAAGCTGCCGGGCGCCCGGATGTGCCCGGGCGGGTGGACGCCCACGAATCATCCTGAGCCGCCGGAGCCGGATATCCTGCGGGTGCATCGGCGCCGCGCCGTGAGATCGAGATGTCGTAGCGGGTGGCAAACCAGAATCCCAGGCCAAGCCCCACCGCGAGCAGGACGGCGCCACCGAACAGCATCATAACGGCCGCAATGATGCTGCGGTTTTGTCTGGGCTGAGGGTTTTGGGGATGTGCCTCGTTCATGAGGAAATTATACCACGGCTCCACAGCCGCCGGGAGAACACGCGCCCGGGACTGTCCGCAGAAGCCCGTGCGGAGCCGGCGCGTAATTTTCTGCTTGCGCCCGCCTCCGCCATCGTGATACACGTTGGGGCCATGGTCCAAAATGGGTGTCGCGGCACCGGAAGTGAGACAGTGCATGAAATCCTCTTTGAACGCGATTCTAATTGTCGTGGACACCTTGCGTGCGGACCACCTCGGCTGTTACGGCTATCACCGCAACACGTCGCCTAATCTTGACGCGCTTGCCGGGCAATCGGTCTTGTGCGAGCAGCACATTACGCCGGCCATTCCCACGCACCCCGCGTTCGCTACGCTGGGCAGCGGCCAGTATTCGATCACGCACGGGATCGTGGCCCACGGCGGCCGAATCCCTCTGAAAAACACGGTGCCGTGGCTCCCGGCCCTGCTCCAGAAAGCGGGGTATACGACCTGCGCGATCGACAATCTTGCGCCGTGGCACCACGGGTTCGGGCGGGGCTATGAGTACTATATCAACCCGGCGTCGCGCCGCGCGCTCGGCATCAATTGCGACAGCCGCGACATCAACAGCCGGGCCATTCCCTGGCTTGAACAGAACCGCGAAGAGCCGTTTTTCCTGTTCATTCACTACTGGGATCCGCACACGCCCTACATGCCGCCCCGCGCGTACCGGCGGCTGTTTTATGACGCTGAAAAAGATCCCTGTGACCCCGGAAACACCTCCCTCCAGAAGCTCGAGCGCCATCCGCTGGGAAAAATCTGGCGTGAGAACTGGCTCAACACGCTCGTCCGTGGAAAAACCGTGACCGACGCCGACTACGTGGAGGCCCTGTACGACGCTGAGATCCGCTACTGCGACGAGGCCATCGGCCAGATCATCGAGACGCTCGACCGGCTTGGCCTGTCCGAGCGCAGCTTCCTGGCGGTCACAAGCGACCACGGCGAGATGATGTACCGTCACGGAATTTTCTTCGATCATCACGGCCTGTACGAGGGAAACCTGCACGTCCCGCTGCTCCTGCGCCATCCGGCCCTTGCGCCCCGGCGCGTGCGTCAGCTGACCGCCCACGTGGATCTTGCGCCCACCATTCTCGATTTCTGCGGTGTCCAGGCGCCCGGCGAGATGGAAGGGTTCTCCCTGGCGCCGCTGATGGCCGGCGAAAGCGACGCGCCGCTGCGCGATTTTGTGGTGTGTCAGGAATGCACCTGGCAGATGAAATGGGGGCTGCGCACGCTGAACCACAAATTCATCCTGGCCCGGCAGCCCGATTTCTACGGCACACCCTTGCGCGAGCTCTACGATCTCCGGGAAGACCCGCGCGAGTTTCATAACCTGGCCGGGCAGGAACCCGAACGTGCGCGCCAGTGCGAGGCCATTCTCGAGGAATGGGTGGCGGAAAAGATGCGCGCCCGGGGGCTCACCCGGGACCCCCTGCTCACGCACGGTCTGACCCTCGGCCGCGAATGGCAGCGCCGCCGGCCTCGAAAGCACCCGTCGTAAGCCGCGCCGCTCAGCCCGGCGAATCGTCTTTCATGCCCCGGGCGATCCAGTTGCGCAGGATGGTGATATCGTTCTCGGACAGCGGTTCGCCGCCCTCAGGCATACGGGGTTGCAGCTCTCCGGTCACGTACAGGATCAGCGGACTCTTCTCCGGCTGGCCCGCACGGACGGCCGGCCCTGCTTTTCTCCCGCCCACAAGCATCGCGTCGATGGTCTCGAGGCTCAGGCCGCTCGTTTTGCCGTGGCAGCTATAGCAATGCTCCCGGAGAATCGGCGCCACCTCCTGCGCGTAGCTCACGTCGCGCACGACGGGGGCTGGAATCGCGGATTCGGTCTCCACCACCGCCGGCGGGAGAATGGCGGCGGCCGGCCCGGCGGATTCAGGCGGCGCGGATGCAGGTGCTGTTTCGGTGAAGCCGGACGCCGCGGGTGTTGATGACCCTGCAGCGGAGGGGGATTCGCCCTGGGTCAGGAGCTGCTGCTTGTAGTGCAGGGCGGGCGTGCCGAGACCGTGCACATAGACCAGCGTGCCGCCATAGTGGCCGGTCAGGCCCAGCCACACCGCGGTCGCGCACGCCGACACCACGGCCAGGGTGCCCGAGGTGAGGCGCATGCGCGGGCTTTGCGCGGCGGTGCATGCCGTCAACAGGGCGGTAACCAGCGCGAAGAGCCAGACTTTGCCTGCCATGCTCTGGTGATTGCGCACCAGGTTCCAGACGGGCTCGTCGATCACGCCCGCTGCGTTTGGGAGAGCGCTCCGCGCTCCTTCACCCGTGTGCACCGTGAGAAAGGCAGCGGCGGCGAGCCCGAGATAGGCCGCGACCGCCAGCCACCGTATCCCTGCGGCCCGTTCTACCAGCACCGCGGCCAGAATGACGAGCGGCACGCCAAAAAATGCCAGAGCAATGGGCGCATGCACGGCCAGCGCGTGCACCACGGCCGGGTTGCTGAACGTATCGAAGAATCCCATCAAACGGTTCTCCCTTCCCGCATCATGGCGCGGAAACGCCTTCCTGAGCCCGCCAGAAGTTCAGGACGTCCGTGAGCAGGGCTTCCAGCGACCGTTGCGGCATCCATCCGGTCGCGCGGGTCAGCCGTTCACTGGAACCAGCCACTTCGCGCACTTCCACCGGGCGCATGCGCTCGGTCGCGGGCTCGACCGTCATCTTCACCCGCCCCATGCGCAGCAGCAGGTCCAGTGCGTCGCGAATTAAAACCGCCTGCCCGGAAGCAATGTTGTACACCTCCCCGGCAGCGCCGTTTCGAGCGGCGAGCTCATACGCGCGCACCACGTCGTCCACGTGCAGAAAATCGCGGCGCGCCTCCAGGTTGCCCACCCGCAGCAGCGGTTTATCCACACCCGCTTCAGCGCGCGCAAGCTGCCGGGCAAAACTCGACAGCACAAACTGGTCGGACTGGCCGGGCCCCGAATGGTTGAACGGCCGCATCCGCACGATGTCGTAACCCGTGCTCTCGTACACGTAGGCGCAATAACAGTCCGCGGCGGCTTTCGAGATGGCGTACGGGTTTTGGGGATTCAGCGGATGATTTTCGCGGACGGGCAGCTCCACGGGCGGCCCATACACTTCCGACGTGCTGACAAATAGAAACCGGCTTTCAGGCAGCTGTGCGCGGCAGGATTGGAGGAGATTCATGGTGCCTTCGACGTTTACGCGCAGGGTCTTTTGCGGTTCCTGGATGGAGTCCGGCACGAACGCCACTGCCGCCAGGTGAAACACAACATCGACCGGTCCGGCCCACGCCACCAGCGCCTGCACCCGCTCCGCGTCGGTAATATCGCATTGGAACTCTGCCAGGGATTCCTGTGCGGCGCGCATCACGCCCATGCGCACTTCCCACCCGGATTGAGCGAGATGGCGGCACAGCACCCCGCCCACGAACCCGTCTGCTCCCGTGACTAGCGCGCGCATCGTCATGCCGTGCCGTGCCGGTTTTCGCGCTGAAGCCGCTCGATGTCGGCGTCGACCATCATACCCATCAGATCCCGGAACGAGACCTCGGGTTTCCACTGGAGCTGATTCCGGGCCTTCGTACTGTCGCCAAGAAGCAGATGGACTTCCGCGGGCCGGTAAAACTTCGGATCGACCTTCACGTGGTCTTCCCAGTTGAGGCCCGCATGTGAAAACGCGGCTTCGCAGGCGTCGCGCACTGAATGCGTCTCGCCGCTTGATACCACGTAGTCGTCGGGGATCTCCTGCTGCATCATCAGCCACATGGCCCGGACGTAATCGCCCGCGAATCCCCAGTCGCGCTTGGCGTCCAGGTTGCCGAGCCGCACCTCGGTATCCAGGCCCAGTTTGATGCGGGCCACGCCGAGCGAGATCTTCCGCGTGACAAATTCCAGGCCCCGCCGCGGCGATTCGTGGTTGAACAGGATGCCGGACACGGCGAACATGTCGTAACTCTCACGGTAATTGACGGTGATCCAGTGGCCGTAGACCTTCGCAACGCCGTAGGGGCTGCGCGGGTAGAAGGGCGTCGATTCACGCTGGGGCGTTTCCTGGGCATTGCCAAACATCTCGCTCGATGACGCCTGGTAAAAACGGATCGATTTGTCGACGACCCGAATGGCCTCGAGCACGCAGGTCACGCCCAGGGCGGTCACCTGTCCCGTCAGCATGGGTTGCTTCCACGAGGTCGGCACAAACGACTGTGCGGCCAGATTGTAGACTTCGCGGGGTTGCGCCTCGGTGATGACGTCGATCATCGACCCCTGGTCGGTGAGATCGGCGTGCATCAGCGTAATGCGATCCTGGATATGTTTTATGCGCTCGAATTTCTCGGTGCTGGATCGCCGAATGACGCCAAAGACTTCGTACCCCTTTTCGAGCAGAAACTCCGCCAGATACGAGCCGTCCTGGCCGGTTATGCCGGTGATAACAGCCCGGGGTTTTCCAGAATTCGCCATAATGTTGGATCCTTTCCCTCTGTTCCGCAGCAAGCCTGATTATAGGGACGCCTGCGCATGTCAGGCAACCGCGGGCACGCCCATGAGACCTGCAGCCGATCATTGAACGTTCCCGCGGGGTTTCCGTATCATGCGTCTGACGCTGGAACACAGGCAAAGAGAGCTTCGTATTCCCATGACCGCCCTGGAAAAACCCGCCGTCGTCCTGCTCAGCGGAGGCATGGATTCGTCGGCGCTGCTGCACCACGTCGTGAAAACCCTGGACCGCCGGCCGGTCCATGCGATTTCCTGCGATTACGGCCAGCGGCATGTGCGGGAGCTCGACTGCGCGGCGTGGCAGGCCCTGGCGGCCGGCGCCGAGCACCACCGGATACTCGATGTGGCGTTTCTGGGCGATTTGGTGAAGGGAGGGAGTTCGCTGGTTCACGGCGGCGCCGAGGTGCCCGATCTGGCCAGTGTAGCTGCGCCTGACCGGGAACAGCCGTCAACGTATGTGCCCAACCGCAACCTGATACTGCTGGCGCTGGCGGCGGCGTATGCGGAAGCCCGAGGCATCACGGATGTGTATTATGGTGCCCAGGCGCAGGATGAATATGGCTACTGGGACTGTACGGCGGAGTTTGTCGAACGGCTGAACCAGGTGCTCGCGCTGAACCGGCGTGCGCCTATCGTGGTCCATGCGCCCTTTGCGGCCATGCGGAAGGCGGAATCGCTCCGGCTGGGTCTCGATCTCGGCGTCGATTACGGGCATACGTGGAGCTGCTACCGGGGCGAAGGAAAGGCCTGCGGCACCTGTCCGACCTGCGTCGAACGATTGAACGCGTTTCGTGAAGTGGGCATCGCCGATCCCCTCGATTACGAGACAACCCGCTGACCGAACGCAGGAGAACAAAGCCATGCTCGTCGTTCTTGTTCATGTGCATGTAAAACCCGAGTATGTGGAGGCCTTTCGGGAGGCCACGCTCGAAAACGCGCGCCACAGCGTGCAGGAACCGGGTATCGCGCGCTTCGACGTGCTCCAGCAGCCGGATCGCCCCGCCCGCTTCGTGCTGATTGAAGTGTACCGCACGGAAGCCGACCCCGCGCGGCACAAGGAGACGGCGCACTATCAGCAATGGCGCGATACAGTGGCCGACATGATGGCCGAGCCGCGCCAGAGCGTGCGATACGCTAATTGCTTCCCCGGCGACGCCGGCTGGTAGGCGCGCCGGCCTTTGCGCTTACGAAACCTGGAGGAACAAGCATGATGGTGAATTGGATCGCCGCCGCGGCGATCGCGATGGCTGCCGCCCCGTCGGGCGGCGCAGCCACGGCAGAGGCCGTGCATTGGGCTGAATTAAAGACAGACGCCCTCACGGCAGTGATTGGCGATAACGAGCCCATGGGCGATCATCATCGGAGGCGGTACAACGGGGTCTTCGCGCTCGCCACGCCGGAGCGCGCCGAATCCCCGTTTGTGCCTATGTTTTCGGGCCTCAACCTCGAACATTATTTCGACGCTCAAGCCCGTACCGACGATGACGCGGTGTTTTTCGAACCCCGCCACGTCCCCATGGAACTCCGCCGCATCGGCGACAACGCCGTTGAGCTGTACCAGGCAACCACGCCTTTCTACGGCGTCGAAAGCTGGACCCGGTTCACGATGTCCGCGCCGCGATATATCGACATGACCTTCCGCTGCATCCCCCACAAAAACGAGTTTATCGGCGGGTTCATGGGCGTGTTCTGGGCGTCGTACATCAACGCCCCCGCCGACAAGAGCCTCTATTTCCTTCAAGCCGGGTCTACGCTCGATAATCCGCAGTGGGTGCAATATTGTACGCAGGTGCATGGTCACGCCAGCACGGTCGTGCACGAGGCGGATGCGTTTCGAGCAGAGCGCGGTGAGAGCACGGGCTCACTCTTTGAAGAGTTGTCGCCCCTGCGCTACGCGGAACCCTTCTACTACGGCCTTTTCCGCGACCATGTCCTGATATTCATCTTTGAGCGCGGGCCGATGGTTCGTTTCTCGCATTCTCCGTCGGGCGCCGGCCCCACGCCGGCCGGCGATGACACCAACCCGGCCTGGGACTTCCAGCTCATTGTCCCCGGCGTTGTGGCCGGCCAGGAATACGGGCTGCGCATGCGCCTCGTCTACAAGCCCTGGGCCGGGCGAGACGACGTGCTCGCCGAGGTGCGGAACGCCTACGCGACCGTATTGAAATAGCGGGGCGGGCCTTGCACAAAGCCGCCCAACCCAGTCAGGCGCCAATTGATACTCCTGCCGTGCGCCGGATTCGTCGAGCGCTCCTGGCATGGTACACACGCAGCGCCCGCGACCTGCCCTGGCGCCGCACCCGACATCCGTATCCCGTGTGGGTCGCGGAGATCATGCTGCAGCAGACACGCATTGACCAGGGCACGCCCTACTTTGAACGGTTCATGGAGGCGTTTCCGACTGTCGAGGCCCTGGCCAGCGCGCCCGAGGACGCCGTCCTGAAGCTCTGGGAAGGGCTGGGCTACTACGCGCGGGCGCGCAACCTGCACCGGGCTGCGCGGCTCGTCGCGCACGAACGCGGCGGCCAGTTTCCCGAGACGGCGGATGACTGGCAAACCCTTCCGGGCATCGGCCGGTATACCGCCGGGGCCATTGCCAGCATCGCGTTCCACGAGGCCGTGCCGGTGCTTGACGGAAATGTGAAACGCGTCCTCTCGCGCCTCTTCGACATCGCCACATCCATCGGCCAGGCCGCAACCGAGCGCCGGCTCTGGGCACTGGCCGAAGCGCTCGTGCCGGCGCGCCGTCCGGGTGATTTCAATCAGGCCCTGATGGAGCTCGGCGCCATCGTCTGCACGCCAAAATCGCCTTCCTGCACAATCTGCCCGGTGCGGGGGGTTTGTAAGGCGTTTGTCCGCGGCACCCAGGCGGAGCGTCCTGTCAGAGGGAAAAAACCTGCGGCGCCGCATCATGAACTTGTCGTAGCGGCCATTGAAAAGAACGGGCGCTTCCTGCTGGGGAAGCGGCCGCCGTCCGGTCTGCTCGGAGGTTTGTGGGAGTTCCCCGGAGGTCAAGTTGAGGCCGGAGAAACGCACGAACAGGCCCTTAAACGCGTGATCCGCGGCGAACTCGGCGTTGAACTTCGCGTGGGCGGACTGGCCGCGGTCGTCAACCACGCCTATTCGCACTTCAAGGTAACGCTCAATGTGTACCGCTGCAGCATTGCTTCCGGTTCGCCCCGGCCGGTGACGCATACCGGGTTGAAGTGGGTGCCTCGGGCCTGGTTCGGGCGCTATGCCTTTCCCAAAGCCAACCTGAAGTTCCTCAAGGCATTGTAGCGGAGAAAGCGAATGAGGGGCGCCGCGGACCCCCATGCCCACGGCCTGCCGGCCGCCTCAGCCGGCGCTGATGCCGTATTCCTTCATTTTTCGCCACAAGGTCGAGCGGGAGATGCCCAGCCGGGCAGCGGCCTCGGTCTGACTGCCGTCGAGTCTGTGAAGGGTCTGGCGAATGAGCTGTTCTTCCATCTCCTTGAGCGAGAGAAAGGTGTCGGCGGCGTAATGGGGCAGGGCGAAAGGCGCGCTGCCGCCCGCGCGGACCTGGTCGGGCAGGTCGCGCGCGCGAATCACGTCGTCATCGGCCATGATGATGGCGTGGGCGATGATGCTTTCCAGTTCCCGCACATTACCGGGATACGTGTAGTTGCGCAGATAGGCCTGGGCCTGCTCGTCGAAGCCCTGGATGCGCTTGCCGAACGTGCGGCTCATTTGCGTCACAAAATGCCCGACCAGCTGGGGAAGGGCATCCAGGCGTTCGCGCAGCGGCGGGATGCGCACCTGGATGACATTGAGACGGAAATAAAGGTCTTCGCGAAAACGGCGTTCCGCGACCGCCTCTTCCAGATTGCGGTTGGTGGCCGCCAGCACGCGCACATCGACGTGCGATGACGTCGAGGAGCCGACGGGCCGGATCTCGCCGTTCTGGAGCACCCGGAGCAGCTTGGCCTGGGTGGCGAGGCTCATTTCCCCGACTTCGTCAAGAAAGATGGTGCCGCCGTCGGCTTCTTCAAAAAGACCCCGCTTGTTGCCATCGGCGCCGGTGAATGCCCCCTTGAGATGGCCGAACATCTCGCTTTCGAGGAGTTGTTCGGGCAGCGCCGCGCAGTTGACCGCAATGAAAGGCATGTCCCGCCGCCGGCTCAGCCGGTGAATGGCATTGGCGATGACTTCCTTGCCGGTGCCGCTCTCGCCGAGGATCAGGACCGTGCTGTCCGTAGGCGCGACCTTGGTAATGACCTCGATCACGCGCTGCATTGCCTGGCTGTCGCCGATAAATTCCTGAAACAGGGTCTGTTCGTAATCGTGCGCGGCGCTTTGTGTCTGGAGGTTTCGCCGCGCCTTATTTACAGCCAGGGCCACGTCGGAGGGTGCCACGTTTTTCGGGAGATAGAAGAAAGCGCCCCGCCGGATGCCCGCAAGTGCCTTTTCAATGCGCGCAATCTCGACCAGAAGGATCAGTTGTGCGCCGGGGGTCTGCCGCCGGATGAACGTGACCAGATCCAGGTCGCTTGCCTCGTCCAGTTCCAGATCCAGGACGACGATATCGAAGGCGTTCCGGCCCACCAGGCGCAGCACCCCCGGGACATCATGGCAGCGCTCAACCTGGTATCCTTCGCCTTCGAGAAAGCTCGCGAGCGTATTGGCGTACGGTATATCTCCGCTCGCCACAAGCACTTGTGCCCGTGGTTGCGAAGGCTTGTTGCGCATCGAAACATCGTGTGGTGCCATGAATACTATTGTACCAAAACGAAGCGATGCTGACAATCACCGCTCAAGTTGCGGCGCAGCTTGAGCAACCGCGGAGAGATAAGAGGCGGCCAGGCCCGCGGGATCGGATTCGGGGAGTTGGCAAATGCGGTGTCGTACGGGAGGTTACACAGCTGCCAATACGGGCCTGGCCCTGGTAGAACGGAGATGCCCCTCCACTTGTTCGAGTTCATCATCAGTCACGTCGAGGAAACGGACGCCAAACTGGTACAAATCGTTTGAGAGCGGGGCGCACCAGCACACGCGGCCCTTGCATTCGAGGACGGGGCCGGCCTCGCTCAGCTGCAGTCGGACCAGCAACGGGGTGTCCGGAGCGACAGGCTGCACCCAGTGAAGCCGCACGCCGGACACGGACAGATCGGCGGAGCGAACGGGGACAGGCTGCCGCTCGTGCGGCGGGCAAAGCCAGGCGCCCGTCTCAACGAAATGCCGTATGTGCCGTCTGCGTTCCATTTGTAAACCATGTCCTTGTATTTGCGTGGTATCGGATGCGCCAATTGCTGCCGTTCAGTGCGGTTTCATGCCCGCGGAGTATTCTCGTGTTTACTGACGATGCCTCGCGCCATTCATTCAATTACGCTCAAGCCGTTTGTCGACCGCTGGACACGCGCTTTCCGGCTCGAACGCAGAAAGCATCCTTCTAAAACTATTGATCACCATGCCGCGTAAATAGTTCCGTTAGATTGGCAAACACATAAACGGGGTGGAAAGTGCGGGATTTGCGGAGAAGGCGGCGGGTTAGAACAGCGCGCCCTGCGGTCCTTCCGGGGCCGTGAGGCCAAAATGCCGGTAGGCCGCGGGCAGAGCCACGCGCCCCTGTGAGGTGCGCTTGATGAATCCGAGCTGGATAAGATAGGGCTCGTGGACTTCCTCAATGGTCTGGGGCTCTTCGCCGATGGCGACCGCGAGGGAATTGACGCCCACAGGACCGCCGCTGAACTTGTCGATCACGGTGGCGATGATGGTCTTGTCCATATCATCCAGGCCGAGCTCGTCGATGCGGTGCAGCTGCAGGGCGGCATCGGCGACCTCGCGGGTGATGGCACCGCCGGCTTTGACTTCGGCGTATTCACGCACGCGGCGCAGCAGGCGGTTGGCGATTCGGGCCGTACCGCGCGACCGGCGCGCGATCTCGTACGCGCCGCTGTCGTCGATGGGGGTCGAGAGGATCCGCGCGGAGCGCATGAGAATGATCTTCAATTCCTCGGGAGAATAGAAATCGAAGCGGCACATGTCGCCGAACCGCGCACGAAGCGGTGGGGTCAGCAGCCCGGCCCGGGTCGTCGCGCCGATGAGGGTGAACGGTTTCAGTCCGATCTTGAGTGAACGGGCGGTGGGCCCTTTGCCCAGCATGATGTCGACCTCGAAATCCTCCATGGCCGAATAGAGCGTCTCTTCGACGGCATGATTGAGCCGGTGGATCTCGTCGATGAACAGGATGTCGAACTCTTCCAGGCTGGTCAGGATGGCCGAAAGATCGGCCTGGCGCTCGACGACCGGCCCCGCGGTGGATTTGATGTCGACGCCCATCTCGTGTGAGAGAATGCGTGCAAGCGTCGTCTTGCCCAGCCCGGGCGGCCCGCACATGAGGATGTGGTCGAGCGGTTCTCCGCGGGCCTTCACGGCTTCGATGGAGATGCGCAACCGTTCCTTGATCGGCTCCTGTCCCGGAAAGTCGTCCAGGCGGTGCGGGCGGATCTGTTCATCCAGTTCGCTCTCGCCGTCATGAGGGCTCGGGTCCAGGACTTCGTCTCTATGCATCATATCCGTAGGCCGTTGGCGTGCCGTGCGCAGCGCGGCTCACTCATTTCAGTTTTACCCGGGCGAGCGACTGGAGCGCCGCGCGGACCAGCTCTTCGGGGGGCGCTTCGGCCCCGAGTTGGTTTCGCGCCTGTGCAGCGGCCCGGCGCGCCTCGCCGATGGTGCAGCCCAGCGCGGTCAACGCTTCGAGCACATCGTCTTCCTGCGGGTATACATCGGACTCGGTCTCGCCGAGCAGAGCGCTCAGCTCGGTATCCTGTCCCAGCCGGGTTTTCACCTCCAGCACAATGCGCTGGGCCGTCTTCTTGCCTACGCCCGGCGCTTTTGTCAGCGCCGCCACGTTGTTTTCGTGCACGGCCTGGCCAAACTGCTGAACGGACAGGGCCGACATCAAAGCGAGGGCCATTTTGGGGCCGATCCCCGTGATGCCCAGCAACAATTCGAACAATGCCTTTTCTTCTTCGCGGAGAAAACCGAAGATCTGAAAACTATCCTCGCGGATGTGACAGTACGTCAGCAGCGTCGTTTCCGCATGCACGGTCAGGCGCCGGTGCACGTCCGCCGGCACCTGCACGTCAAACCCCACGCCGCCCACATCCAGCACGACGCGGTTGAGGCTCTTCTGTGCGACCACCCCTTTGAGGAAAGCAAACATAGCGCCATGGTATCCGCGCATCTCCCCGCGATCAACCTGGGCCGCGCGGGTACACCCTCCATTCTCCTCAGGCGAAAAGAAAGGCGCGAGGGATACGGCCTCGGAATAGGCCAGTGCCCCCCAAAAATCCTACTCGTAGCACTCCCAGCGGCGCAGGCCGACCCGGGAAAGGTAGGTCGGGATCACCTGGAATCGCGGGTCAATTCCGGGCACGGCCTCGATGAACTTGCGCTTATGTTCGCCTTCCGCGTCGCACAGGATGGTGAGCGACCCGCCGTCGCCGCCGGCCCCGTTGACTTTCCAGCCCACGGCACCATAGTGGCGCGCCGCTTCGATGACCGCCCGGGCGTCCTGCGACACGAGCTTGGGGTGCAGTGCTGCCTGGGCCTCGGTATTACGGATCATCGCGGCGCCCAGCGCATCAAAGTTGCCCGCATACACCGCGTTTTTGCCGGCGACCGCGGCCTGCCGCAAGGGCTCGAGAACCGATTTATCGGCGTTTTCGGTTTCCAGGCGCTGGATGACGTGGCCGTGCACCTCGCTGGACGAATGCGTTCGGCCGAGATACACGAGGACGAGGCGCCGCTCCAATTCCCACCAGATGTCGTTGGAAACCTGGATATTGGAGACGCTGGCCAGCGGATATTGATACATCTCGATGAAGCAGATCCCGCCGTGGGCGGAGCAAATTTGATCCTGGATACCGCACTGAAGGCCGAGTTTTTCCGTTTCGACGCGATGGGCGAGCCGGGCGATTTCATGCGGGGTCCGGCGGCCCGGCGTGAGAAGGTCCAGGGCGCCGAGCAGAGCGGTGGTGATGGCGGCGGACGTGCCGGTGGAACAACCGCCGGGCGCGCGCGAATACAGATTGATCTCAAAACTGAGGTGGTCGGGCAGATCCATGATGTCGATGGATGCCTCAAGCAGGGGATGGCGATCGTAGGCAATCTTGTGCGGGTCGATGGCATAGCGCATGTCGTAGTTTTCGGCATGGATGACGATGCGCGGGGCATCGGACGGCATCTCACGCACATAGATCTGGACCTCGGCGTACGGATACACACCGATGTTGAATACCGCGCCGGTCTCGGCGAACCAGGTATCGGTCCAGCCCCCCAGATCACAGATGCGGATGGGGGCCATCGCGTTGATGACACGTCGTGGAGTTTTCATGAAGTCCATTCCTGCCGTGAAGGTTTTCAGGTTCCCCGGAGAAGCTTACCGCATCGGGGCATACCGGACAAACAGCGCGCCGGCCCGGCAATCTGACCCGAATCAATGGACGCGGCGCCGGATTCGGGGTATTATACAGCGCGTAGCCCTACGGGGAGTTCAACGGGCTGCAGAGGCCGCGGCCCGCGGGCGCATTCTGCCCCGGCGGCCAAACCAACCACGTGCCGAACAGGCTGGAGGGAACCGTGGAATCTGAAAGCAGAACGCGCAAGCGCCGCTCCACTCATCAAGTGGTCACCGTGTTGCTGGTGTTTCTCATGGGCGTGGCGCTCGGCTGGGTGCTTCGGGGCAGTCCCGAACAGCCGGGCGGCGCAACCCTGCCTGTCGAATTAACGGCTGGGCCCGAAGAGCCGCCGGTTGCGGAAACGCCGCCGGTCGAGGATGCGCCGCCACCCGAAACCTGGATTCCGGAGGTGGCGCAGGTGCTGGATGCGGCGGGCGACTCGGACGAAATTCCCATTTCACAGCCCCCGGAAGACGAGCCGCCGGCGGAAGCGCCCGTGGAGGAAATGCCGCCTGCTTCTCCGCCGATGGTCCTTGAAGATGTGTGGCCTGCCCGGCATCTCTTCATCGCCATCAGCGGAGGAACCCTCAACAACGCCACCAAAGCGCTGTTATCGGATCTTAAGCCGGGCGGCGTGGTATTGCTTGACGGCAACATCGAAAACCGTAACCAGACGATGAAGCTGGTGTCGAGCATTAAAGAGGCCGTAGGACTGGGTAAAGAACTCTACGATTTGCCCCTGATCGCCGTCGAGCAGGAGGGCGGCATATTCAACCGGCTGAACCTGGAATCTGCGCCGGGCGCGCCCGAGCTTGGCGCCCGGCGTGACCCCCAGGCGGCAAATGCGGTGGGTCTGAGTTTCGGTAAGGCCTGCAGAGATCGGGGCATCGCGGTGCTGCTGGCGCCCGTGCTCGACGTGGTGCTGCCCGGCGCGCCGGACGTGATCAAGGCGCGCAGTTTCGGCAAGGACCGGGACGTGGTGCAGGCCCTCGGCCTCGCATTTGCCGACGGTGCGATGCAGGCTGGTGTGTTTCCTGTCGTAAAGCACTATCCCGGCCACGGGGCCGCGAAACTCGAACCGCAGACCACGCTGGCGGTGATCGACTTGAACGAGAGCCACGAACTGGCAAAAGTGCTGTACCCCTTCGCTCAGGCCGTGGTGGCGGGTGTGCCGGGGATACTCGTGGGGCATATCGCGGTACCGCTCCTTGACACGCTTGAGCCGCAGCGCCCGGCATCTCTGTCGCCGGTATTGACACGCGGGATCTTGCGTGACCGGTGGACGTTCAAAGGCGTGATTCTAAGTGACGACATCGCGCTGGCCGCGTCCGCTACCGGCGGAGATGCAGGGAAAGCCGCGGTACTGGCCCTGGCCGCGGGATGTGATGCGCTGATTCTCGCGGACCCTTCGCCGGAGCGCATCCGTGGAATATGCGATACCATTGAGGCGGCGGTCAATGACGGAACGCTGTCGCGGGAAAATCTCAATGAAAGTAAGCGCCGTCTGGAAGCCATGCAGGCCTGGTTGAAGGAGCCCAAGGGGTTGCCGGGCGGCGTGCCTAAGCTCGCCCCGGAGAGCTCGACTCCGGTCGAAGTGGCGGCCGAAGCTGCGCCCGAACCCGCAAAGCCCGCCAAGGCTGCCCCAGAGCCGCCGAAACCGGCCGAAGCAGCGCCGGAAGCGCCCAAACCGGCCGAGCCTGCGCCAAAACCGGCCGAACCAAAGCCGGAAACGCCCAAACCGGCTGAGCCCGCACCAAAACCGGCCGAACCAAAGCCAGAAACGCCTAAACCGGCCGAACCTGCGCCTCAAGCGCCGAAACCCGCCGAAACGACGCCTGTTAAGGCTGCGTCGAGTGGGGTTTCCGCCACGTACCACGAGGTCCAGCCGGGCGACACGTTGACCCGGCTTTCAGTGCGGTACGGCGTCTCCATCAAAGAACTGAAGGAATGGAACAATCTGGACGGGGACACGATCCAGCTCGGGAAGAAACTGCGCGTCAGCCCGTCCCGATGAGCGCACGGCGGGCGTGCCCTCTAATGCCCTGTTGAAGAAGCAGGCGGGATCCTCACCGCGGTTCTCCGCCGGGAGGCGCCATCAGGGGCGGTCCTCCGCGCCCGCGCCAGCCGCCCCCAAAAAACGTGAACGGGCCGCTGAAAAAAGGGCCGCGCTGTGCTTCTTTATAGGCGCCGATGATGCCATCCTGCTGTGCTCTGCCTGAGACGCCCTGGCGTGCAAGGGCGTCGCGCAGGACCTGATCCTGCTGTTCCTCGACCATGGACCGCAAGGTATCACCGTTTTGCCGCATGGTCTCGAAGATGGCCTGACGTTCCTCGTCGGACTGGGCATCGCGCAGGAGCTGGCGCTGCTCCATGAGGCTCTGCATATACTCGCTGATGGACGCGAGCCGTGCTTTCTCAGCGGGATCGGTGCTGGCCTCGATCTCGTTCGAGAGAAAATCGCTCATACGTGTGCGGTAATCATCCGCATAGCTGCGCCGGCGGTCTTCGCGCTGTTCACGGCCCTCTTCGGGAGGCCGCCGCGTGCCTCTGAACCGGTCGCCAGATCGGTCGCCAAACCGGCCCTGCCGCTGCCCGGGCCCGCCAGCCTCATCGAGTGCCTGGGCCAGTTGCGCGAACAATTCGGCGCTGTCGAAGTCTTCCACTTCCGGTACTGTTGTGCTCGCCGGGATTTCGGCAGCGGGCTGGGAACGCGCCAGGTTGAATTCTTCGCGTAAACGGCCAAGCTCGGTCTCGCGTTCAGCCAGGTCGCTCTGCAGAGCCTGAAGCCTGCCCAGCAGATCCGAGCCATCGCTCCGGACTTTTTCCAGTTCGCTCTGGAGGGCGTTTACGCGCCCCATTCCGAACCAGAAACCCGCACCCAATCCCACGAGCAGAGCCACCAGGCCCGTTATTGCTGATTTCATTGTGCGCCTCCTTCGAAGTGACGAGTTCGAAGATTTCTCATTATCGTTGCATGGAGTCGAAAGAGAGTCAAGCATGGATCACACAAAGAAAGGGCGCCATTTCCGGCCGGCCGACACTTAGCATTAGAATGGACGGCGTGGCAGTGAATTCAAAAGCCTGTGGTATGATCATACGCCGTGCAAGCAACCCAAGCCGCCGAAGGAGGACAAATGACCGCATTGGACGCCGCATTGACTCACGTGCGCTCCCACCACGAGGAATCCCTCGAACAATTGAAAACTCTGGTGGCCATCCCCAGCGTCTCGACCTTGCCGGAGCACGGGCAGGACATGATCCGCGCGGCCAAATGGCTGCGCGGCGCGCTCCTTGACGTGGGCATGTCGCGCGCGGAACTGATACCCACCCCGCTCCATCCGATGGTTTATGCGGAATGGCTGGGGGCGCCGGGCAAACCCACCGTGCTGGTGTATGGCCATTACGATGTTCAGCCGGCCGACCCGCTTGACGAATGGAATTCGCCGCCGTTCGAGCCCACGCTTCGAGGAGACTGCCTGTATGCCCGCGGCGTGTCGGACATGAAAGGCCAGATTTTCGCGCAGATCAAGGCCGTCGAGGCGCTCGCCCTCCAGGGCGATCTCCCGGTCAACCTCAAATACCTGATCGAAGGCGAAGAAGAGATCGGCTCGCCGAATCTTGATGCGTTCATCGATGCGAACCGCGATTTGCTCGCCTGCGATTTTGTGTTGAACTGCGATTCGGGCATCCTCGCCCCGGAACTGCCGTCGCTGGTGTATTCGCTGCGCGGTCTGGCCTATTTCGAGCTGGAGGTCCGCGGACCGGCCAAAGATCTGCATTCCGGTTTGTTTGGCGGCTCGATCCACAATCCAGCGCAGGCCTTGTGCGAACTCGTGGCCGGCATGCACGACGCCGACGGCCGCGTGACCCTGCCCGGATTCTACGATGCCGTCATTCCGCTCGATGACGACGAACGCCGCCAGATCGCACGCTGGCCGATGACCGACGACGGATGGAAAGCCATGACGGGCGCTCCCGGGCTCTGGGGTGAAGCGGGATACACCACCCTCGAACGCGTAGGAGCCCGCCCCACGCTCGAAGTCAATGGCCTGGTGTCGGGGTTCATCGGCGAAGGCGCGAAAACCGTGCTTCCGGCGAAGGCCCTCGCCAAGCTCTCGTGCCGTCTCGTGCCCGGGCAGAACCCCGCCGCAATCAAGGGCATGCTCGAGCAGTACCTCTCTGAAAACGCTCCGGATACCGTCACGTGGTGCGTGCGCGAGCTCTCGCATGGGCCCGGCGCGCTCATGGATCGCCAGTCGGCGCCAGTTCGCGCCGCCGCGAAGGCCCTCAAAGACGTGTTCGGCGCAGAGCCCGTGTTCCGGCGCGAGGGCGGAAGCATTCCGGTGGTCGGCGTGCTGAAGGAGAAGCTTGGGGTCGATTCCGTCCTGCTCGGGTTTGGCCTG
>DAOSJS010000020.1:22451-24702 GCA_035367355.1 Candidatus Hydrogenedentota bacterium
CCACGGCCCCAATGAAAAACAGCACCTGCCCACCCTGTTCAAAGGCATCGAGACGTACGTGCGCTTTCTGGCTGGTTTTCAAGGATAGGGGCGCAGCAGGTGGTGGAACCGCTGCTCCAACTCGAAAAACTCGCGGTTGCGGCCAACGGGGTTCCCCTGTTGCGGGATGTCTCCATCTCCCTGGAAGCCGGGGAACGGGTGGCGCTCACGGGTCCGTCCGGCTGTGGTAAAACGACCCTGCTGCGCGCTGTCGCGGGCCTGATCGATCCCGTTGCGGGTCGCGTCCGCCTGCGCGGGCAGACGCCCGGGACGCTCGGATGGCCCGCGTTCCGCCGGCGGGTGATTCTTGTTGCGCAACGGCCCGTGCTATTGGAAGGAACCGTCCGCCAGAACCTGTCACACCCATTTCGCTACGCGGCCACAAAAGCGGTCTTTGATGAATCGCGCGCCCTCGAGCTGATGGAACAACTGCTTCTCGAACCCAGCCGCATGATGCAGGAAGCCCTGTCGCTCTCCGAAGGTCAGCGCCAGCGCATCTGCCTGCTCCGTGCCCTGCTGGTGGAGCCAGATGTGGTTCTCCTCGACGAACCCTGCAGCGCCCTTGACGCCGCAGCCGCTGAAGCCGTCGACGAGGTGGTCCTCCGCGAAGCACGCCGGCGTGGGTTGGCCGCGCTGATCGTCTCGCATGAGCGTGAGTCCATCATCGCACGGTGCGACCATATTATCGACCTCACACCGGCGAGGGAGGCCGTATGATGGAAGGTTCCGTGCCAGGCGCGGTCGCGTTGAATTCCTGGCAGCTCGTGCTGGCGTCCAGTTTCGTGCTGCTCGCCGGCGGTATCAGTTTCGCGCTGCGGCTCGGACTCGAAAAGCGCCTGGCTCTGGCCTCCGTGCGTACGGTCGTGCAGTTGCTCCTTGCCGGACTCATCCTCCGGTGGGTCTTCCAGTTGGAACAGCTGTTGCCGATCCTGGCGGTTATTCTCGCGATGACCGCCATTGCGGGGCATGCGGCCGTGCAGCGGTCGAGCCGCACTTTTCCCGGGGCAACCCGGAGCGCCGTCATCACACTCGTTCTCAGCACCTGGCTGACGGCCGCCCTCGTCACGGGCGCGATCATTCAGGTCCAGCCCTGGTACAAACCCCAGTATCTGGTCCCTCTGTTGGGCATGATCCTCGGCAATGCCTTGACCGGCATATCGTTGAGCCTCGATCAGATCCTGCAAACCCTCGTGAGCAAACGCGACCAGGTTGAAATGGAACTCGCCCACGGCGCAAGCCGCTGGGAAGCCGCGCGCGCGCCACTGTCTGACGCCGTGCGCTGCGGCATGATTCCCATCATCAATTCCATGATGGTCGTCGGGCTCGTCTCTCTCCCCGGAATGACAACGGGCCAGATCCTCGCGGGGGAAGACCCCTTCCGGGCTGTGAAATACCAGATCGTCGTCATGTTCATGATCGCCGCCGCCACCTCCCTGGGCTGCGTACTGATCTCCGTGTTGGTGTACCACCGTGTGTTCAATGCCCGCCACCAGCTTCTTTCGGAGCTGATTATCAAACGTCATAATTAGCTTAACGTGTTATTTTTCAGCAGTTTACGAAAAACAGAGGCCGTTTCGACGCCAGGATGACGGTATGGCGGCGCGCCGGTCTGTATTGTATCCCGGGGCGGGATTGTGGTAGAACCCTTGCCAATCGCAAGGAGACGGGCACGTGACTTCCAGAAAACATCGCATCAGGGTACGGGGTATTCTTGCGGGCGCGGATGCGCCGTCCGACCTTCTCCTGAAAGACGGGCAAATCCAGGAAATCAAACTGGCGGGCCGCGGCGCGCCGGATATCGGCTCAGACACCTGCATCATTGCCCCGACACTCTTCGATATTCAGGTTAACGGCGCAAAAGGCATTGATCTGCAGGGCGATTCGGTCACACCGGACGATGTGTGCGCTCTAACTGATTTTCTCGTGACGCAGGGCGTCTCACACTGGATTCCCACGCTGATTACCGGGCCCGCCGAACACATGCGCCACGGTTGTGCCGTAATTGCAGCCGCCATGCAGAATCCGCGCGTCCAGCGAGCCATTCCCGGCATTCATCTCGAAGGCCCGTTTATCTCACCCGAAGACGGCGCGCGCGGGGCACACGACAAAAATCACGTCCGGCCGCCGTCTCTGGAGGAATTCGACGGATTCATGAAGGCCGCGGACGGTCATATTGCCTATATCACCGTGGCCCCGGAAGTTGAAGGCGCAG
>DAOSJS010000021.1:0-24679 GCA_035367355.1 Candidatus Hydrogenedentota bacterium
ACCCTGGCCCTGCTTGCGGGCTGTCTCGCGCTGAACGTTCCCCCGCTGCTGCTGGGCCGCCGCGCACGCCGGGTGGGCTCCATTGCGGGAGATGGATTCGATCGGGCGGTCCGGCCAGTCGCGTATACGTTGACGACTCTGGCGGCTCTGGCGCTCGCCGCATCCAACATTTTCTCGGCATTCGGGGCGACACAGGAATCGGCGCAACTGCTTGACGAGGTTCGTTTGCTCGCCGGACCGGACGCCCCGCTCGAGTCCGTATCCGCTACGCTTTCGGATGGCACAGCCTTCACGTATTTCAAGGAAACCGGGCCCGAGGGCGAGACGGCAGGGTATTTGTTCGCCACGGACGCGCTCGCGGGCGATGTTTATGGATATGGCGGCCCGCTGGTGCTGGCCGTTTCCGTCGATCCGGGGGGCATCGTACGCGATTACCGCATCCTGCACTCCCTGGAAACGCCGGTGTATCTCGATTTTGTGCAGTCCTGGCATGAGAAATTGATCGGCAAGAATATCTTTGAGGCGCAAGCTTTCGCGCAGGTTGACGCGCTGAGCGGGGCAACGCTGACCTGCAACGCGTTGATGGCCGCGCTCGAGCAGGCCGGCCACCGGTTTGCGGCCGAGGTACTCGGCAAATCGGTGGCCCCGGTAAGCCCGGGCAGGCGCTTCACGGGCGAATGGACCGGCCTGGCTTGGCTCGCTGGATTATCCCTGGCCGCCATTTTCGCGCGCCGCCGGCCCAATCCCTGGGTGCGCCGGGCCATCCTTGTGACCGCGCTGCTCGCCTGCGGCTGGTATTTCAACGTGCAGTACTCCACCCTGCAGGCGGCCAGCCTGGCCGCGGGCGCCCTGCCTCCCTGGACCCTGTCCGCGCCGATCTTTCTGGTGCTGGCGCTCCCGCTGCTTACGCTTTTGTTCGGCAATTTCTATTGCGGCTATCTGTGCCCGTTCGGGGCAGCGCAAGAGGTCATGGAAGAGGTGACCCGGGGCGTTCTTGTCGCCGAGACGTCCAAAGAGCTCTGGCGCTACGCGCGCGCGGTCAAATATCTTCTGCTTTTCATGCTCGCTCTGCTCTATGCCGTGTATCGCGACGGCGCGGTGCTGCAGGCCGACCCGTTGATCACCATCTTCAGCGGCATGCCGGGCCGATTCGTCTTTTACCTTGGCCTCGGAGCATTGACGCTTTCTCTCGTATTTCGCCGGTTCTGGTGCCGGAATCTGTGTCCAGCCGGGGCATTCCTGTCGCTGTGTAACGGCGTTCGTGTGTTCCGGCGGCTTCGGCCTCCGGTTCAGCCCGCGAAATGCCCCCTGGGCGTGCGCGACGGGACCGAATTCGACTGCATTTGCTGCGACAGGTGCCGTCATGAAAGCCACTGACGCCCTGTTTCTGATTTGCGTGGCCGTGGCCGCGGCGCTGTTCGTGGTCGCGAGCCTGGCGCACACCGGTACCGCCGTTCCGTCTGCCCTGCCCGCGGTATCCGATGGAGCCGGCCGCCCCCGCGATCTCGACATCAATCGAGTCCGGAAAATGATCGAACGCGGTGATCTGTCCGATCGGGAAGCTGAGTTTTACCGCGAGGCACCTGACGCACCGCAAAAAGAATCCGCCTCCCCACCGGGATGAGGAGGCGGCGTATGTTCGGGTTCGGGCTACAGGATGCCGAGCGCGGCGTTGATCACCAGTTGCACATCAACGGCATTCACGCCATTTTCTCCATTCACGTCGGCATTGAGACCGCCGATGTCCAGGCCGAGCGCTGCGTTGACTACCAGCTGCACGTCGACCGCGTCCACTTTTCCGCTGCGATTGATGTCGCATACGTGCCAGGCGGGCGGATGCACATTAAACAGGCGCGTCATCGTGTTATTGGCTGGATTCGGGTCGGCGGGGACATCGCCTTCGCAGTCGGCAATGGCGGTAACGCTGTACCCGTCGCCTTCAGCCAGGGTGGCCTTCCGCTCTACCACATAGCTTTCCCGCGCGCCCAGGCTCGGCACGGGATACGTCAGCGGTGCATCGTCACCCGTCATTTCGATGGAAAGCACGGAGGGCCCGGCAGCGTTGAAGCCAAGATTCATGACCGTTACTAACATCGTGAACTCCTGGCCCGGCTGAGGCGCCGGCGGATCGAACGTTATGTCAATGACCGCCAGGTCAGGCACCGCCGAGACCTCTGCGGCGCCCATATCGTAATCCGAGCGGTCTCCCGGCGGCGGCGGACCGGTCGGGCCGTCGCCACGGCCATCCTGCCCCCGGGCGACGCCGTCGATGTCGGTCGTGACGGATCCGTAGGCGGGGCCACTGGTGTCGCGGCCGCTGTCAATACAGGACGATATGTTGTCCACGCGCCAATCAAACGCTGTGAATGAGACTGGCGCAGTGAATGCCCCGCCCTCGGTCGCATCTCCCCAGACGGTAATCGACTTGGTATCGTTTGTCAGGATCAGATAGCCCCTGACCATTGGATCACCCCATTGGTCCTCTCCCTCGAGCTCCATTACTTGTCCGGCCAGGGTACCCGGCTGAAGCGTGGCCGATCCCCAAGTCGCTGTCGAGGTAAAAGTGGCCGGGTCGTACGAAAGCTCACTGGCTATGGTGGAGTAGTGCGGGAGAAATGAGGGATTTACGTCGATGTTTCCCTCGCCAGCCTGGCCGCCTTCAATGCAGTTGTATGTCAAGATTTTTGAGCCCCAATACCCCAGAGAGATGATCCTGGCAGGGTCCACGTCGTAATGCAGCCTATCCCAGACAATGCAGTTCGTCATCCGGAAAAGGTCGGCGCCGAGGTAGATGCTGTGATCGCCCCAGTTTCGGCGCACGGTGCAGTTTGTCAAGACCGCGTTGCCGTCGCCCCATTTGTGCACAGCGCCGCTATAGCCTGCAATATTGTGCATGAACACACTATTCACGGCAGTGAAGTGTCCGTCTTCGGAAAAGAGTGCACCGCCATGCCCAGCCTGATTGCCAATGAACCGGCACCCGGAAAAGGAACTTGATGACAATCCCATCATCGCAACGGCCCCGCCATCGCCAGAGCCGCCATTGACCATTTTGTTGCTGGCAAACGTGCAGTCGCTGAACAGCAGATTCGTGCTGCCGGAACACAATGCGGCCCCGCCATCATGATCGGCCGTATTGCTCACGAAAAGGGAGTGCGATATCGTGCCGGTGCTGCTCGATGCGTACAAGGCTCCCCCCGATTCCGATGCGGTATTCGCGAAAAACCGGCAGTGGCGGACCTGCGCGGCAGACTTTACCAAGGCCAGGCCGCCGCCCTCCTCCGCTGTATTCGCCTGAAACGTGCAATTTGAGATGATGGGGCTGACATTCAGGCACTGCATTCCCCCGCCTCTGATCGTCGTTGTGGGTGCGCCATGTCTGATCAAAAAACCATCGATGAGGGCGTCAGCTGCACCTTCGACTCCGCGACGCGCCCCCTGGCCGTCGATGATCGTCACATGGACCAGGTGGTTGCGCGTGTCAAACTGATCTGCGGTCTCCGTACCGGCGAATCCGCCATAGATCTCGACATCGGCGGCCATGGCAACCACCTGGCTGGCCCCGCTGGTATACAGGCCTTCGGCCACCCACACCTGGCCGCCGCCCGCCAGACTCGCCGCGTCCACCGCGCTCTGGATGTCCGTGAATGCCGTGTCCCAGGTGCTTCCATCTTCGATACCCGATACATTGTTCGCATTGACCAGCCAAATGGCGGCCGATGCAGGTGCAGATACCGCGAATATTGCTGCCAGGCACGCCATCCCCATCATTCTCGTCATCGCATACCCCTTTCGTTGAGCCGCAGTCTTCGCATGCCAGCTCCCGGTGCTCACCGAGCGCTTCCCAAATGCTAACAGAGACTACCACACTACCTGTCCAAAACGCATTGAGTTCTGGGCACATTTCAGTGTAAACGGGAGTGGAACTGACGGGTTTGCGCCTTAAATCCCCGGTACGTCATGAATTAACGGAAATCCTGCCTTCGAAAACAGCTGCGCCCCGTAAAAATCATGGTACTGGCCCTGCCGGCGTCTGTATCTTGCGCAGAAGCTCAGTTGACGACATTAACGGGTGCGCCGGCGAGAAATGCGGCGATATTCTCGGCCGTAGTGCGCATGAGCCGTTGCCGTGCCGCCAGGGCTGCCCAGGCGATGTGCGGAGTGATGAGGCAGTGCGGCGCGGTCAGCAACGGGTTGTCCGCGGCGATGGGCTCCGAGGAGACCACGTCGATGGCGGCCCCGGCGATGAGGCCGCGATGCAATGCATCGGCCAAATCCGCTTCATTGACCAGCCCGCCACGGGCCGTATTGATGAAGAAGGCGTGCCGCTGCATGCGTTGAAGCAACGCCGCGTTGACAAATCGGGCGTTATCGGCGGTCTGGGGGCAGTGGAGAGTGACGAAATCGGCCCTGGCAAACAGGTCTTCGATGCTGCACCATGAAAACGGGGCGTAGGGCGGGTCGTTGCTGGCTTGCACGTCACTGGCCAGCACCTCCATGCCGAATGCGTGCGCGAGCTCGCCCACCCGCCGGCCGATGCGCCCGAACCCCACAATGCCCATGCGTTTGCCTGCCAGTTCGATGAGCGGCGTATTCCAATAGCAGAAATCGGGGCTGCGGCTCCATTCCCCTGCCTTGACGCCGGCGCTGTGTTCGGCCACGTGATGGCACAGCTCGAGCGTCAGCGCAAAAACGAATTGCGCCACGGCATTGGTGCCGTAAACCGGCACATTGGACACGGGGATATTCCGTGTGCGCGCGGCGGCCACGTCTACGACGTTGTAGCCCGTGGCAAGTACGGAGACAAAGCGGAGCTTCGGGAGTTGTTCCAGGGTCTGGGCCGAAAGCGGCGTCTTGTTGGTAAGAATGATCTCCGCATCTTTGGCGCGCTCGATGATCTGCTCAGCAGGCGTGCGCTCGTAAACGGTCAACTCGCCCAGGGCGGCTACGTCGTCCCAGGGGTTGTCGCCAGGATTCAAGGTATATCCATCGAGCACTACAATCCGCATGATATTGTCTCTCCTGTACATCCGCGCGACTCTCGCCGCTGATTAAGGTCAACCGGCGCGGCCAGAGCAAGTTCCGGCGCTTCAGGCCTTCATCGCTTCCGGGGCATCGGGCACTTCATGAGATGCTGCCTGAGGAATACCGCGCGACGATGGCCAGGCCCATTGCCACGCTCGAAAACGTGTCACGCCGCCGGATGCGGTCCGCGCCATAGCGCGTTTCGAGCATGTGCCGAACGGCAGGAGTGAGGCTCGTGCCGCCGGTGGTCAGGACAAGATCGATCTGATCCGGGCGCAATTGGGCCGCGCTTTCGGCTTCTTCGACACAGCCCATCATTTCCTCGAGCGTTTCCTCGATGATCGCGTTGAATTCGCCACGGGTGACCCGCTCAGAAATGGCGATCGGCCCATGATGAATGTCGATCATCGCTTCGGTCTCGAAACTGAGCCGCTTTTTGGCGGCCTCGACGATCCGCCGCACGGGATACCCGTAGTTGTTCTGGATGAGATACCGAAGTGCGCGCAGGCAATGGGGCTGATCGGAACTGGCCTCGGCGGCAATGAGCCAGTTGATGATGTCCTCGGTATTGAGCTTGTAGAGATTCTGCCAGTCGGCGATGTTCTTGAACAGGTACTGGGGCATGGGCAACTGTGAGGGGCCGTAGCGGGCCTTACACCCGAAACACGGGTAGAGCCTCTCACGGATGAGGTCGCGATCGACTGCATCGCCGGCGGTGGGGACGCCCGATACGCTGAGGATGCGGCTGTTGGCGAGCCGCTGGGCTTCGTTCGATGCGCCGCCGAATTCCATGATGCACACGTCGCAGGTGCCGCCGCCGATATCCACCACCATCAGGCGCTGGCGCCGGTCGGTGGCCACGGCGTATTCCACGCAGGCCGCTACCGGCTCGTAGAAGAACACCACTTCCTCAAAGCCCGCGATGTGCGCCGCCCGTCGAAGGCGCTCTTCTGCGAGGCGGTCCTCGGCGGGCCGGTGGGAAAAGCGCACCGGGCGGCCGAAGACGGCACGCTGAACTGAGACGCCGGCGGCCTGCTCAGCGGCTTCCCGCATGGGTGCGAGGATCATGGCCGTCAGCTCCTCGATCTGGAAATGCTCACCGAAGACCTCAGTGCTGCGAAACCCGTCAAAGCGCAAGGAGCTTTTCAACGACTGAAACAGCCGTCCGGGCGAATTGACCTCGACCGTGGCCTGGGCGCGCACGGCCTCACGCCGCTGGTCGGGTTCGGCGCCGGGGCGGTAGGCCTCCGACTTGTCCGGCTCGGATGCCACATAGCCCTCGATGTTGATCCCCAGATCGACCTGCCTGAGGATCACCTCCCGGTTGACATTCCGTTCGATGAAGGCATCGGCCGCATTTCGCCCGACGATCCGCTCGCCTTCCCGCGAGATGTACAACAGCGAAGGCAGCGAAGTCACGTTGTCGTTGGCTTGATCGAGTTCAAGCACCCGCACATGCTGGCTATTGGCCAGCGCTATACTCGAATTCGTCGTGCCAAAGTCCACGCCGCAAAAGGTCTCGGTCATACCATTCCCCGTGCTCCGGCGATCGCCCGCACCGTTCCATCCGGCGCAGTATTTTTCCGATAACACCACGCGCCGCGAGGGCATTTCCGCCCCCGCGACGCGTGTTCTGCACTGGTTGTCAGGTAATTGCGAATTCTGCCATATCCGATGCACCGGAATCCAGCGCGCATTCCGCTGCTGGCTACACGGTCTTCGGGCTTAGCCTTTTCCCGCAGGGGCCGCCCGGCGCTCAACCGGAGAAGGCGGGGCCAGGAAGGGCGCACCCGCACTCCAATGGTCAACGCATAGTGAGAATGTGAAATACGCGCGGTTTGTAAACGCACACTGGGGCGATGCGTACGCAGATAGTCGCGCTAGTTGCGCGCGGGGACTGCAAAATCTGCGTCAGTGACATCGCGCGGAAACCAGCGCCGCTCGTCTGCCTGTTGAGCGACAGGCAGCTTTCGGCAACGGCGAACCAGGGCCTTGTAATATTTGTCCGCGGCCTCGGGATCACGGTCCATGAGCCACCGGCCCGCGTCATACAAGGCCCGTGCGGTCATCGGGTCGTTGTTGGGCAACAGCCTCGAAGCTTCCCACATCAACTCTGCCGCGACATAGCGGTAGTGAAACCGTTTATCCGGTTTGATCGCATGCCGCGCCACCCGGGCTTGTTCGCTGGCTTTCGGAAGAACCTGGTTCCAAAACTTTTCGGGACAGCCATACGGCGCGTTGCGGTTGCCCTGTTTTGACGGACACGCCGGGGTGGACTCTTAGCTCCCTTGCTCGCTTCCGCCCACGGGCTCATTGCTCTTCGCCCTTCCGGGTGATACAATGTAGATACGAAAGATCGACAAGGAGCCCTGTCATGATCAAGAAACTCGTACGCCACGGAAACAGCCTGGCGCTCGTCATCGACAAAGCCATCCTCGAACTCCTCCGCATCGACCACGACACCCCCCTCGAACTCATCACCGACGGCGACGTCATCGTCATCAAGCCGGAGAGGGATGAAGACCATGAGAAGAAATTGCATCTGGTCCTTGAGGCCGTCAATGAAAAATACGGCAGGGCGCTTAAACGACTTGCGGAGTAGTGACGGATGCCAATGGACAGGCCGGAGTTTCTCAGCCTCGCTGATGCCCTGACGATTCATGAAGACCAGATAGGCCGGTATGGCGGATCGCATGGGATACGCGATCAAGGGCTTCTGGAAAGCGCTATGGCACAACCTCTTGCCACGTATGGCGGGGAGTATTTGCACAATGGGCTCTATGAAATGGCGGCAGCCTACCTCTACCACATTGTGCAGAACCACCCCTTCATCGACGGCAATAAACGTGTGGGGGCTGTTTCAGCCTATGTCTTTCTGCGGATGAATGGCATTGAACTCATTTGCTCCGAGGAAGCGTTTGAGTCGCTCGTTCTCGCGGTCGCTTCAGGGCAGGCCGGCAAGGCACAGGCGGCGGCTTTTTTCGAGCAACACAGCCGCCCGGTATGAGGACGGCGCCGGTTTTCCAAAAGAACGAATTCGCGCAAAAAAGCGCGGCAAACCACGGCCAAAACAAAGAGCCCGCGACGAATCGCGGGCTCTGGTTTGTTTGTATGTACTCAGCGTGAAGAATCAGCCGAGCTTGTATCCATTGAGGTACGGGCGCGCAATCCACTCGTTGGCCTGTTTGACCGCATCGGCCGGTCCACCGGTGAACTGCTCCGCCGCGGCGTCCCACGTCAATTTGGCGCCCGCGAGGTACGCTGCGTTGCCGATGTGGCAGATCGTGCTCGAATTGTGGCATGACTCCACATGGCTGATGGGTTTTTCGCCCGATCGGATGCAGGCGATGAAGTTTTCGAGGTGCGGCTCGTAGAGCACCGACGCGCTGTTGTTTTCCCGGGCTTCGGCGGATTCATATTCGCCGGGTTCGGGCACGTACTGCTGATTCGCGCCCGGAATCAGCTTGTATCCTGCGCGGCTGAGTTTCAACGACCCCTTGGTGCCGTAGAAGATGATCCCGTGGTTGTCCGCCGGCGCGATCTGGTCGCCGTAGGAATTCCAGACGCGGTTCGTGAAGGTCAGCAGGTAGTCGTCAAATTCCCAGCTTACGTTGATGGTGTCCGGCGTGGTGCGGTTGTCGGTAATGATGAATTTGCCGCCCGACGCCGAGACGGTCTTGGGCGGTTTATCTTCGCCCATTGCCGACACCACGATGTCGACCAGGTGCACGCCCCAGTCGGTCAGTTTGCCGCCCGCATAATCGTAGAACCAGCGGAAATTGTAGAGCCAGCGGTTCACGTTGAAGGGTTTGTGCTCCACCCAGCCCTGGTACGTATCCCACGGCCCGTACGATTTCCATTTCTCGGGATCCGTCACGTCCGGCGGATTGCCGATGCCGGTCGGCGCCAGCATGTCAATCGAGAACGTGTGCACGTGGCCGATCTGGCCGAGCGTTCCGCTCTTGACGATCTCGATGGCCTCCTTGAAGTGTTCGCCGCTGCGCTGAATGGTTCCGCACTGGAACACCGTGTTGTTGCGCTGTGCGGCCGCGACCATCGCCTGGCCTTCTTTCACCGTGGTGCCCAGCGGCTTCTCGCAATACACGGCCTTGCCCGCATCGCAGGCGGCGATCGAGACCAGCGCGTGCCAATGGTCCGTTGTCGAGCAGATCACCGCGTCCACGTCCGGGTTATCGATGATCTCTTTGTAGTCTTCATGCACCGTCGCCTGCGGGTTTTTCGCCTGGGCCATGGCATGTCCCTTGCCGCGGTTCCGCGGGTGCAGGTCGCACACCGCGATCGGCATGACATCCGGGCGCTGCATGTTGTATTTCAGGTTGCCCGAGCCCATAACTCCCAAGCCGATATGGCCGGTGCGAATCATCTCGTTGGCCCCGAGCACGCTCGAGGGAAGAATCGATTTATACACGTCCGCGCGAGCCGTTGCGACCGTCGCTGCGCCCGCTGTGATGCCCGCCGCTGTTCTGGCCGCATCGCGCATAAATGCCCGGCGGCTCACTTCCTTCTTGCCTGCCATCGTGTACCTCCATTATCTGACTACGCGGTCGCTGATACGCGCCGGGTTGCTCCGATTCGCCGCCTGGCGGACCGGCCTCAAGGATTGCGGTCATGGTACTCCAAACGAGGCCGCGTTTCCAGAATCCGCCCCGCCGCATGAAGCAGGGCCCTGACATGCAGTTGCCGCGGGCGGCACGATCGCCGGCTCCGGCCGATACTGCGAACAGGCCCACGATTGCTCTGCATCACGCTCTTGAACTTCATCCGTGCCGCCCGTACCATGGCGCTTGCGTTTCAACCAGGCAGGGAGGAATGGCTGCGAGCGCATGTCTACCGTTTGCGGCGGCGCGGCGGCTGGCGAGCGTTGCATCCAAGAGGATTGCATTTTGAAACACGAACGCCGCGTTGTTGTCACGGGGCTCGGCGCCATTACACCGCTTGGTGTTGGTCTGGAGCCCACGTGGGAGGGGCTTTTGGCGGGGAAAAACGGCATCGACCGCCTCACCCATTTTGATCCCTCGCAGTACCGCTCCCAGATTGCCGGCGAAGTGCGCGATTTTCGGGTGGAAGACTGGATCGACGGCAAATCTGCGCGCCGGATGGATCGGGTGATGCATTTTGGCCTCGCTGTCTCGAAAATGGCCCTTGCAGATGCCGCCTTGGACAGCGCCTCGTACGACAAGAACCGCGCTGGCGTCATCATCGGTTCGGGCATTGGCGGTTCGGCGAGCATTGAAGAAGGCTGCGCGGCATCCAGAGAGAAGGGGCCACGCGCCATCAGCCCGTTTTTTGTGTCGAAGGCGCTGATCAACATGACCGCGTGCGCGATCTCCATCGAGCACGGACTGAAAGGCCCGCTGACGGCGCTGTCGGTGGCCTGTTCGACCGGCGCCAATGCCGTGGGCGACGCATTCCGTGTGATTCAGCGCGGAGACGCGGACATTATGGTGGCAGGGGCCTCGGAAGCCTGCCTTACCCCGGCGCCGTACGGAGGGTTCTGTGCGACGCGTTCGATGTCGACCCGGAACGACGACCCCACCCGCGCCAGCCGGCCTTTCGACAGGAACCGCGACGGGTTTGTGATGGGAGAAGGCGCGGGCGTGGCCGTTCTGGAGGAATTGGAGCATGCCCGGGCCCGTGGCGCACGGATTTACGCGGAATTGGCGGGCTACGGGAATACGGCCGACGCATACCATTTTACGGCTCCGGAGCCGGAAGGCGACGGCATGCTGCGGGTGATGCGCGCGGCGCTTAATGATGCGGGTCTCGCTCCCGAGGCCGTCGGCTACATAAATGCCCACGGCACGTCGACGGTCCTGAACGACCGCACCGAATCCCTGGCCATCGAACGGGTGTTCGGCGCACATGCGAAAAAGTTGAAAATCAGCGCGACAAAGTCCATGATCGGGCACTTGATGGCTGCGGCTGGCGCCGCGGAGTTCGTGGTAACCGTCATGTGCCTTCATACGGGCAAGATTCATCCAACCATCAACTACGAGGAACCCGATCCGGAATGCCCCCTGGACTACGTGCCCAATGTGGCCCAGGCGTGCCAATTCGACGTGGCCATGTGCAATGCATTCGGGTTCGGCGGCGGCAACGCGTGTCTCATCGTACGACGCTTCGGAGAATAGCGTGGACATCCCAAAACTTCAGATAGGCTCGATTACAGCCGAAGTTCCCATAATTCAGGGCGGCATGGGCGTTAAGGTGTCGCTGGCCTCGCTGGCGGCCGCCGTGGCCAATGAAGGTGGTATCGGCACCATCGCCAGCGTGGGCCTCGGCGATATGCACACGACGCGCGAAGATTACGAGGGGGTCAGCAGCGAGGCCATTGCCGAGGAGATCCGCAAGGCCCGGAGTGCTACCCACGGACCGATCGCCGTGAACGTCATGAGCGTCCTGAGCAATGCGGAAACGCTTATCCAGACCAGTGTCCGCGAAGGCGTCAAAATGGTCGTTGTCGGCGCAGGATTGCCGCTGAAGCTTCCGGCCATGGTCGAAGACGACAGCGTTAACCTGGTACCGATTGTCAGTTCCGGCCGGGCCGCTGCCCTGATCCTTCGGACCTGGGAAAAACGGTACGGGCGTACGGCCCAGGCCGTCATCCTCGAGGGTCCGCTGGCCGGCGGCCACCTCGGTTTCTCCGAAGAGGAGTTGTCCCGGGCGGAAGATTTCTCGCTCGAACGGCTGCTGCCCGAGACCCTGGACGCCCTCAAACCGTTTGAAGACGCGTTCAGCGTCAAAATCCCCGTGATCGCCGCAGGAGGCATCTACACCGGCCACGACATCGCCCGCATGCTGTCGCTCGGGGCGTCGGGCGTTCAGATGGCGACCCGGTTTGTGTGCACCCGGGAATGTGGCGTGTCCGATGCGTTCAAACAGGCGTATCTCGATGCCTCCGAAGACGATATCGTCATCATCAAGAGTCCCGTGGGCATTCCCGGCCGCGCGGTCCGCAACCGTTTTCTCGAACGTCTGGATCGCGGTGAACCCATTCCGATCAACTGCCCCTATAAATGCCTCAGCACGTGTAAAATTTATGATTCCCGCTACTGTATCGCCAATGCGCTGCTCAACGCCTACGATGGTGATATGGAGAACGGGCTGGTGTTCGCAGGGCACAACGTCTCGCGCGTCCATGAGATCCTCACGGTCAAGGAGCTGATCGACAGCCTCCTCGACGAGCTGCGGGCCGCTTGATTTCACTGGCGGCGTACGGACGCCGTCCGCCGACAACACCCCTCCGAAACGGAGCTGTTCTGGCTGCAGGGCGCTTGCGGGCGAGGCAATCCTTTGTTTAGTATGGCGGCCGCGGAATTCATGGCGCCCCTGCTTTGCGGCGAAAAATGAGTCTTGGAGGCTTTCATGCGGAATTGGTGGCGGCGTGTCTTGCTCCAACCCATGCGTGCGGCGGTACTGATGACATTCCTGTGGGCGCTCCTCCTGGGTGGGTGCGGCGGTCCGGCCGCGCAGCCCGGTTCAGCGCCTGACACAGAGGATGCCGGGGCCGCGTCCACCGCATCGGCGGAAATGGACGGCGAGCCCGAGTACGGGGACTGGCTCATCACGCGCATGTCGGCCGAGACCGAAAACCTCAACCCCTACACGAGTTCTGACGCCTATGCGTCGCGGATCAATGCGTTCATTTTTGAGAGCCTGCTGGAACGCGACAACGAAACCCTCGAGATGATCCCCCGGCTGGCCGAATCCTGGGAAATTTCCGACGATAAGCTGGCGTATACGTTTACTCTTCACGAAGGGACCGTGTTTTCCGACGGCACGCCACTGACGACCGAAGACATCAAGTTCAGTTTTGACACCATCAAGGATCCCAAGGTTGATGCGCCGCACCTGCGCAACTACTACCAGGATGTCACGGCCTGCGAGGTTATCGATGCGCGGACGGTCCGGTTTGTGTGCTCAAAACCGTATTTCCGCCATATCGTCATGCTGGGCGGCCTCGACATCATACCCAGGCACATTTACGGTGTGGGCGATTTCAACGCCCACCCCAATAACCGAAAACCCATTGGTTCGGGGCCGTACATGCTGGAAAAATGGGATCCCGGCCAGCAAATGGTGCTGGTGGAGAATCCCGTCTACTGGGGCAAGCGGCCCTACCTCGCAAAGCGCGTATACCGGATCATCCTTTCCGATGGGCCCGCGCTGCAGGCGCTCCTGGGAGGGCAACTCGATACGATGGGCCTCACTCCCGAACAGTGGGTGCGCCAGACGGGTTCCAAACGGTTCACGGGACAGTTCAACAAATTCTCGTTTTATGCGCCGTACTACAATTACATCGGCTGGAACAGCCGCCGCCCTCAATTCAGCGACAAGCGGGTCCGCCGCGCACTCACCATGCTGCTGAACCGCGAGGACATCCGCGAAAAGATCTTCCACGGCCTGGCGATCACCGTGACGGGCAACGCCTTTGTCGAGAGTCCGGAATACAACAAAAACATCCAGCCGTGGCCCTTCGATCCTGAGCAGGCCAAACAGCTCCTGACCGAAGCGGGCTGGGTCGATTCCGACGGCGACGGACTCCGCGATAAAGACGGGACCGTGTTCCGTTTTGACCTGCTTATCAAGAACGACAGCCCCGAAACGGAGCAGATCGCCACGATCTTTCAGAACGAACTCAAGCGGGCCGGCATCGAGATGTCGCTCCGCCCCCTGGAATGGGCCACATTTCTTCAACAGATCGACGCGCGGAAGTTTGACGCCTGCATTCTGGGCTGGTCGATGCCCGCAGATTTCGACCCGTACCAGGTCTGGCATTCGAGCATGGCCGAGGGCACCGGGTCGAATTTCGTTGGGTTCAACAGCCCCGAGGCGGACCAGATCATGGAGACGGCCCGGCAGACCTTCGACCGGGAGGAGCGCATCCGGATGTACCACCGGTTCCACGAGATTCTCCACGAGGAACAGCCCTACACGTTCCTTTTCTGCAGCAAATCGCTTCTGGCCGTGGACAAGCGTTTCCACGGTATCGTGATGTATCCGCTCGGCCCCGACACGCGGGAGTGGTGGGTACCCAAGGCATTGCAGCGGTATCCGTAACGTAATGGGTGGTTTGTGAAAGCCTATCTCATACGACGCTTGTTTCTAGTGATTCCGACCTTTCTCGGGATCAGCATGATTTCGTTCGCGGTCATTCAATTGGCGCCCGGCAGCCCGATCTACATGAAACTGCGCACGGCCGAGCAGGGCATTTCCACCGACGCCAACACCCAGGAAATTCTCCGGCAGACCCGGGAGCTCTACGGGCTGGACCGGCCGCTTCCCGTGCAATACATCAAATGGCTGGGCCGCCTCATGACCTTCGACTTCGGCGAATCGTTCAAAGACCACCGCCCCGTGCGCGACAAAATCCTCGAAGCGCTGCCGATCACGCTCCAGCTCAACATCATTTCGATTTTTCTCGTCTATCTCATCTCCATTCCAATCGGAGTGTATTCCTCCACCCACCAACGCACCTGGCCGGATACGTTTATCACGATCGGGCTCTTCGTGCTCTACAGCATGCCGAGCTTCTGGGTGGCGATGCTACTGATTTACTTCTTCGGCGGCGGGGAATGGTTTAACTGGTTCCCGGTCTCCGGCATGAACTCGATTGGCGCAGAGAATTTTTCGTGGATGCAATGGCTCGTGGACCGCACCTGGCACCTGGTGCTGCCGGTCTTTTGTCTGACCTACGGCGGGCTTGCTGGATTATCGCGCTATGCCCGCTCGGGGATGATTGAGGTCATCCGCCAGGACTATATCCGCACCGCCCGCGCCTACGGATTTTCGGAAAAGGTCGTGGTCTTCAAATACGCGATGCGAAACTCGCTGATCCCGATCATCACGCTGCTCGGTACGCTGCTTCCCGCCTTGTTGGGCGGCAGCGTGATCATCGAGAGCATTTTCTCCGTTCCCGGGATGGGTTTCCGGGGGTTTGACGCGCTTTTGTCGCGGGATTATCCGATGATCATGGGTCTGTTGGCGGTATCTGCGTTGCTCACCCTCATCGGGCTGCTTCTGTCCGATATTTTGTATGCGGTGGCGGATCCGCGCATCAAATTTGAACAATCGGACTGACAGGACGGTATGAACGGCGCAGCGGGAAAGAGACAGAGTTACTGGCGGCTGGTCTGGCGGCAGTACCGGAAAAACCGGCTCGCCATGGCCGGGCTGGCGGTAATTCTCTGCCTCTTCGTGGTGGCGCTGCTGGCGCCGTTTCTGGCGCATTCGCGTCCCGTATACCTTGTCAAAGACGGGCACACGTACTGGTTCGCCAACCTGATCAACTATCCCCAGCTGGTTGAGGTCGATTTTGTGAACTGGACCCCCGGTGATGGCGAGCGCGCCCTGCGGCCGCCCGTGCCGTTTGGCCCGCTCGATGACAACGTGCTTCAGCGCCTCGAACCGCCCGCCCTGGCGGGCGCCGGGGGGACCGCGGGTTCCTCGCGGCATTGGCTGGGCACCGACGACCGCGGCCGCGATGTGCTCAGCCGTCTCATCTGGGGCACGCGCATTTCGATGAGCATCGGGTTTGTGGCCGTGGGCATTTCGGCGCTCATCGGCGTGGTCTTCGGGGCTCTGGCGGGGTACTACGGCGGTAAGGTCGATTTGGTTATTCTGCGGCTGATCGAGATTGTGATGTGTTTTCCCAGCTTCTTTCTGATCCTGACCTTGATGGCCTTCCTGCCGCCCAGCATCTGGAACATCATGGTGGCGATCGGGCTGCTGGGCTGGACGGGGATCGCCCGGCTCGTTCGGGGCGAGTTTCTCCGCCTGCGTGAGAGTGATTTCGCGACGGCCGCGCGGGCTACGGGACTTCACGACGGCTGGATCATCTTTCGCCACTTGTTGCCGAACGCGCTCGCGCCCGTCTGGGTGTCCGCGACCTTCGGCGTTGCGGGTGCTATTTTGACGGAATCGGGCCTCAGTTTTCTGGGGTTTGGCGTGCCGCCGCCCGCGGCCAGCTGGGGCGAAGTGCTGAAACAATCGCAAACTTACATCACGTACGCGTGGTGGCTGGTGACCTTTCCGGGCGCGGCCATCTTTATTACCGTGACCGCGTTCAATTTGGTGGGGGAGGGGCTGCGCGATGCCATGGATCCGCGGCTCCGGCAATAACGAAACGAAGGAGCGAGCGATGCGAATCGAACATCTGGCCCTGAATGCAGCCAATCCGGCGGAATTGACCGGGTGGTTGTGTGACCACCTCGGCATGCGCGTATTGCGGCAGTTTGGCGAGCCGCCGAACGCCTTCTTTGTGGCCGATTCCGAAGGACACACCGTGCTCGAGATCTACAATAACCCGGACGGCCCCATCCCGGATTACGCGTCGATGCATCCGGCCACACTGCACCTGGCGTTCGTGACCGACGACGTGGCGGGGACCCTGGAACGACTGCTCGCCGCCGGGGCGGCGCCCGAAACGGACGTCACCACGACGCCGGGAGGCGATGAACTGGCCATGGTACGCGCTCCGGGCGGCCTCGCGATCCAGCTTATGAAACGCGCTGCTCCGTTCATTTAGAAGACCATGGACACCGCACTCAGCATCCGCAACCTGAAAACCAGTTTTTTCACCGACGCGGGCATCGCGAAGGCGGTGGATGGGGTGTCTCTCGACATTCCAAAGGGCAAGACAGTCGCACTGGTCGGAGAGAGCGGTTGTGGGAAGAGCGTGACCGCGCTGTCCGTGTTGCGGCTTGTGCCCGACCCTCCTGGCCGCATCGTGGATGGGGAGATCTGGTTTGGCGGCCGCAACCTGGTGGAGCTGCCGGAGCGCGAGATGCGCCGCATTCGCGGTAACGGCATCTCGATGATCTTCCAGGAGCCCATGACGGCGCTGAATCCGGTATTTCGCGTCGGCAGACAGATTGCCGCGGCGGTGCGGGTCCATCGCGATGTGACGAAGAGAGAGGCGATGGATCAAGCCGTCGATCTGCTTGGCCAGGTCGGCATCCCGGACCCGGAACAGCGGGTCCGGGAATATCCACATCAGATGTCGGGCGGCATGCGGCAGCGGGCCATGATCGCCATGGCTCTCGCGTGCAATCCGGAACTGCTCATCGCGGACGAGCCCACAACCGCCCTGGACGTGACCATTCAGGCACAAATTCTGGAGCTGCTCCGCCGGCTCCAGGCCGAGCGGCATATGGCCATTTTGCTCATCACGCACGACCTCGGCATCGTCGCCGAAACGGCCGATGACGTGGCGATCATGTATGCGGGAAAAATCGTCGAACAGGCGCCGGTCAACGACTTGTTCGACAACCCGCGGCATCCGTACACGCTGGGGCTGTTCAAGAGCCTTCCCCGCCTCGACGAACCCCGCGGGCGCCTGCGCACGATCGAAGGGCGCGTGCCTGCCGCCACGCATTTCCCGCCGGGCTGCCGTTTTCATCCGCGATGCGACTATGCCATGGCCCTGTGTCGCGAACAGGAACCGCTGCTCACGGAGGGCGCGCCCGGGCATCACGTTGCCTGCTGGCTTTATGATGCGGAAGCCACGGGCCGCGAGGGCCGTCCCGTGGGTATTCCCCGGAATGAGGAGGCTGCTCCATGACCGACTCCGCTGGACAGCGGCCTCTTCTTGAAGTGGATGGCCTGGTCAAATACTTCCCCGTGCGGGGCGGCGTGTTGTCCCGTGTGCTGGGGACGGTTCGCGCGGTCGACGGGGTCAGCTTCGCGATCCCGAAAGGCAAGACCCTGAGCCTTGTCGGCGAGAGCGGCAGCGGCAAGACCACCGCCGGACGCAGCATTCTGCGGCTCATTGAGCCGTCCGCGGGGCGCGTATTGTTCAACGGCGTCGATCTCACGAAGGTCGATCGGCGCGCGATGCGCCGCTATCGCAAGGCCATGCAGATCATTTTTCAGGACCCTTACGGTTCGCTGAATCCGCGCATGACCGTCTACAACATGCTGTCCGAAATCCTGTCCACGCACAAGCTCGTGCCGCGGGCGCAACGCCGCCAGCGCATCGACGAGCTTCTCGAACTGGTCGGGCTGCCGCCGGAAAGCGCCGATCGGTACCCGCATGAGTTCAGCGGCGGCCAGCGCCAGCGCATCGGCATTGCCCGCGCGCTTGCGGTCGAACCCGAGCTGATCGTGGCCGATGAGCCCATTTCCGCGCTCGATGTCTCGATCCAGGCGCAGATCCTCAACCTGCTGCGTGATCTGCAGAAGCGGCTCGGCCTGACCTACCTGTTCATCGCGCACGACCTGAGCGTGGTGCGCCACATCTCCGATTATGTCGCCGTGATGTACCTGGGGCGCATCGTTGAGCGCGGACCCGTCGACGAAATCTTCGCGCATCCCGTGCATCCCTATACGAAAGCGCTGCTTGCCGCGGCGCCCGTGCCCAACCCCAGGCGTGCGCGGCGGCGCCAGCCCCTCGCCGGTGACGTTCCGTCGCCGATCAATCCGCCCCCGGGCTGCCATTTCCATCCGCGCTGCCCGGATGCCGTTGCGGCGTGCCAGGTGAGTGAGCAGCGCCTGGTCGAGGTGACGCCCGGCCACTGGGTCGCCTGCAGCGTCCATGCCCCGTACGTGGAATAGCGGCGCCCGGCCTGTTAACCACAAATCCGGTGCCGACAGGGGCAACCTCGTGCCGGAGGCCACCAAGCAGTCTCTGGACGAGAGTCAAACCGGTCCGCTGCCTTCCAGCGTTTCTTTTCGCAATTGAGGAGCGACTGAGTATAGAATGCGGCCGCGACTATTGAGGAGAAAACGTATGAATTGCCCCGCATGCAACGAGCCGATGATCGGGCTTGAATACGATAAGGTGGAGGTGGACTACTGCCTCGAATGCGCGGGCGTGTGGCTGGACGAGGGCGAGCTGGAACTCTTGCTGGGCATGGACGCGCCGGAGGTGACGTCCATGATCTCGAACGGTGAAGACATCGCGGCGGGCGAAGCGAAACGTTCCTGTCCCGCCTGCGACCGGCCCATGGTCAAGATGGTGTTTGGCGCGGAAAACCGGGTGGTATACGATTGGTGCCCGCACAACCACGGCCTGTTTCTTGACCGGGGCGAACTCGTGGCGATTCTCGAACATGCGCCCGGATTTGAGCGTGGCCGCGAAATATCGGAGTTTCTGCGCGGCATCTTTACAGAACAGGAAGAGAAACCGAGGCAGGTTCCCGAGGCATAGATGAGGCGGATGAGGGCAGCCGCGTCCGGATGAAACGGGCGTGGCACAACGAGGGAGTGAGTCACCCATGAGTATCCTCGTCGTTCTGATAGTGCTGGCGGTCATCGTATTCGGCGCGCTGGCCTGGCTGACCGGCATCTACAACGGCCTGGTTCGGCTGCGCAACGAGGTGAAGAACGCCTGGGCCCAGGTGGATGTGCAGCTCAAACGGCGTTACGACCTGATCCCAAACCTGATCGAAACCGTCAAGGGCTACGCGAAACACGAACGCGAGACCTTTGAGAAGATTACACAGGCGCGCAGCGCGGCCATGAGCGCGCAGGGCGTGGCCGAACAGGCCAAAGCGGAGACTCAGCTCAGCCAGGCCCTCGGCGGGCTGCGGCTCGTTGTCGAGGCCTATCCCGACCTGAAGGCCAACACGAACTTCCTCGCCCTGCAGGAGGAGCTGACGTCAACCGAGAACAAGATTGGGTTTGCGCGCCAGTTTTACAACGACCAGGTGATGCAACTGAACAACAAGGTGCAGATGTTCCCCAGCAATATCGTTGCGGGGATGTTTGGATTCAAGCTGGAGGACTTCTTCGAACTGGAAGAACCCGAAGCGCGTGAAGCCCCCAAAGTGCAGTTTTAAGAGCACGGCCGATTCGTGAACCCCGGCCCGGAAGCGCCTCCGGGCTGTATGCAAGAGGATAGCGGCGCCAATGTGGGAAGCCATTCGGGCGAACAAGCGAAAATCGGTCTTTCTCGCCGCAGCCATGTTCATGCTGATGGTGGGGCTGGGTTTCTTTATCGGCGTGTCCCTGTTCCCGGCTTCAATGGATATAGACGTCGACGGCCAGACCTATTCCGTACCGTTATTCGGTGGTGTATTGGGGGCGCTGGCGGCGTGCGGTGTCTGGGCACTCCTGACCGTCACCGCCCTTTTCAGCGGTGGCGCCATCCTGATGGCGGCGAGCGGTGCACGGAAGATCGAAAAGGAGGATCATCCCCAGCTGTTCAACGTCGTGGAGGAGATGACGATAGCCTCCGGTCTGGGTTCGATGCCGGCCGTGTACATCATCGACGATCCCGCCCTGAACGCGTTCGCCACGGGCCGCGACCCCCAGCACGCCGCGGTGGCTATTACGTCAGGTTTGCTCTCGCGGCTGAGCCGCGACCAGCTGCAGGGCGTGATTGCGCACGAGATGGGGCATATCCTTAACCGCGACATCCTGTTCATGCAGATGCTCGGCGTCATGGCAGGCGCGATCGTGATGATCTCCGATCTGTACGTTCGGGGCCTGTTTTATTCGTCCGGAGGCGGACGCCGGCGTTCGCGCTCGTCTTCGAGAGGCAAAGGCGGGCAGGCGCAGGCGCTTTTGCTCGTGCTGGGCCTGGTCTTCGCGGTGTTGTCGCCGATCTTCGCGCAGCTCATTTATCTGGCGGCATCACGCCGGCGCGAATATCTCGCTGATGCCCAAAGCGCGGTCCTCACGCGGTATCCGGAAGGGCTGGCATCCGCCCTGGAACTCATCGAGCAGGACAGCCAGCAGCTCGTCCGCCTCAACCGCAATATCGCCCCCATGTTCATCTGCAATCCGTATAAACGGGGGCTCTCGGCGGCCGGCCTCATGCGGACGCACCCCCCGACGGCGGAGCGCATCCGTATTCTCCGCACGATGGCGGGCGCCGCCTCGTTCGCCGAATACCAGCGGGCGTCGGAGCGCATCGGCGCGGAGGTGAACGTGCCGGCGTCGGCCCGGGCCGCGGAGGCGGGTGCGCCGATCCGGGCTGCCCAGGCCGAAGCACCCCGCGCGGAAAAACACGAACAGCGGAAGCTGCAGTGGCGCCAGGCGACCGATGCGTTGCGCGGCGTGAACAAGTTCATGTTTCTCACCTGTGCCTGCGGACTCCGGCTGAAACTCCCGCCCGATTTCAAAAAAGAGAAGGTCACATGCCCGCGGTGCCGCCGTGAACTGGCCCTTCCGGTCGCGGCGCTGGCGGCTGCGCGTTCGCTTGGCGATACGCTGGAGCGCGCCACACCGCCTTCGCAGCCCGAGCCCCGGCGCGAACAGCCGAAAGCCCAGGAGACGCTCTCTGTAAAGCGGCAACCTGGCGCCTGGACCTCATTTCGCTGTCCCTGCGGCCAAGTCACCAATCTCCCGCCCGGTTTTCAGGCGCCGGCCGTACAATGCCCCCAGTGCAAGCGCAGCATCCGCATTGATGGCGCCGCGTAAGGCGTCGATCGCGAAGCGGGCTGCGAGCGGGCGTTTCCCCCCGGCGCTGCGTTTGGTGAATCAGCCGGCGGTGCCTTCGATATTCCCGGACGCGTGGCGGTGATCGAGGGAGCGTTGAAAATAATCGTCGAGCAACTCGAATTCGAATTCTTCGATCAGGTTGTCGATGGTGAATTCCGGGGTTTCGCTGCTGATCAGGACTGCGCCGAGGAGTCCGGGGTCGTGCATCTTCACCTTCGGGCCGTGTTTGTCGAGCATGGCCCGGATCCTGCCCCAGTTGTGGTCGAGGTGGATAAGCACGCAGTCAAGATTGACGGTGGCCGTGACGTGCGAGAAATAATTGGTGGTTGTGGCCAGAATCTCCCCCGTGGGCGAGAGGATGGCGCTGGGCAGGCCGCAACAGGCGCCGGCAAAATGCGCACGGCAGGAATAGGCCCAGTACGCCTGCATCAGCCCGCCGTGATACATCGATGAAAACACGATGAGTTCGGGTTTTTGGGCGGCGTACTTCAGGCGCAGCTCATCGAAATTCAGGTCGAAACAGATCGCACAGGCCACGCGCCCGAAGTCGCATTCAAAAACGGGCGCCTCCGCACCGTAAAGCATGCCCCACCGGGTACGTTCCTCGATGACCAGGTGGTTCTTGTTGTAGATCCCCGCGATGTTGCCGGCGCGGTCGATCAGTTGGGTCGAGTTGCGCCAGCTGCCGTCTTCCACCTCGCGTGCCGCCGAATAGGCGATGTAGCATTCGTGTTCCCGGGCGATGCCGGCGAGGGCGTCGCGGATCTGGTTTCCCCGGATCTTGTAATACTCGAAGCGCTCCTCGTTGTTGTGGTCCGGGAACCGGTCGCAGGCCTCGGGCAGGACGATGAGATCCGGCCGGGCAGGCAATACCTGCGCCAGTTGCGCCCGCCAGTGGGCGAGCATGCGATCAACCGCCTCCTGTCCGAAGACTCGTCCGCTGCTTTCGAAGCGCAGGGCGGGGGTGGCGAAGGTGCTGATACGAACGGGTCTGGCCATGGCGGACATTCCTTTGGCGCGGGCAGCCGGTCAGGGGTTCGTGTTGGCGGCATTATAACGGTTTTGAATGCGGAATATCTCCGGACAGACCGGCGCCGGTGTCACGGCGCCTTTGTCTGGGCATCGGCCAGGGCCTGCTGGATGGCTCTGCTCAGGTCGGTGTCAACAAACGGCTTCTCGAGGTACCCGTTGAACCCGGCTTCGCGCGCCCGCCGCTCATCCATCCGTTCGCTGCAGCCCGTGCACAGGATGATGGGAATGTCAGGACGGATCGCGCGCATGCGTTCGGCGAGTTCCTCTCCCGTCATATCCGGCATGGTCTGATCCGTGATGACCACATCGAAGTCCTGTGGCGTTTCCTCGAAGCACCGGAGAGCCTCCAAGCTCTTCGTGCAGGACACCACGCGGTAGCCGCTGCGCTCGAGCGCAATGCGCGCCAGCAGGGCCAGGGACTCCTCGTCATCCACAAACAGGATGCGCTCGCCACGGGCCCGCCGGATGAGGGTGGGGCCTTCGGGTGTAGTGGCGTCTTCTTCGCGCCGGTACAACGGGATATAGACGTCGAACGTTGACCCTTCGCCTGGGGAGCTCTTTACTGCCACAAATCCCTGATGGCCGCGCACGATGCCGTGCACGATGGCCAGTCCCATACCCGTGCCTTCGCCGGGCGGCTTGGTGGTGAAATAGGGTTCGAAGATACGTTCGAGGGTGGCCTTGTTCATGCCTTTGCCCGTGTCGGACACGGAAAGGTGCGCGTAGTCTCCGGGGATCAGGCCGGGCGCCCGCTCGGGTTCGCCTGGCGCGATGCCGAGCTGGCGGTAGGTGACGGTGAGCACGCCGCCGCGCTCCCGCATGGCGTGGTACGCGTTGGTGCAGAGATTGATGATGACCTGGTGCAACTGAGTCGGATCGGCCAGGATCTGGCCGCATTCGGAATCGATCTCCTGCTGAATCGCAATCGTTACGGGCAAAGTGCCCCGAAGGAGCTTCATGGCTTCTTTCAGAACGGGCTGGATCTGCACCGGTTGGTGTTCTTGTTCGGTCTGCCGGCTGAAGGTGAGGATTTGATGAACCAGTTCTGCGGCGCGGCGGCCTGCTTTGCGCACTTCCTCAATGCACTTGCGCGTGACGGTCGGTTCAGGCATGTCCTCCAGGGCGAGCTCGGCAAACCCGATGATGGCGCCGAGGATGTTGTTGAAGTCGTGGGCGATGCCGCCAGCCAGCGTGCCGATGGCCTCCATTTTCTGGGCCTGGCGAAGCTGCGCCGCGAGTTCCATCTCCTGCGTGAGATCGCGCGAGATCGATATGAAATGCTCCACCTCGCCCGCGGGATTCAGGACCGGCGAAATCGTGACTTCCTTCTCGTAGAGCGAGCCGTTCTTGCGTTTGTTGGTCAGGCGCCCGCGCCAGGTCTCGCCGCGGAGCAGCACTGCCCACAGTTGCGCGTAGAACGCTGTGCTGTGGCGGCCGCTTTTGAGTATCCGGGGCGTTTTGCCAATGGCTTCGACGGATGAAAATCCTGACAGGCGCTCAAAGGCGGGGTTGACGTACTCGACGACGCCTTCGGGCGTGGTGATGAAGATGCTCTCGCCGGCGTATTCAATCGCAGTAGCCAGCAACCGGTTTTCGTCTTCGGCGCGTTTCTGGGGCGTGATGTCCTCAAAGACAAATACCAGCTCGCCCGTCGAGAGTTTGTACACAAAACATTCGAACCAGCGCTCGCCGCGCCCGGCCGGCCTGGATGAAAAGTACCTCCGCACGGACTTGCCGGAACGCCAGACGTCGCGGCATGCATCGAGCAGCGGTGCGCCCACACCCGTAAAATCCACCTCCGCAAGGCTGCGTCCGACGATGTCTTCGCGGAACCGGCTCGCGATGCGCTCCCCGGCGGCGTTCAGATCTTCGAGAATGAAGTCGTTGCCCTCTCCGAGCACCTCCAACACCGCCACGCCGCTGTTGATGTTGTTGAAAAGGTCCCGGTACCGTTCTTCGCCCAGACGGATGGCCTGAATCGCGCAGTCGCGCTCGGCGACGGCCTCATGGGCAGCGCGTTCGTGCCGCCGGACCCGCAGATACGCGATCCCGAGTCCGAGAGCCACCACGAGCAGGGCGGCCGAAGTAGCTGTCAGGGCTGCGGGAAGCGGCAGCGGCTCGCTTTCGGCGGCGAGCGCCACACCCGCTGCGCCGAGATGGGCCAGGGCTGCGGCAGCGACACTCGAGTAAAACGGCCGGTTACGAAGAACATACC
>DAOSJS010000022.1:0-9819 GCA_035367355.1 Candidatus Hydrogenedentota bacterium
GATCAGGCCCAGACGCTGTTCCGCGCGCCGCTCAAGATGCACTACGAGGGGCTGGATACGTCAAAGGCGTACACGTTGCGGGTGACGTACGCGGGCCGGTTCCGTCCGACGATGCGCCTGATCGCGAACGGCGACTATGAAGTGCATGGCCCCATGCCGCAGCCCGAGACGTGGTGGCCGGTGGATTTCCCGCTGCCGCAGGAATTGACGGCGGGCGGCGTGCTGGATCTCGAATGGCAGCGCATCGCAGGCCGTGGGTGCCAGGTTGCGGAAGTGTGGCTGATCCCGGATTGAGCCGGGCAGCGTGCCGGATGATCGTGTTTATGGCGGCGAAGTTCTCTTCGCCGCCATTTTCTTATGAAGCGCCTGACCGGTCCGCGATTCCGGGCGCCTGCAAAGCTCATTGCATGAAGCGGGGATCGAAGCCGATCGCGCGCCGGGTTATTCCAGCCCGTACTTTTTGATCTTGTACTGGAGAGTGGTGCGCTTCAGGCCGAGGTGTTCCGCGGCCTTGGTTTTGTTCCAGCGGAAGCGTTCCAGGGCGGCCTGAATCATCTCGCTTTCGAGCTTGTCTGTGCGTTCCACGAGCGACCCGTGATCCGGCGCCTCGGCGGGCTCCGGCTCATCGTCCTCCTGGATGAAGAACAGTTCCTGGGGAAGCTCCTCGACGGTAATCACGCTGCCCTCGCACAAGACCACGGCCCGCTCAAGCATATTCTCCAGCTCGCGGATATTGCCCGGCCAGGGGTAGCGCATGAAAAAACTCATGACTTCGTCTTCCACGCCAGTCACGTTTTTGCCGGTCTCCGCGCTGAAGCGCGCCAGAAACACGTCGACCAGCGAGGGAATATCGTCGCGCCGGCGTTTCAGTGGCTCGGTACGCAGAGAAAACACGTTCAGGCGGTAAAAGAAGTCCTGACGGAAATCGCCCTTCTCAATGGCTTCGCGCAGGTCGCGGTTGGTGGCCGCCACGATCCGTACATCGACTTTCATGGTTTGCTGGCCGCCTACCCGTTCGAATTCTCCCTCCTGCAGCACGCGCAGCAGCTTGGTCTGGATGGAGGGGTCAATCTCGGCCACTTCGTCGAGAAAGAGTGTGCCGGTGTGGGCCTGTTCGAAACGGCCCGCGCGCTGGCCCGTGGCGCCCGTAAATGCGCCGCGCTCATGGCCGAACAACTCGCTCTCGAGCACGCCCGGCGCCAGGGCGGCGCAGTTCAGCGCCACAAAAGGCAGGTCACGGCGCGGACTCGCCTCGTGGATGGCCCGGGCCACCAGTTCTTTGCCGGTTCCGCTCGGGCCCGTGATGAGCACGGAACTCCGGCTCGGCCCGATCTTCTCAATCATCTTCAGCAATTGGCGGGTCGAACGGCTGTCGCCCATGATCTTGCGTGCTTCGGGCAGTTCGGCCGCTTTGTCCCGTGGCGGACCGCTTTCTCTGCGCCGTCCGACAATTTTGTCGACTTTCAGCTCGATTTCCTGGAGCTTGAACGGTTTTGCGATGTAGTCAAACGCGCCCAGGCGCATTGCTTCGACTGCGGTTTCCAGGGTGCCATAGGCCGTGATCACGATTATGCCCGCATCGATCGCCGCTTCCTTCGCGGCGCGCAATACCGCCATTCCGTCGCGGCCCGGCATCTTCAGATCCGTGATCACCACATCGAACTGCTGCTCTGTGAGCAGTTCGATGGCCTTGTCGCCGTTTGAGGCGGTAGACACGGCAAAACCCCGGTCCGCAAAGGCCGTTTCGAGGACTTGCCGGATACCCGGTTCGTCGTCGACGACCAGCATACGCGCTTTTGTTTCCGTTCGGGTCACCTCAGGCTCCTGGGCTTCAGGACGTTCACGGCCTCCTGACGAATGCCGGTATGTCTCCCCGCCCCGTGCAACAACTCACGGCCCGCCCCGCCGCATCACCCGGCCAAACCGCTTTGTTGCGACGTGACTTCCATACTTTGTATCACTTGCCGCTGGCCGCGTCAAATAATCGGCCGGGAGTCACAGTAAAATGGCTATGGTAATTCGAATTTTTGCGATCAATCGCCGAAAAGTTTACGGAATTCGTCCAGGCGTTCTGAATCTGGCGCGCGGTTTTCGCTGTCTCCAAAGAGGCTGTCCAGCGCGTTGCGCGCCTGCTCGCCCGCCTGGGCGTCAGACGGGGCGGTGGAGCGATCGGCAAACTCGAATTCGTCGCAGAAGTTGCAGGCAGTCTTATCGCCGACCCATTCGGTGTTGGGAATATAGCATTCATTATGCGCCCCCGGCTCATAAAAGCGGCAGTTCAGGCAGCAATGCAGGTACGCTGAGCAGGCGCCGCAGACGTCCTTCGAGCCGGGCTGTCTTTTGCCGCCGCCGTCCCACGGGGCGCCGCAGCGATGGCATTGTCTCATGAATCGAACTCCCGCTTTGCACGTGGTAATCCCGCACAGGACCCGGTTTGTGGCCAGCCTAACCGCCTCGCCGCGCTGAGTCAACCGGTGCACGCCACCCGGCGCGTTAGGCGGACCCTGTGAGCGCGGGCCGTTCCGTTTCGAAGAGCGGGTTTGCCTTGGAGTTAAGCGCCGGATGGGCTAGAATAACCGCAGCACGGCGGTACAGAGAAGGAGCTCCATTCGATGATAGACCAGGAACTGATCGACATATTGGTGTGTCCGGAAAATAAGACGAAAGTGACCCTGGCCGACCAAACCCTCGTCGACAAGGCCAACGCCGCCATCGAAGCCCGTACGCTCACGTCGCGCGGCGGTGAAATCATCGAAGAGAAAATCGAAGGCGGACTGGTGCGGGAAGATCGGGTGTATATGTACCCCATTCGCGAGGGCATCCCGATCATGCTGATCGATGAGGCGATCCCGCTGGAACAGCTCACCTGAACCGACGCGGGGAAGCGCCGGTCCACTGGGGCCGCCTGCGCCTCCGCCGGGTCTGCGTCAGGGAATCACCGGGAGCCGGGCCTTCGCGGCGTTCAGCGGGCCTGCAAGGGCGCTCGATGTTGATGCGGGAGAGGCAGGAACCGGCTTGCTCTTGTGCCTCAACCGTGCTCCGCGTGGAGGATGAGAGAGCTTCGGAGGCGCGCAGGCCAGGCGCTTCAAATCCTGGCCGCCGCTGAGCAGCAACTCCACGGCATCTCGCTTGAACGCTTCGTCATAAGTCCGTTTGGCCGCGCCGGATCTCCATGCTCCATTTTATCTACCCCTGCGTGTCCCTCAAACCAGGGCAACCCCAGAAGCGTGGATGGCGGCAGGCGGCGGTTTGAAAATAGCGGATATTGCGGATAAAATATGTCCATCTTTTGCCTGCGGGTGGCTGACCCGTCAATCAAGGAGAATACAACCATGAGCCTCATGTATTGTGACCAGTGTGAACAAACCCGCGACGGTATCGCCTGCACCGATACCGGCGCGTGCGGAAAGAACGCGGATGTCGAATCCCTGCAGAAAATCCTCCTCTATGGCCTCAAGGGGATGTGTTCGTATAAGCACCATGCGCGACGCCTGGGCAAAACCGACCCCGTGGTGGATGCGTTTGTCGAAGATGCCTTGTTTGCCACCGTAACCAACGTCAATTTTGACATGGACAGCCTGCTCGAACTGGTTCTGCAGTGTGGCGAGATGAACCTCCGGACCATGCAGCTCCTGAACGACGGGCATGTCGACACCTTTGGCAAACCGTCGCCCGTAGACATCCAGGAAGGCATCCAGGACGGGCCGGGCATCCTGATCACCGGGCACGACATGGTCGATCTGCTTGACCTGCTCGAGCAGACCAAAGGCACGAGGATCAAGGTCTATACTCACGGCGAGATGATCCCCGCGCACATGTATCCCAAACTGCGTGAATACCCGCACCTCGCCGGCCATTACGGCGGCGCATGGCAGAAACAGCGCATGGAATTCGAGGCGTTTGGCGGGCCCATTCTGGCCACGACCAACTGTGTCCTCATCCCCAATCCGGCCATCAACACGTACCTGGACCGGCTGTATACCACGCGGGTCACCGCGGTGCCGGGCGCGAAACGGATCACCACCAATGACTTTTCGGAGGTGATTAAGCGGGCCCTCGAGATCGGCCCGCTGACGCCCACTGAGCTGGTCACGCGGACGGTGGGGTTCCATTACAGCGTCATTCTCGATCTGGCCGACAAGATCATCGACGCGGTCAAGTCGGGCACGATCAAGCGTTTCTTCGTGATTGGCGGATGCGACGGGGCCGATCCCGGCCGGAATTACTTCCGCGATTTCGCCTACAACGCGCCCGAGGAAACCATCATCCTGACCATGGGCTGCGGCAAATACCGCATCCGTGAACACGAATACGGCACCGTCGCCGGTTTGCCCCGGCTGCTCGACATGGGCCAGTGCAACGACTCGTACGGCGCGATTCAGGTCGCCCTCGCGCTCGCCAAGGCCTTTGAATGCGGCGTAAACGACCTCCCCCTCACCCTGCTCATCTCGTGGTTTGAACAGAAAGCGGTGGCCGTGCTGCTCACCCTGCTCCATCTGGGCGTCAAGGGCATTCGCCTGGGGCCGACCCTGCCTGCGTTTGTCTCGCCCAACGTGCTGGCTCTTCTGCAGGAAAAGTTCGACCTTCAACCTATAGGCAAGGACGCGATGGCCGACCTGAACACCGTCATGGCCAACGCCTGAGTTGCGAAAACACGGCTTGGGAACCGCTCCGCCGGGGTTCGGCCCGCGGAGCGGTTCCCGTGCCGGTCTTGTGCCGCCCGCCTTTGTCGCCGGGCGAAACACGCATTTTTGACTGCGTTTGTTGCGGCTGAGGCCTTTTCGCTATGGTATGGGCATATGCGCGAACAGGACGACCGACCATGTTGACGCAGACTTCGGAGACGGCCCTGCGGGTCCTCGTATTCCTGCTTTTGAGAGAAGCCAGGGCGCCCGTTCCGCCTGCCCGCATCGCGCAGCACATCAATGCTTCCCCAAGCTACACGGCCAAGGTGACCACGGCTCTCGTGAAAGCCGATATTCTGCGCGCGCACCGCGGTATGAAAGGCGGCGTCACCCTGAGCCGGCCGCCCGAGGCCATTACCCTGCTCGATGTCGTGGAAGCGTGCCAGGGCAAAATTCTCGGCGATTTCTGCCAGGATTTCGATCGCATGGAACTGGTCTGCGCGTTTCACCGAGCGATGGCTGAACTTCATGAGGCGATCATCACCATTCTGAAACGCTGGACCCTGGCGGATCTGGCACAAAAACCCTTCCCGTCGGAAGAAATCCGGCAGACCATACAATGCACCATGGAATTGACGCTTGCCGACGATGAGGATGCCGCAGAATGAACCATCGGGCGGATCCGCCGCGCTCGGCAGACTACCCGGCCGCATATCCGGCCCGGATGCCGGGAGCGGTGGTGCGCGCGACGTTCCGGCTGGCGCGCCTCCTCGCTGCTAGCGCATGCTGTTATGCAGCCCTGCTCGCTGTTGATACCCTGGCATGGCTGTCTCCGGCCCGGTTTGAGCCGCACCGGCGCCCCATCGCCCTCGCCTGGATCCGCCAGCTCCGGAAAGGCATCGGACAGCGCGTCACCACGTACGGGCCCGTGCCCCGTGGCCAGTTGTTTTTTGTCTCCAATCACGTCACCTGGCAAGATTTCCTGATTCAGGATCTTTTCCCGCAGGGGCGGCTCGTTGCCATTGACTCCCTCCGCGTTTTGCCCGTGCTCGGCCGCTTTTTCCGCGCACTGGACTATGTGTTCGTGAGCCGGCATCCCGAAGAGGTGCCGCGAGTGAACGCGGAGATCCGGCGCCGGCTCGCGCGCGGTCAGAGCATTATGCTGGCTCCGGAAAGCGTCATTTCCCCTGGGCGGAGCATTCAGCGCTTCCGGGCCGCCCTGCTCGGAAGCGCCGCCCAGGACCGGTTCCCGGTCCACTACGGCGCCATCCATTATCACACCCCGTGGGGATGGCCGCCCCCGTCACAATCGGTTCTGTTCGGCCCCGATCCCTACTACCGCACGCCCGAAGGAGAGATTCCTCCCGCGCAGCTTGAGATGTGGGGGCCGCCCCGGCCGTTCCTGCCACACCTGCTCCGGCTGCTCAGCCTCCCGTACCACCGACTTACGCTGACGCTGGGCAAAGACCCCATCATCCGGGATGATCGCATCGTGCTCGCCAATGCGCTCCACGATGCCGTCAGCGAGCTCTTCCATCCAATTGATTGACGCGCCAGGGCCGGCTTCAGAGCTCAAAACGGCCAGGCGAGCGGCACGAGAAGCGTCGCAGTCAACATCAGCAGGACGTTCAACGGCAAACCAATCCGCACGAAATCGCGCAGGCTGTATCCGCCCGGGCCGTAGACCATCAGATTGGTCTGATACCCGAGCGGCGTCATGAAACTGGCCGACGCCGCGAACGCGATCGTCATGGCAAAGGGGCGCGGATCCACGCCCAGCCCCTGGGCGATCGCCACGGCAAACGGGAACATGAGTGCCGCCGCCGCATTGTTGGTGATGATCTCCGTGAACAACGTGGTCATCAGATAGACCCCCAGCAGCACCGCCCGCGGCCCCCAGGGCCCCATCGCCGCAACCACCCGCCCCGAAATCGCCTCCACGGCTCCCGAATTCACCAGTCCGGTGCCCAGCCCAAATGCCGCGCCAATCGTGATCAAGGTCTGCCAGTCCACGCTCCGGCGGGCATCCGCCACGGACACGCAGCGCGTCGCGATCATCAGCCCCGCCACCAGGAACGCCGCCAGCACGATTTCCATCTTTCCTGTCGTCATCAGCAGAACGAGCAGGCCCAGCAGACCCAGGGAAAGCCACGCCTTGTCGTCCCGCAACGCACACGAATTACTCACTCCGCTGACCAGGAAGAAGTCGCTGTTGTTCCGTTGCGCATCGACGAAATGCGGCCCCGCCTGCAACAGCAGCGTATCGCCCTGTTGAAGCTCGATATCGCCTACACGCCCCTGAAGGCGGTGGCCGCCCCGGTGCACCGCTACGACGGCGGCATTGTAGCGCGCCCGGAAATTGGCTTCGCGGATGGTCTTGTTGATTAACGGCGAGGTTCGCGAGACCACGGCTTCGCAGAGCATTTCATGGCGGCGCGCAGCGGCCTGCGCTTCGTAGTCTTCGTCAACGAACGCCACGAGCCCCGGGATGCGTTCCAGATCGACGATGTGGTCCACCACACCCGTGAAAGTCAGGATGTCGCCTTCTTCAAGCACTTCATCCGGGCCCACCGGCGCGATCATGCGATTGTTGCGCCAGATATCGATCAGGAACAGGCCCGTGAGACGGCGCAGCCCGGCTTCCTCGACTCGCTTGCCCGCCAGCCGGCACCCGGTCTCGATACGCATGTTCGCCAGGTATTCCCGTGCCGCCGCCCCAAGCCGGTCGCGGGCCCCCTGCCGCTGCGGCAGAAGGCGCGGCCCCGCCAGGAGCAGGTACGCGGTCCCGACGAACGCGTAGGGCAACCCCACGCGGCCCAGTTCGAAGATACTCATCTCGAACAGGCGATCTGCCAGGCTGGGATCGTTCTTTGCGGCCTGGATCATCAAGCCGTTTACCACGAGATTGGTGCTGGTTCCTATGAGCGTGCACGTGCCCCCGAGGATGGAGAAATAGGAAACCGGGATAAGCAGGCGCGACGGCGAAACCTGGTGTTTACGGCACCAGTCTTCCACAATGGGAATGAACATCGCCACGATGGGGGTGTTGTTCAGAAACGCCGACATGGCCGTCACCCAGCTCAACCGCCGCAGCACGTGATGCTCGTTGCGCGCGCCCCCCAACACCCAGTCTCCAACGCTCTGCAGCGCACCTGTCTCGCGCAGCCCGGCGGTGACAATGTAAAGAGCGCCTACCGTGAGCATGCCGGTGTTCGAAAATCCCGCGAACATCTCCGAGGGCGACAGGATCCCGGCAAGTCCCATCAACACGACACCACCGACCAGCAGGGCATCCGAGGCGCGATTCGTGGCGAGGCCGAAGAGAATGGCGCCAATAATTCCAAACGAAAACCAGGCTTCCCAGCCCATGCCGTAATGCCTCCTGATCTGCCCGGGGGACGGGCGCACTCCCAACCCACACGATTACGCCGCGCAGGCGCCCCGCATGCCCGGATGCTGTTGCCGGGCCTCTTCCGGCCCGCGTGGAACCGGGTCACCGTTTCCGCAACAGGGCGCGCACGCGCTTCCGCAACACCGGCAACAGCTCGCGCTCAAACCAGGGATGCTTCTTCATCCAGAGCAGATTTCGAAACGACGGATGAGGCAGCGGCAGGTACCGCGGAAAATACTCGCGCCAGGATTCCACCGTTTCCGTCAGCGATTCCTTTGCGCGCACTCCCAGATGAAGCGCCTGCGCGTGATGCCCGCACAAGAGCGTCAGCGCCACGTTCGGCAGGTGCCTCAATAGCGGTTCGAGCCAGCGTTCCGCACACTCCTTCCGGGGCGGCAGATCCCCGCCCCGGTCGTAGCGGCCGGGATAACACAGTCCCGCCGGTATGATGGCAATACGCGACACGTCATAAAACGTGTCGCGATCAACACCCATCCAGGCGCGCAGCCGGTCCCCGCTGGGATCGTTCCACGGGATCCCCGTGGCGTGCACTCGCGTGCCCGGCGCCTGGCCCACAATCAGGATCCGGGCCGTTTCGCTGGCGCACAGCACCGGCCGCGGCCCCAACGGAAGTTCCGCCGCGCACTCCCGGCATGCCCGCACCCGGCTCAACAGCGCAGCGAGAGTCTCGCTGTCGTGTTGCCCGGGGCGGAGCACACCGTATTTCGGCACGCGCGCGATGCCGGCGCCTTCGCATTCGGCTCGCGCAGCCATGCGGCGTTTCATCTCATCAACACCCACCGGCATCCGCTCCCGGCGCATCCGCACGTACGGTCGCGTTGCGTCAGATGGGCAGTTCCCAGCCTTTCCGGTATTCCTTCGAGACCACTGCTTCGGCGTTTTTCACGTTGGTGACGACGCCTTTTTTGTTGTCCCAGTGCAGCTTCTTGCCCGATTTCACCACGAGATTGCCAAACTGCACCATTTCCGTAAACGGGCCGGCGTAATCGAAATTGGAGCAGGCAGGTTTCCCGCCTTTGCAGGCCTGCAGCCAGTCCTGGTAATGGTTCTGATCGGGTATCCGCTCCAGGAACGGTTCCGGCTTCGTGTAATCCGCCATCTTCTCATCCGGCATCAGGCGCGGCCGGCCGCCGTACTCGCCCTGGGTCATGATGCCCTTGTCGCCCACCAGGTACGAGCCATTCTTGTTGTCGTCGCCAAGTTCCTGGTCTTCGGGAATGCCTTTGGGCCGTGGCGGCCGGTTGTACATTTTTTCACCCGTCTTGGGGTCTTCCCAGTGGCCGTCGTACCAGTACACATCCACCGGGGCCATGTCGCCTCGCGCCGGGAATGAATATTTGATCGTCGTCGTGAGCGGGAAAGTCTCTTCATTCCGGCCCTCCTGCATCACGACCTCAACCGTGTAGCTGGCCGCCTCGACAAGCTTCAAAGACATGTAGACCGGGTCCATGATATGGCAGGCCATGTCACCCAGTGAACCGCCGCCGAAATCCAGCCACGCGCGCCAGTCATGCGGCGCATAACCTTCTGCGTAGGGGCGCATGGGTGCGGGGCCGATCCACCGGTCCCAGTCGAGATGCTCGGGCGCCACGGCGGAGGGCAGCGGATCCGGCCGGCCCTGATTCGCCCATACGGGGCGGTGGGTCCACACATGCGCCTCGCGCACCTGGCCAATGGCCCCTGACCAGATCATCTCGCACAATTCCCGCACGCCGTTGCCGGAATGTCCCTGATTTCCCATCTGCGTCGCCACGCCGGCTTCGCGGGCGACCAGCGTCATCC
>DAOSJS010000022.1:9829-24137 GCA_035367355.1 Candidatus Hydrogenedentota bacterium
TTCCTGCACGGTATGGGTGAGTGGTTTCTGCACGTATACGTGCTTGCCCATCTTCATCGCCAGGATGGCGGCTGGTGCGTGAATGTGATCCGGCGCCGAGATCGTGACCGCGTCGATCTCCGGCATCTGTTCGAGCATGTTGCGGTAATCTCTGAACCGGCGCGCGTCGGGCAGCTCATTAAAGGCTTTCTCACAGCGTTTCCAGTCCACGTCGCACAGGGCCACGATGTTTTCGCCCTTGCACGACATGATGTCGGAAAAACCTTTGCCGCCCGCTCCAATCGCCGCCACATTGAGTCTCTCGTTTGGGGATATTTTGCCGGGAACGACCTGCGCGTCGTTCATCGCGATCCGAGTTTGCGCCGTGGCACAACCCAATTGGGAGGCTGCGAGCGTACTGGTGGCGATGAAGGCCCTACGCGTCAAGTTTTGATGTTTCATGGTGGTTCTCCTGGTTGCGAATGGTGAAGACAAACCGCGTCGGCTCAGACGGGCCGGACAGTGCTTCCTATCATATCAGACTCAGCCATTCAAACAAGAACGGGCTGCCGAGTCCATGTTCACATGGGACGGACGCCCGGCGGTGTGCGCGTCAGCAGTGAAATTGGGTAGAATCAGCGGCCTGAGGGAAGGAGATCGCCGTGATGAAGAGTTACCGGAAAGAATTATGGTTCAGCGCGACGCAACGCCGGCAGATCATTCATATCACGCCGCAGATCGAGGAATGCCTCCGGGAAAGCGGGGTGAAAGAAGGTCTGGTGCTCGTCAACGCCATGCACATCACCGCCAGTGTATTTATCAACGACAACGAGTCCGGCCTCCATGCCGATTTCGAACGCTGGCTGGAAAAACTCGCGCCCGAAAAGCCTTACGATCAATATGCCCACAATGGGTATGAAGACAACGCCGACGCCCACCTCAAACGCACCGTCATGGGCCGCGAAGTCGTGGTGGCAGTCACGGACGGCAAGCTCGATTTTGGTCCCTGGGAGCAGATTTTCTATTACGAGCTTGATGGGAAGCGCCGGAAGCGCGTACTGGTGAAGATCATCGGCGAATAAGGGCGCCCGGGGCGCACGTCTTCACGCCTGTGGAGCGATGCCCAGTGCCGCGTGGATGATGCCCAGGATATCCGGCGCATCCGCTGCTCCGGCCCGGTTGAGCTTGGGAGGCACGGGCGTGTCCAGGCCCAGCGCGGCGTTGATGACATACTGGAGATCGGAAAAAGAGAGCTCGCCACGGGCCTGCGGCATGGGGTGCCTTTCGGCAGACGCGGGATCTGCGATGCGCTGCCATTCGATATAATCCCAGGCTTCCGCCTCGCTGGACGCCTCCGGCTCTTGCTGCGAGGCCGGCGCGATCTCAATTCCGCTCGTCAGGGAATTGCGCCGGGCGGCTCCGGCCATGCCGGCGCTGCGTCCAGGATGTAAGGCATTCCAGACCTCCCAGCCATCGAGCATACCATCCCGCTCGATATCGAGAGCCAGGGGCCGGGTGACGAGCGCGGCCTCGACGGCGCCGCCCAGCCTGTCCCGTTCCGCGCCGGCCGCAAGCCCCTGGTCCAAAGCTCTTGCGATGGCGGAATCACCGGTGGCAAGAGCGGGGCTCGCGGCTGCAGGCGAAGCCGGTGCAAGGATAGAGGACGCCACGAGCACGGCCGCCGCAGCGCCGGCGAGTCTCGCGCGCTGGCGCCGCAACGCATGGGCTGCCGCCTTCGCGCGAACGGCCCCCATCCGCACCAGGAGTTCACCGAGGCGTGGCCGGCCCTGTGCCTGCCTGCGCGCAATCGCCGCATCGATGTCGGCCCGGTCCACCAGCCCCCACTGAACCAGGACATCGCCCAGCCGTCCGATGGACACATCCTGCTGCTGGGCAGCGAGGATCGCGTTTACCTGGTCGCGCGAGATCAGCGCTTCATCGACCAGCAGTTCGCCCAGCCTGGCGGATTCCTGCGTCCGGGCCTGAGCAGCCAGGGCGGCGTCAAGCGCCTCGCGTGTGACCCCACCGGAGGCCATCAGGATATCGCCCAGCCGCTGCCCTTGCTCGGACGGCTGTAAACGGCTGACCCGCAGATCTTTCTGCCATCCGACACTCAGGCTGCGCAAAAGAGCGATGTACTCGGGCAATTGCCGCTCTCGGCGTATCCGGCCCTGGGTCATCAAGGCGTCGTCAACATAGTCCACATGACGCCGGAGTACGTCGATACAATCGAAGGCCACGTCAAGACGCGGTCCCTCCAGCGAAAACGCGTTGCCTGCCGCCCGCGCCAGGTAGCCGGAGAATGCCCGTGCGAAATGGCCGATATCGGCCAGACCCAGGTATCTGGCAAACCGGGACAGAGCATAAATCGACCGGCGGACGGACCGCAGCGCGTGGGGATCCGTGGACTCCGATTCCAGCGCGAGCAGGCCGCGATCGGCTGCATTCAAGAGATTTCGCGCCTCGTCTCGAAACCGGGACAGCGCCGCGCGCTCGTCCGCGGAAAGGCGCTCCCGTTGCTGTGGAGGGCCCATTTCGGTAACGCGTGTGGCGAATCGGGCCGCCAGCGTGGCCAGGCCGTGGCGGACCGAATCGCGAATCATGCCCTGGCAGCGCAAAGCCAGCACCACCCGCTTCGCAGGCACCCGCCCCGTCCGGACGAGCCGTTCGCCGAGGCGGGGCGCCTTTGGATGACGCTGTTTTTCCAGGCCCCGGACCAGGCCCTGCGGCGAAATGGCGCCCAGGCTCACCAGAATCTCGCCCAGCCGGAGGGACTGAGATGCATCCTGCTGCCCGGCGAGCGCGCGATCGAGCTGCTCCCGTGAAATCTGCAGCTCCTCCAACAGCAATTCGCCGATGAGCCTGGGAGGCCCTGCCTCTTCAAGCTCAAACAAGGCGCGCTGAAGCTCGCCTTCGCTGATGTCGCCGGATTCCATGAGCAGCTCGCCCAGTCGCTTGCGCGCATCCCGCGGCGTGCTGGTCCGTGCGATCCGCCTGGGCACGCGCCGGGATTCCGCGCTGCGCCGCAACGACGGCAGCATTCGCGGCGATGGCAACGGCTCTCCCGTACGCAGCGATTCCTCCACGCCGGCGAGGTACCGTTTCAGCACATCAATCATCTCGAGGCTGGAATCGATGGTGGTCTCCGGAAGCAGGCCTCCTTCAAGCGCCTCGCGAGCACGGCGTTCCTGCTCCTCTGCACAATAGTACAGATCGCGGAGCTTGAGGCGGTGCGCCGCCCGCCGGAGATTCCCCAGCGCGCGCACCACCGCGCCGATTTTTTCCATATCACAAGGATCGGTCTCCAGGGCAACAAGGTGCAGCTCCAACAGACGCAATTGCTCCCGTCCGTTGCGTGACAGCGCCCGGACACCGTTCACGTGGATGCGAGTATGCGTAACTGACGCTCTCGTTGTGACATCTTCGCCGTCAGCGTTTGCGCGGCTTCGCTGCATCAGTCTCCCCTGGACTCACCCGAGCGCCCGCGTGTGAGATGATAACGACCTTGCGGACGCCGCGCGGTTCTCCAGCCCGAAATGCGCATCCGACTACTCATCGGTCGAGCAGACACACCTCAGCGACAAATGTATACGCAGAAATCGGGCCAATCTCTCCACGGCTTTCTAGAGCCGATTACCCCGCCACTACACACGATTACTTCAATTAAAACCATTACAAGGACCCTGGGACATCCGTGAGCCTCCGGGCGGTTGTCAAAAATGAATAACAAGTGTGCACCCGTGTATCTATTTTGGGCGACACCTGCCGGCATGCGCGCAAATCGCGTCGAAAAGCCGGGATACGGGCTCGACGCCGAAATCGGCGAAGTTGCGCGGGTTATTCCAGAACTCGTCGAGGCGGCCCCGGCCTTCTTTTTGATACATGACAATTTTGAGCATCATTTGCGCCTTGTCCAGCCCGCGGATGAGACGGGCCTCAGGGGAGACGGCATCGAGCAGCTCACGGTGGTACTGGGCATACCGCTCGGGGAATCCTGCGACAAGGTCCTCAAAGATGGCCTGTTCTGCGTCACGCTTGGCGCCCTTCAAATAAGCATCGCTGACGGTCATCGGGATGTCCATGAGGCGGGCTTCGGCCAGGTCATGCATGATGGCCATGGTCAGAGCCTTGCCGCGGTCAAACTGGCCCGGGCATGCATCGCAGATCAGCAGGGCCAGCAGGGCGACAAAGTGGCTGTGGGCCGCCACGGATTCCGGTTCGGGCACGCCGCGCAGCACATACCCTGCCCGCGGAACGCGGTCAAGCGGGTGGATCTCAGTCAACAGGCGGATGATGCGTGATTCGAGTGTGTCCATAGGGAGGAGTATGCCAGAACGGTCTCCCCTCGCGCCATGCGGCCTCGCCTCCACCCGCGGCGCATTTCACGAGAGGCGTTTTCAGACAGTAAGTCCGTGCCGGCTAGTCTCACTCGTCTTCGAGCGGAGAGAGGTCCTGGAGCGGCTCGAGAGGGGGTGAGGGCACGTCAAAATTCGCGGGCGGCTCCGAATCGGTCCAGACTGGAGCGCCGGCCCCGGGATCGCTCCCATAGCCAGCGCCGGGCTCGACATCTTCTTCATCGGGGGCGGGCGGCAATACCATTCGATCGCCATCGAACTGGTCGTCTTCATCAATCTCCGGCAGGGTCTGGCTTTCCTGCGCTGAACCGGCGGCAGCCGGGCGTGCTTTGGGAGAGTCCTGGTACGGCGCCCAGGAAGCCTCATCCAGTTCCTCGCCGGATGCTTCGGGAGGCGCTTCGTGGGAGGCAAGCTGGGAGGACCATTCCCCGAGGACATGCGCGGAAGCTGCGAGATTCGCGCGCATTTCTTCGATACGGCGGGCGGCTTCGCGACGGCTTTCGCCGGCTTGAACAAGCTGGGCCCGCAACTGCGCGACCTGGCCTTCGAGCTCGCCTGCCTGGGCATTGGCGCGGGCCACCTGGGCCGCGGCATCGTGGCGCAGGGCTTCCATGTCGGCCGCCTGTTCGCTCAGGCGTGCTTCCAGCTGCCGCGCCTGGGATTGCGCCGTTTCCAACTGCACCCGGGATTCGTCGAGGGCTGATTGCCGCCGCTGGTTTTCACGATGAGCTTGTTCGAGCTCTTCGCGCAGGCGGTCCTGCTCGGCGCGGCTCCCGTTCAGTTCGGATTCCAGGTTTTCGCGCGTCTGACGGAGTTCCTCCAGCGCCGATTCCGCCGCGGCGCGTTCAGCGCGGCTGGCATTCAGGTCAGACCCCAGCGATTCATGTTCTTGCTCGAGATTTTCGAGCTGGGCGCGCAGCGATTCGTGCTCTCGTTCGAGATGTTCGAGTTGGGCACGCAACGCCTCGCGTTCCTGCGCTAGATTATCGTGCTGGGCACGTAACGATTCGTCCCCTTGCGCGAAATTTTCGACCTGAACGCGCAACTTCTCGCGCTCCTGCTCGAGATCACTGAGCTGGGTGCGGAATGATTCGCGCTCTTGTTCGAAATTTTCGAGCTGAGTGTGAAATGATTCGCGTTCCTGCTCGAGATTTTCGAGCTGAACACGCAAGGTCTCGCGCTCCTGCTCAAGGGCATCGAGCTGGGTGCGAAATGATTCGCACTCGTCTTTGGCGCTTTTCAGGGCATCGCGCAACTGGGCGTGCTCCACGCTTAGCGCCTCATGGGCCTCATGCGCCGCGCGGGCAGCCTCCAGCGCGCGGGAAAGCTCATCCTGAATCCGCTGCTCGTCCTGTTCCAGCCGCTCGATCAACTCGCGGCGTTCTCGCTCGAAATCCTGTTGCAGTGCGTAGACGCGCCCTTCCGATGCTTCCACCTGTTCTTGCAGGGCGGCGAGGCGTTCGTCCTGCATCTCGGCAGGGCCCTGCATGGCAAGCAGGGTTTCCAGCTCTTCAATCTGACGGCGCTGCTTCTGTTCGGTCTCGCGAAAACGAAGTTGGGTGCCTTCGATCTGCGAAACAAGCCGTTCGGCGCGTTCGACGAGCATATTCGCCTCATGCCGGGCCTGGGCGGAGTCGTTCCGCGCCACCACCAACTCTTGCGCCAGGGCGGCCACCTCTGCCTCCAGCCGCTGACGTTCGGTCTCCTGTTCGGCAGCGGTTTCGGCCAGGGCGCGTTCCTTCTCCGCCTGGGCGGCCGCCAGTGCCGCGCGGAGCTGCTCAATTTCTTCTTCCGTATCTCCCCGGCGCGCCAATTCCCGGCGAAGCGCTTCGAGCTCCTCGCGCGCTTCATCACGCTCGGCACGGCCCGCTGCGGATTCCTCTGAATCGGCCGCTTTGACGGGCGTCTCGCCGCGCTCCGCAGCGCCCAGCCGCGACTTCACCGATTCCAGCTCTTCTTGAAGACCGAGCCCGAGCCGGGTCGCGGTGTCGAGTTGCCGGGTCAATTCCGCGTTTCGCGCCCGTGCCTGCTCCAATGCTTCCCGGACCGCGGCGGAGGCGTCGGCGCCGCCGGCCGAGGCGCCCACGCGTTCCAGCAATCCCCGCAATCGATCGATTTCCACCTGCTGCTTTTCAATGACGGCCTCGCTCTCGCGCCGCAATTCACGCCGGAGCACTTCAAGCTGTGTCTCGCCCTCGCGCAAGCGGATGTCGACAGTCTGGCCTGCGGCGATAAGGTCGCGTAATCCCGGAGGCAGGACTTTGAGGCGGCGCGGATGCACGTTGCTGGCCAGCAGGACGTACCGGTTATTGTTGATAAAAATGCGTACGACGGATTCCAGTTCATCGAGCAGTACATCAAACAACTCGAGCTGATCGATGAGCAGAATGGCCGACTCGGCCTTCTCGACGGGCGACGGATCGTCAATGAGAGCAAGCACTTCCTGGCGGAATTCCCGGGCAGTCACCACGGCAAGCGAGGTGCGCGGAGATGTCGCCTTAACGCGTTTCCAGATCGAATACAAGAGATGGGTCTTGCCGCAGCCCTCTTCGCCGAGCAGGAGGACGGGCATCGGAGAGACAGGCGCCAGCTCTGCAATCCGTTTGCAGATGCGCAACGCCGCCCGATTGCCGTCCGCCTCGAGAAATGTGTTGAAACTGAACCGCTTCATAGCCCCTGATTCTGCGCCATTTACGCGCCTGAAAGAATTCTATCCCCCCTGCCGGACACTGTCAACCAAACTCCCCGCTAATGTGCTTAAAACTCCCGTGTGAGCGGCTTTTTTGCGCTTTTGATGTGGAAATGAGGATCGCGGGCCAGGGCGGCGTCCAGGAGAGTGGCAAACCGACCCGGCTCATGCCGGTCTCTGGAATTAACCGATGGGGATCCGAATAAACGTCCAGCCAGCCTGCAGGGGGCGCGCACAGAGATTCCGGCGGCCATTCCGGGCAAAAAAGAAGAAATCGCCTCTCCATTTGTGGTATCCTGCGCGGGATGGCGGCCTGGAGGGCGCACAACTCCGTGGCTCAGCCTGCGATTCTCACTGATTATCTGAACGCCGGACCGTGGGTGAGGTCCGGAGCGCCACTCTCCCGGGCCGGTGCGGCGTTCCTTCCGGCTTGGGAGCCAACAACGTTTGCACCACTAGAGGGGTAACTATGCCGCGCCGAGATGATATCCGCAAAGTGCTGATTATCGGGTCGGGACCCATTGTGATCGGGCAAGCCTGCGAATTTGACTATTCAGGGACGCAGGCCTGCAAAGCGCTCCGCAAGCTGGGGTACGAGGTGGTGCTGGTGAATTCCAACCCGGCCACGATCATGACCGATCCCGGCATGGCCGATCAGACCTACATCGAACCGCTCAATTTCGAAACCTTGCGTGAGATCATCGCCAAGGAACGCCCCGATGCCCTGCTCCCCAATCTGGGCGGGCAATCGGGTCTGAACCTCGCCTCGGAGCTGGCGCGCGGCGGCGTGCTGGAAGAATTCGGTGTGAAAGTCATCGGAGTGCAGGTCGATGCGATCGAGCGCGGAGAAGACCGCAGCGCGTTCAAGAAAACCATGAGCCAGCTGGGGATCGAGACGCCCCGAAGCGAACTCGCGTACAGCATCGAAGACGCGGAACGGATCGCCGAGAAGCTGGGATATCCGGTGGTGCTGCGCCCGGCGTATACGATGGGCGGAACGGGCGGCGGCCTGGTGTATAACGTCGAAGAGTTGCGCACGATCACGGCACGGGGACTTTCCGCAAGCCTGGTGGGCCAGGTGCTGGTGGAGGAATCGGTCCTCGGCTGGGAAGAGCTGGAGCTGGAGGTGGTGCGCGACGCGAACAACCACATGATCACGGTGTGCTTCATTGAAAATGTCGACGCCATGGGAGTGCATACCGGCGACTCCTATTGCACGGCGCCGATGTTGACCATCTCCCCCGAACTGCAGGACCGCCTGCAGAAATACAGCTACGCCATCGTCGAGGCAATCGAAGTGATTGGCGGCACGAACATCCAGTTCGCCCACGACCCGGAGACCGGACGGGTGGTCGTGATCGAGATCAATCCGCGCACGTCGCGCTCTTCAGCACTGGCGTCCAAGGCGACGGGGTTCCCCATTGCGATGGTATCGTCGATGCTTGCGGCGGGCGTCACACTGGACGAGATCCCCTACTGGCGCGACGGCACGCTGGACCGGTACACGCCGGCGAGTGACTACGTGGTGGTGAAATTCGCCCGGTGGGGATTTGAAAAATTCCGCGGCATTGAAGACAAGCTCGGTACCCAGATGCGCGCCGTGGGCGAGGTGATGAGCATCGGGAAAAATTACAAGGAGGCGTTCCAGAAGGCCATTCGTTCGCTGGAGAGCGGCCGCTACGGCCTGGGGTTCGCCAGGGACTTCAACCAGAAATCGCTGGATGAGCTGATGGTGCTCCTGAAGCACCCGACCAGCGAACGGCAGTTCGTGATGTACGAGGCGCTGCGCAAAGGTGCACGCATCGAGGAGTTGCACCGCCTGACCCACATCAAGCCGTGGTTTATCGAACAGATGAAAGAACTGGTCGATCTGGAGGAAGAAATCCTCGCCTGCAAAGGCAAAGAGCTCCCCGACGCACTCCTGGCCCGGGCCAAAAAAGACGGATTTGCGGACAGGTATCTCGCCCGCCTGCTCGGCCTGCCCGAGGACCGGGTGCGCCAGCAGCGGCTCCGCACCGGCGTCACCGAGGCCTGGGACGCGGTTCCCGTCAGCGGGGTTGAGGACGCTGCCTATTATTATTCGACCTACAACGCCCCCGACAAAGTGAAGGTGAGCCCCAACAAGAAAGTAATGGTGCTCGGGGGCGGACCCAACCGCATCGGCCAGGGCATCGAGTTCGACTACTGCTGCGTGCACGCGGCTTTTGCATTGCGGGAACAGGGCTATGAGTCGATCATGGTCAACTGCAATCCCGAAACCGTCTCGACCGACTACGACACTTCGGACAAACTGTACTTCGAACCGTTGACGGTCGAGGATGTGTTGAGCATTTACGAAAAAGAGCGCCCCGAGGGCGTGATTGTCCAGTTCGGCGGACAGACCCCGCTGAACATCGCGCGAGAGCTCGCGAGCGCGGGCGTGCCCATTCTCGGCACGACGCCCGAGACCATCGACCTGGCCGAAGACCGCGACCGGTTCCGCCAGACCATGGACCGGCTGAACATCCCGCAGGCGCAGTCGGGGATGGCGAGCACGCTCGAAGAAGCCCTGGCGATTGCGGCGGAGATCAAGTATCCCTTGATGGTGCGGCCGTCGTACGTGCTCGGGGGGCGGGGCATGGAAGTCGTGCACGACGAGGAAATGCTCCGGCACTACGTCGCCGCCGCCGTGGATGTGTCGCCGGAACGGCCGATCCTTATCGACAAGTTCCTGGAAAACGCGGTGGAGGTGGAGGCCGACGCAATTTCCGACGGAACCGACGCTTTTGTGCCGGCCGTCATGGAGCACATCGAGCTGGCGGGCGTGCATTCGGGCGATTCAGCCTGCGTCATCCCGCCAATCAGCATCCCGGCCAAGCACATCGAGACCATCACGGAGTACACCCGAAAAATCGCCGTTGAGATGAATGTAGTCGGCCTGATGAACATCCAGTACGCGATTGCGAACGACACGGTATATATTCTGGAAGCGAACCCGCGCGCCTCGCGCACGGTGCCGCTGGTGTCGAAGGTCTGCGGCATCTCGATGGCGAACATCGCGACGCAGGTCATGCTGGGCAAATCGCTTGCAGATATGAATCTTCGGCCGCGGCACTTCCCCCATTTCGGCGTGAAAGAAGCGGTATTTCCCTTCAACATGTTTCCGGAAGTGGACCCGGTGCTCGGGCCGGAAATGCGTTCGACGGGCGAAGTGCTGGGCCTGGCGGATTCGTTCGGCCTGGCATTTTTCCGCGCGCAGGAAGCCACGCAACTGAAGCTGCCGCTGGAAGGCGCCGTGCTGATCACGGTCGCGGAACCCGACAAGCCCGGAGTGCTCGAAGCAGCCCGGCAGTTCCAGAACCTGGGTTTCCGGATTCGCGCCACGCTGGGCACCCAGGCGTTCCTGAGCGAGCACGGAGTGAAATCGGAGTTGATCAAAAAAGTCCACGAAGGCCGGCCCAACATCGTTGATGCCATCACGAACGGCGAAATCCAGCTCGTGGTCAATACGCCCGCGGGCAAGCTGAGCGTGACCGATGACTCGTATATCCGCAAATCAGCGATCAAGTACAAAGTGGCGTATGTGACGACCACCGCCGCGGCCATCGCCGCCGCCCGCGGCATTGCCGCGCGCAAGCAGGACACCGCGACGGTTCGCTCGCTGCAGGAGTACCATAAGCGGATCTCCTGAGTGGAAAAGGTAAAACGGGGATTGGAGCCGAGCCTGGTTGCGAAGGCAGGGCGCCCAACACACTTCCTGGCACGCACCGGCAGTTGCCCCGGGGACGGTCGGCTGTGGTAGCATGAGGTATGCCCAGAACGATCGTCAGAAGAAGAGAGAACTTCCGGGTTATTCTGCCCGACAGCGATAAGCTGGGCCTGCTCGTTGCATCGTTCTGCGCTACGCTGGTGATGGCGATCCACTTCATTTTCAGCTCGGCGGAGCCCCTGGAGATCGCGTACCGCGTCGTGCTGACCTTCGCGGCTTCGTGGACGGCGACCGCGGCCCTGGTCCATTATCTGATCTCGGCGATGATGGCGGAGGCCCGGGCGGAACGCGCGGCCCGAAGGCGCACGCGTGCGGAGGCCGAACGCGCCATGCAGGACGAAGCAGACGATGAATCTGCCCCGGAAGGAATGACAGGAGAATAGGAATGAAAGTGATACGAATCGCGATGGCGGTGATATGGGCAACGGGCGTATCCCTGGCCGCATGGAGCCAGGCGCCCAACCTTGAGGGGCTGGATCTGGTGCTGGATGTCGTGCCGGCCGGCCCCGTCGCGCTGGTGCATAACCGGCCCATACCGTCCGAGGCGTTCGTCGAACTCTACAAGAGTGAACTGAACCGGTACCAGCAGCTGCGCCCGGATGACACGATCTCAGATGCATTTCGGGTCGGTCTTGCCTTGCGGTGCATGCGCATTCTCATCGAGAAGGAAGTGCTGCTGCAGGAAGCCGAAAAACGCAACCTGACGCTGACCGACGAGTATGTGCAGGAGCAATGGGCCAAGGAAGTGGAAATGCTGGGCCAACAGCTGTCCGGCGGCCAGGCCGAGCCCCTCAGCGAAGACGAGGTCTTGAAACGGGCCGGGGCCACGCGCGAAGAAGCCCTCGCAGAATTGCGCAACGCATTGCTCATTGAGAAGATACGGGGGATCATCGCAAAAGAAAAGGGCGTCGAAGTCACCGACGCGGAAGTCAAGAAGCAATTCGAGCAAATGCGTAAGGATAACGCACGCCAACCGGATCGGGCCCACCTCCGCCAGATTTTCGTGCGGGCGCCGCGCCAGAACAGCAACGGGGCCGCCACGCAGCGCCAGGAAGCCCGCAAAAAAGTCGAAGAGGCGTTGAGCCGGATTCAGTCCGGCCGCAAATTCGATGCGGTGGCAAAAGAAATGTCCGACGAGCCGTTCCGGAGCAAGGGCGGCGATCTCGGGACGGCGCGCATCGACACCATGCCGGACTTCATGGCCGAGGCGGCCCGCACGCTGAAGCCGGGCGAGATGTCCGGCATCATTGAAAGTGAGTTCGGCTACCACATCATCGAATTGCTCGAGCTGCTTCCGGGTGAGGAAATCACCTTCGAAAAAGCCGCGCCGTACATTAAAAACACGCTGTTGCTCCGGAAAACCAACCTCGCCGTGGAAGAATTCTGCCGGGAAGCCACGAGCCACGAAGACGCGATCCAGACGGCGCTCAACCTGGACCGCAAGCTGGTCACCCATCCGGAACTGCTCGATATGCTGGATCCGGGCGAGATGCCGGAGGAGATCGGAATGAGTCCTAAGCCGTGACGATGCTCCTGGCGATGATGGCGCTGGCTGCGGGGGATCCCTGGCAGTGGCCCCTCACGCTGCCTCCAGCGGTCACCTCCAGTTTCGCCGAGTACCGTTCCGGCCGGTTCCATGCCGGGCTGGATCTCCGCACCGGCACGGCCACCCCGGAAGTCTACGCAGCGGCCGACGGCTATATCTCGCGCATCCGCTGCTCGCCCTGGGGCTACGGCAAAGCAGTGTATCTGCAGACCAGCGACGGCCATACCATCGTGTACGCCCATCTCGCGGAATTCACCAACGGCCTGCGCGACTACGTCCGGCAGGCGCAGCATGCCCGCGAGAAATATGCGGTCGATCTCCAGCCGGAACCCGGGGCATTCCCTGTCCGGCGGGGCGACTTGCTCGCGTTTGCGGGCCGCACGGGGACGCGCGCCCCTCACCTGCACTGGGAGTTTCGCGATGCCCAGAGCCGGCCGCTGAACCCGCGCCTCCTCGGAATTACCTGGCCGGACACCACGCGCCCGCACATCCGCAAGGTGCTGCTGGTGCCCGTGGAACCCGGTGCGACGCTGAATGGCGACCTCGTGCCGGTTGTGCTGGAAGTCCGGCCCGACGGCAACGGCGGCGGGCATACGTGCGCGGCCGTGACTGCCCGGGGGAAAATCGGTATCGCGGTTGACGTGATTGACCCCGCCAATGGAGGCGCGAACGTACTGGGTGTGCATACCCTGCGCACAGTCGTGGACGCGCAGGAGACGTTCCGGGTGCAAAACGATGTCCTGTCGTACGAGACCATGGGCGACGGCTCGGTGTCCTGGCATCCCTATTATCGGTCCGAGGGGCCGTTTCTGCTGCAGTGGCGCTGGGAAGGCAACCAGTCGCCCAATTTCTCCGTATCGGAGGCTGACGGAAGAATTGACGCCGGCGGCAAACCGCTGGATGTGCTCATTGAGGCGTGCGACTATTTTGGCCATACGGCCACCCTGCCGCTACGGATCGAGCCGGAGGCCGCTGAACCGCCCGCGCCGCCATCCCGGGGAAGCAACGCCCAGGGCACGCTCGGCATCGATTGCTTTGATCAGTGGCTCCTGCTTACCGCACGGTTTCCCGACGATGAACCGGAGACGCCGCTGCTCCAGAGCACGGGCGCGGAGCCGGAGCCGGCGTTCCGGCGTGTCGGCGCCGGGCTGTTTCGCGCCGCCATCCGCGCCGCGCAACACAGCGACCAGGTGGCTCTCGCCGTGGAACATCCCAGACTGGCGCCGTACATGGAGACCATTGAGGTGTTTCAGCGCGGCCGCGGCCGCATTGCCTGTTTCGGCGATCTGGTGGTTCGTGCCAATGCCCGAAGCGTTTATGGGACGCTGGGCCTGCGCATGTCAGAAGAAACCGTTACGGGCACGTCCGGGCTGGTGGCCATGGGCAAGGGTTACCGCTTGTGGCCAACCGATGCGCCGCTCGACGTGCCGTTGGAAATCTCGTTTCCAGAATCCAGCGGCGCGGCAGATGCGGCCAATATAGCGATTTATCGCAAATCGGGAAACGGCTGGGCGCGCCAGGACACCCTGCGCGGGGGTGGGCGGCTCACGATACACACGGGAAGCCTGGGCGTGTTTGCCCCGATGGCAGACCCCGTCGCACCAACCATCACAGAGGTGGTTCCCGCGGCTGGTACCGGCCCCACTACAAACCGGCGGCCTCGAATCCAGGCCTGCGTGACAGACAACGCAAGCGGAGTGGAGACTGTCCGCATTACCGCCAATGGCGCATGGCTTCTCGCCGAATTTGACCCGTTTGCCTCGCCTGCGGCCACGGTTACCTGGCAACAGGACGAAGACCTGACGCTGGGAGAAAATGTGATCGTCATTCAGGCGACGGACGCGGCCGGCAACACCGCCGAAGTCACGCGCACGATTCATATCGTTGAAACCCTCCCCTCGCCGTCTTAACGCGGCCCTGGCGCCTTGTTGCTGGACTCAGCCTGTCACGCGCTTTTGCTTTCTTTAGCTGGCATGGGAGTCTCCCGCGGA
>DAOSJS010000023.1:0-14189 GCA_035367355.1 Candidatus Hydrogenedentota bacterium
CTCGATCTGCATCGACGGCGTGGTGCGCTTCTCGTCGCAGATCCCTGACCGGGAGACGCTGATCGCCGCCATCGAGGCGCGTGCGCGAGAGAAACAGGGAGGCACGGCGCCGTGATCGCGCTGAGTCTGATCACAGGCTTTCTGGGCAGCGGCAAGACCACGTACCTGCGCCGTTTGATCGAGCAATACCGCGGGCGGCGTCTGGTATTTCTCGTAAATGAGTTTTCTCCGCTGGATGTCGATGGTCCGCTGTTGCAGGACGCCAGCGGCGACGTCGTCTCCCTTCCTGGCGGGAGCATTTTTTGTACCTGCCTGGTAAGCCAGTTCGTCAGCACGCTGAAAGGCATTCCCGAGCGCTTTGGCGGGGACACCCCGGTGGAAGGGGTCATTATCGAAGCAAGCGGCATTGCGAACCCCAACGTGGCAGTACGCATGCTTCGCGAGACCGGGCTGGATGCTCAGTACGCCTTGCGTTCCATCGTGAGCATCGTGGATCCGGGCACATTTCCTGTGCTTCTGGAGACCCTTCCCAATCTCGCTGCGCAAATCGAGGCAAGCAGCACGATCATCGTCAACAAGGTGGATCTCTTTGATGAGAAAGCGGTGGAGGCGGTGGAAGAGCAGATTCGACGCCTCAACTCCGGCGCACGGGTGGTCCGGTCGACGTATTGCGATGTGGCGCTGGATCTGCTGGCCATGCCGGGATGCCGGGACCTGGACGGAGACTATGCGCCGTGCGCGGACCCGAATTACGCGCGGTTTACCGAGCGCGTGGCGGCCCCGCTCGACGAAACCCGGTTGCGCGCAGCCCTGACGAACGCGGAACGGGTGTTGTACCGGGTTAAGGGGTTCGTGCCGGGGCGAACGGGCAGTCTCTATCTGGATTATTCCAGCTCGGGTCTGGTATTGCAGCCTGCAGGCGCTGGGCCGCGCTTCCACGAGCTGGTTATCATTGCCAGCGCAAAGGCTTACGCCGAAGCCCGGAGCTTCGTCGAATCGCTGAAACACGGCGAGTTCAACGCCTGAATCGTCCTGTGCGCGCCAGAGCTTCGGATCACAAAAAGAGCCCGCAGGACGCGAAGACCCTGCGGGCCCGGTACATCCTCCCGGTACGGGTTCGTCAGCGCGGCGGACGTTTACGCCTCGACGATTCCCAGCGGCTGCCAGGTGCGCCAGCGGCCCCGGGTAAAGTCCGGAAAATCGAGCGTTTCGGCCCGGTTGGCTACGGACATCTCGCTCAGAGGCCCCACAGCGCTCCATGCGGCTGCGTCGTAGACGTCCATATCCAGCGGCAGTCCTTCGCGCAGACATTTGATCAGGCGGTAGTCTTCCATGAAGTCCATGCCGCCATGGCCCGCGCCGCCCGCATCGGGACCGAGTTGCCTCCAGAGCGGGTGATCAAATTCTTCGCGGTATTGCTCGAGCTCTTCCCAGGTATGGGCCGGGCTGCGGCCTTCGATGTAAATGCGGTCGGGGTAGCCCACGGTGATGGCCCGGGTGCCTTGAAGCATGTTGATGCGGCTGTAGGGGCGGGGCGAGTCGCAATTGTGCTGCACCATGATCGTACGGCCGAGGGCGGTCTTGATCAGGCTGGTGTTGTAATCGCCGTTGCGGAAGGTTTCGGCGCGGCGCGGATCGCCTTCCGGGAAGTTCTCCTCGGCGAAGAGCTTCATGCCCAGCGCCTGAGAGCTCATCGAGACCATGTAATCAAACTGGTCGCCGCGGTTGATGTTCATGCACTGGGCGATCGGGCCGAGCCCGTGGGTAGGATAGAGGTTGCCGTTGCGATCGATGGTATGCTGGCGGCGCCACAGGCCTTCGCCCGAATCCGCGAATTTGAGTGCGCGCAGGTCGTGCAGGTAGCCGCCTTCGCCATGGACCAGTTCGCCGAAGTGGCCCTGCCGCACCATGTTCAGGATCTGCATCTCGGCCCGGCCGTAGCAGCAATTCTCCATCATGACGCAGTGCTTCTGATATTTCTCCGCGCCTTCGACCAGTTTCCAGCAGTCCTCAATGGTATAGGCGGCGGGTACTTCGGTGGCGGCGTGCTTGCCGTTTTCCATGGCGGACATGCACACGGGCACGTGCCACTCCCACGGCGTAGCCGTGTACACCAGGTCCAGGTCTTCCTCAGCGCACAGGCGTTCAAAATCGCGTTCCCCGCGCGAATACCCCGTGGGCTTGGGAAATCCCTTGTCTTCGACCATCTTCTGCGCATTGGCCACCTTTTCCTCAACGATGTCGCACACCGCGACGATCTGGCAGCCTTCGATGGCGAGCAGGTTTCGGAGATGGCTGGTCCCCATACCGCCGACTCCGACGTAGCCGATGCGGACGTTGTCGATGGGCGGTGCCGCAAACGGCATTTCCGGCGCCGGACCTAGGGCTTCCGGAACCGCGGCGAAGGCGGAGCGATCCATTGCAGCGATGCTGGCGCCCATGCCCGCGGCCGCACCCAGTCGAACGAAATCGCGGCGGTTCATGCCGCCGGGTGAAGTGTACTGATGCCGTGCTCGTATCATGTCCGGTTCCTTTCCTGAGTTGCATGACGGGAAACGAAATTCTAAGCGAAGCGCCGGGAAAATACCAGTGAACAAATTGCCCCTCGCCCCGGCTTGTGTGCATTCGGCGGGTCAGAGGCCCGGGGTGCGTTCGAGAGGCGTGGCGCCGGGCAGCTTTTGTGGGCGCGTGCGGGAATGTGTCAGTATAGGCGCCGAAAACCTTTGGATACGCCCCCTGCAGGAATCTTCCGATGCCGCATACAAAAGCTGCCCTGAAAGACATGTACGAGCGAATGAGCCGGTTCTACGGCCCCACGGACTGGTGGCCGGGCGACACGCCGTTCGAGATCGCCGTGGGCGCTGTACTCACCCAGAACACGAACTGGAAAAACGTAGAACGGGCGATCGCGAATCTGAAACGCGAGCGCCTGCTCAGCCCGCAGAAGATCCTGGCCTGCGAAGACAGAGTTCTCGAGGCGGCGCTGCGCCCGTCCGGCTATTTCCGGGTCAAAGCCCGCCGCCTGCGCAGCTTTTGTGCCTATCTGGTGGATCGGTACCGGGGAAGCATGAAACGGCTGGCCGCGCAGCCGCTGGACGCCCTGCGGACCGAATTACTGGCCGTGAACGGCATCGGCCCGGAAACCGCCGATGATATTCTGCTGTACGCGTGTGACAAGCCCGTGTTTGTCGTGGACGCCTATACCCGGCGCATTTTCAGCCGCCACAGCCTCTGCGCACCGGATATCGCCTACGAGCCGCTGCGCGCGCTGTTTGAACGAAATCTGGAAGCGGATCTGCACCTGTATAAGGAATATCACGGACTGATCGTCTTTGTGGGGAAAGATTTTTGCCGGCGCACGCCGAAATGCGCCGAATGCCCGCTGGGGGTGCTGCTGGAACAGCATCCGGCCTGAGGCGCGGCGCATCCTTGCCCCGTAACGCGGGGCTTCGTTATGCTGTCTGCGCGAGTGAACCAGCCGGATTTTGTGGCAAATCGCAGTGAGAAGGGAGAGGTCTGTCCATGAAACGCATGCTGGCGGCGGTGTTGGGTCTTCTGCTGGGGGCATCAAATGCGATGGCGGCGGAGGCCAAAGCAGCGTCAGTGACGTGGCGGGAGCTGTGGCGCGCGGATGCGCCCGTAATTCTGCCTATTGAAGCCTCCCCGGCCCAAACCACCCTGACTTTTGCTCAGGTGGAGCTGGAGGACAGCGAATCGCTCTGTCTGCGATTCCGTGCGCGCCTCGATGCCCCGCAGGACGCAGGATGGAACAATTATCTGGCGATTTCGCTGAATGGCGCCGCCCTGGACGCCAGGATGGACACGGGCGAGCCGCGCAGCCTGAATCGCCGGAACTCCTTCGAGACAGACAACCCCCGCTACCCGCGGGTCAACCTGTTTGAGCCCCGGGCCGGCCTGCCGTGCCTGCAGGCCTTTTTCGGCCCGGCGGAGCCGCATCTCGAGGCCCTGCTCACGGATCGTGGCGAAGGGTACTGGTATCTGCTGGATATCAGCGACATCGCGCAGGGTTGGCGCAATGAATTGACGATCGTCAACGCGGCCATCGCATCCTACTGGAACGGTTCGCCCCCGGAGGGCATGCAGCTCATCCTTGAGGACCTGAGCGTGGGCGCCGTGCCTGCACGGGAGATCCGAGACTTGCGCGGGGCGCACCTGCTCAAACGGCAGCCGTTGTCGGGCATCACAGTTCCAGGCGAAGGCGACACGGTGCGCATTCCCTCGAGCGGCGGCCTCCGCATCGACATCGCTGGCGAACCGTATTATCTCGAGACTTCATTTTCATATCCCAAGGATGACGGTATGGGCTTCAATGAGCTGAACTGCACCGGCAGGCCTGCCGGGGAGCCCGGCTGGAAGCCCGAGACGCAGATCGCGGCCCCCAACGTGACCCTGAGGGCTGAAGGTGCGTCCTACCGCGTGGAACGGAGCATCCGGCGCCCGCAGGAACTCAAGGAACGCCCGGAAGAACTACCGGATACCAGCGAAGGCCCGTGGTTTGAGCGGACTCAGCGCTGCATCCTCATCACGGACACGATCACCAACACGACGGACGAGGTGCTGGGATTGGCGGTGCGCCATCGCCTCATCACGCCGGACCGTCCTCATCAGGCACGGCTGGGCGGGCTGGATACGGCGAGCCTCGGCCTGGGCGAATTTCCAGAGAATCCGGCCGTGTACGCAGGCCAGAGTCGTGGCGGCCTGGGCGTCGTGCCTGAAGACAATCACATGCGCCTGCAACAGGAGCGCGTGCTGCAGGAAAATGCGCTCGAATTCGGCACCAAACGCCTCGGCCTCAAACCAGGCGAATCGTATACGCTCCGCCTGGCCGTCTATCCGGTCGAGGGCGATTACTTCGACTTCATCAACGCCGTGCGCAGGGACTGGGACGTCAATTTCACGATTGACGGCCCGTTTGATTTCTTCGATGTGCGGCGGCTTGCATCGGAAGAAGGACGCCAGGAAGCCGCCGCGATGATCGCGCGCAAACGCCTTAAATGCTTCGCACTGACCCCCTGGTTTGAGTATTACGACGGCTGGGACTACTCGCGTGAACAGTACAAGGAAATGATGACCGAGGCGAAGGCGTTCATCCGCAGCATCGTGCCGAAAGCGCGTTGTCTGGCCTGCGTCGAAACCAACCTCGTGCCGGTGCCGCTGTCGTTTTTCCAGGGCGCCCTGCCTGCGGATTTCCCCATAGGCCGCGATGTGGGCGGGCGATACGGCCAGAAGGCCACACCCGCGATGACGGCGCTTGTGGATGCATCGATCTGGGGCGATTCGGTACTGCGCGACGCCGACGGCGGTGTGCTGCTCGATTGCTGGTATGTGCAGCATTACGGCGCAAAACCCGCCCTGAATCTCATGGTCTATCCCACGCTCGACAACTACCGCCACAAGCACTTCCTGGAACAGGCCGCCTTTCTGCTCGACGACGTGGGCCTTGACGGGCTCTACATCGACCAGTTCAGCCTCGCCTGGAGCGAAAGCCCTCAGCGCTACACCAAATCCGCCTGGGATGGCCGCACCGTCGTGCTGGATGCCAACGGCCGCGTCTCGGAGCAATGGATGGATCTGGGCCTGGTTTCCGCCGCGGCGCGGCGAATCTGGGTGCAAAGCGTCCTGGATCGCGGAAAGACGGTGGTCTGCAACACGCTGCCGGCCCTCTTTGAGCTGCAGAACCTGCGAGCGTTTCGTTTCATGGAAACGCAGGGGTATGACCCCCTCGCCGAGGGCGTGCCGTTCATGGACAAACTCGCCAAAGGGCAGCTGGGCTCACCGATCGGGCTCGGCCATTCATTCCCAGCCGATGCCGGGGCCGATTTCTTCATGCGGACGGTTGCCGCGCACCTCCGCTTCGGGCAGCTGTATTATTACTACGTCACGGAATTCCCTCCGCGCGTCGCGGATGTTGGTGGCGGCGATGAGGACAAATCCGATCTCGAGGAAAAACAGGTCATCCACGGGCGCGTTGCGGGCGAGTTCGGGCCGGTGACCGCGATGTTTCCGTTTACCCCGCGGGAATTGCATGAAGGCTGGATTCTTGGGGAAGAACGGCTCATTACAACGGTATCGGGCGAGTTCCCCTGGCCCTTCAACCGGACTCCAAAAGTGCGGTTGTTTAACCGATTCGGAATTGAAACCGAGGCCACATCCCACGTCAAATTCCGCGCGGGCGAGTATTCCATCTCCATCACCCTGGATGACTGGCACGAAATCGCGGTCGTAGAATAAAACAGCGCGCGCAACCGCCTGGGTGCGCCGCCGTCCTCGTCGGCACACGGTTCACCCGCGCCCGCGGAGGATAGGCACTCTGGGTGCGCCGCCGTCCTCGTCGGCACACGGTTCACCCCCGCCCGCGGAGGATAGGTACTCTGGGTGCGCCGACGTCCTCGTCGGCACACGGTTCACCCGCGACCGCGGAGGATAGGTACTCTGGGTGCGCCGACGTCTTCGTCGGCACACGGTTCACCCCCGCCAGACAGGTTTCACTGCGTTTTGCCGGACGGTCGAACCCATTTACTCATCTCCGCGAGCGAGGGCAAGTGCACCGCGCCTGAATCTCTCCAATTCGGGTTCTTGTGTCCCCCACGGGCGAGGGTGGACCACGTGGGCTGCGTGGCCGCGCTGCGGAAATCAGTCCCCCTGTGGCCGCCCTCCGGGCCGCCCAGCCGGTTCCGGATGAACACGCAAAATCGCCGCGCGGAGGTCCGGCTAAAACCCTGCCAGGTTATCGGGGCGCGCTAGAAAAAATACTTTTTGAAGAACCCGGCGAGGCGCCTGGTAGTGGAGCGCATGGCGCCGCGGGCCTCGACGCGGCCGTTGCGGGCAGCGGCGCGGTACTCGAACGCGTGGCGCACGATGCCGACGCAGGCGGCAAATTCGGGGGAGTGGACTTCGTGAGGGAGGATTTCGACGGAACTGGGCTGTCCGACGCGAACCGGCACCTGGAAGATGGCTTCGGCCAGTGCGACGTAGTTCTTGATGACGCTCGCGCCGCCGGTGAGGACGACCCCGCGCACGAGGTTTTTGGCCAGGCCCCGGTTGATGAGGTGCTGGCGGATTTTGCTCAACACCTCTTTGGCCCGTTCAAAGATGATCAGGTCGAGTTCAGCGCGTTCTACGATGGAGGGCGCGCCGGCCACCACTGTCTTCAGTTTGATCAGCGCGGATTCTCTCTGATCGCGCTGGCGTGACGCGGAGCCATTGGGTTCGGGTGCGGGCTCGTCCGGCGTTTCGTGGAATTCGTTCTGAATGAACTCGTCGGAGATGCCGTATTCGAGGATAAGCTCGTCGGCTTCCTCAAACGTGACCTGCAGGCCGGCGGCGACGTCGCGCGTGATATGGTAGCCGCCCAGCTCAAAACTCTGGGTGCCCAGGATCCGAAGATCACGAAACACCGCGAGGCCTGTAGTGCTCCGGCCAAGATCGATGACCGCCACGCCGAGTTCCATGTCTTCCGGCGTGAGCACGCCCAGGGACGCTGCCAGGGGCAGGAAAATGATGTCTTCGAGTTCGCGGCCTTGCGACTCGATGCACGCGACAAGGTTGTCCTCGATGGCGGCGGGCAGCCGCGCAAAATGAATGCGGGCCTTGAGCACCTGGCCGCAGATGCCGATGGGGTCCAGGACGCGGAGGTCGTCAACATACCATTCCTGGGCGGAGATGGACGACGCGATCTGTTTTCCCGGGGCCAGAATATCGCGTTCGGCGATGTCGCGGGCCTCGGCCATATGCGCGCGTTCAACGAGTTCGCGATCGATCTTGACGTTGCCCTCGCGGATAAAAGTCTCGACGTTTTTTCCGTTAATACCGCAAAAGAGAGTGCGGACATGCGCGCGGGCCTCTTTTTCCGCCGCGGTCAGGGCTTTGCGCAACGCGACCTGTGCTGCATTGCGATCCTGGATCACCCCCTGCGAAACACAACCGTGCCCCGGGGCCGTGCCATGGCCGATGATGCGAATCACGCCGCCGGATTCCTGGCGGCCGATGAGAACGCGGATGGCGCGTGAACCGAAATCCACTGCTCCAGCTATGTCTGCCCGTTGACGCACAGTCCCTCTCGTATCTTGTTAATTTTCCTTCAGCTGAGCATATCAAAAATGCGCGCGGCCCGCGTTCCCCGTGCCGGGTCCTTCACGCGCATTGGTTCACGGTCCGCGCCGTTACCTCAATGCCAGCGCCCCCTAAAACAACAGGTCATCGGATTCGCCCTGGAGCTCGACCTCCGTAGTATCGAGTTGCGCGATCGTTTGTTCAATGTCCTCGAGGGAACTCAGCTGGCGGGCGAGGAGGTCGCGGGCCCGTTCCATCTCAAGCTCGAGTTCACTGCGTTTGCGTTCCAGGTTCTTCACTTTCTGGCGCGCTTCTTCGAGCCGGCTGCGGGCTTCATCCTCACTGGCGCGCTGTGCGTCCAGGGAGGTTCCGGCGTCGGCCTCCCGGGTGCGCATCTCGCTGAGCTGTGCATCGGCCTCGGCGCGCCGCTCGCCCGCGGCGTCGCGCTCGGCCTGCAATTGGCGGATGCGCTCATCCAGAGCGGCAATATCGGCATCCACCGCCTCGAGCTGCTCCACCGCGTCACGGGTCTGCTCGCCGCACGCGGCGAGGGCCGATTCACCGCCTTTAGTCGCCTGTTCGGCCTGGACAACGGCTTCTTCCGCGCCGCGCAGCGCGCCACGGGCGTTTTCGATGAGCACGCCGCCTTCATTGATGCGGCGTTCGATGGTGCTGAGGCGCTCCTGGGCCTGCTCGGCTTCCCGCTTCGCAAACGCAGCGGCGGCCTGCATGGCGAATGCCTTGGCTTCCGAAAAACGGCCTGCAAGCACGGCGTCCTGTGCGACGCGCAGGAAGGACTCCGGTGAATCGCTGGTGGCTGCGTCCGCTTCGGCTGGCGCCACGGGCGGCGCTTCGGACTCCTCGGCGTCTTGAAGGATCGCCGCCGGCGCGCCGGGCAGGTCAGCGTCGAGTGCTTGGTCCAACTGTTGGTAAAGCGCTGTGCATTCCTCGAGCCATGAGCCCACCGAGGACGAAGATTCATCCGATTTGGCCTCGACATACGCCTCGCAGAACCCGTAGCCCAATTCGAGGAATTTGTCGTTGGGCATGGCGCTTCCATCGGCCACCTTCTGGCAGAGCAGGGCCATGGCACGCGTAAGGCGCTGGGCCGCTTCGCACTCGGCATTCGTGGCCCATTTGTCGAGAAACGTCAGTTCGTCCAGCATGGACGCATACACCGCCGTGAGTTCGTCGCCTTCCGCCGTATCGACCTGGGCCAGGCTTTCGCAGAAAGCATCCAGCATCGACACCACTTCCGGGTCTCCGGCGGGTGCGCCCTCATCGGCAGCGTTTTCCGCGGGGATTCCGGATGGGGCGGCCTGTTCGGCTTCAAACGCAGGCAACTCGGGCGCGGGCACGCCCTGAGACAGGAGCTCGTCTTCGGCGCTCGGGGGTGCGATGGCGTCCTGCGGCTCCAGTTGAGGAACCTCCGCCATGACGGCGTATTCGCGCTCCTGCTCAGCGGCGAGCAGGGCTTCGTTGATCGGCTCCGTCTGAGCGGTCTCGGCTATCGGCGGCAGATGCTCGAGCGTGGAGGCTGCAAACGCCGCGTTTTTCTGGTGCGGCGCGTCCTCATACTCGTCATCCAGCGGAGGCAGCTCGAAGGGCACCGTATTGGGCGCCCGGGCTGGCGTGGCGGATGCCGGGCGATCAGCTTCCGCCTCTCCGTTCTCTTCATCGAGGTCGATCAAAGTCAGGCCGGCGGCGTTGAGGGCATGGAGAGCCCGCGCATGGCATTCGCCCCATTTCGCCAGCACGCCGGGCCGGACTTCGCCGACGATGAGATCGCCCACCATCAGGGACAGGGCGTCGTAGGCCTCCGACAAAAACGTCACACATTCGCTTGCGCGTCCGGCGTCTTCATACGTCTGGAGGATACGGCCCGTCTCCGTGAGCACGGTTACGGTTTCGCGCCAGCCTTCGCGGACCGCGATCTCCGCGGCCGTCACCAGCTCATTCATGCACTCATCGGTCCACAATTCCTGGGCCGCACCCACCTTGGCTTTGGTGACCTGGCGGTGGAAACGTCCCAGCGCCGACAAGATGTGCTGGGTGGCTTCTTCGTGCTCAAAACCGTTGCCGCCCGGGTTGTCCACGGCAGCGCTGCCGGAGGACAACAGGGCCTCGCGCTCTTCCGACGCGACGGGCCCAAATTCCTGTGTTTCATCCTGGTCCTGCGCGCGGGACTTTGAGCGCCGCGCCCATGCCAACGGGCCTCTGCTACGCCGGGAGAATCGCATGTGACAAAGCCCTCGCGTTTTAAAAACAGTCTAGCATAGCTGCCATTTGAACGCAATATATTGTGGTTATTCGCACAAATCAAACCATGCATGGGGTTGCGGCGGCCCGCAATTCCTGATGCGCCCTGCAGTTCCGCCGGGCAGGCTCGCGCGAACTTCACGGCCGGGAGCAGGCACAGGCGGCATGTCCCCGAAAATCCGGCCTTTCAGGCGACAATTCCTCGATCGCGGAGAAATGCCAGAACCGCCCGGGCCGAATCTTCAAGGGTTATGGCCGCGGTGTCGATCACGAGTTCGGCCTGCAACGGCTCTTCATACGGGGCGGAAATGCCCGTAAATTCCTTAATTTCCCCGGCGCGGGCCTTTTTATACAGCCCTTTGACATCCCGTGATTCGCAGACCTCGATGGCGCATTGCAGATAGACCTCTATGAATTCGCCATCATTGAGGAGTGCGCGCACCTTATCGCGGTCGGCCCGGTACGGGGAGATGAATGCCGTGAGGGCAATCACTCCGGCCTGAGTGAAGAGTTTGGCCACTTCGCCGATGCGGCGGATGTTTTCTTCGCGATCTTCTGGCGAGAAACCGAGGTTTTTGTTCAACCCGTGGCGGATGTTGTCGCCGTCCAGCACGATGGTGCGGCAGCCCTTGTCGTACAGGGCCTGCTCCACCGCATGTGCGAGCGTGGACTTGCCCGAACCCGAAAGCCCCGTGAACCACAGGACAACGGCCTTGTGTCCGTTCAGTTTTTCGCGGTCTTCTTTCGTGATATTGGATTCATGCCAGGTGATGTTCTTGCTCTTGATGTCCGTCATTGATTCACTCCATAAATCGCGGCCTTCCGGGGACCCAGGCGGCGCCGGACGGCGTGGAATCCCGGCGCACGCGCAGATACCCGCGCGTCCAGATACATAAGAGCCGCCAGTCTATCACGTGCGGCCGGAAATCTCATCCCGGCCGGTTGATTCGCGGGGGCAATCACCGTATTATGATGCACTGTTTTGTTAATGTGATTAACGCAACAGAGGCCATGTCGTTTTATGTTGGCGCGAGTGCGATCGTGCGGCGTGCTGGGGATCGATGGGTATCCGCTGGAAGTGGAGGTGGACAACCACCCCGGCCCGCGGCGCTTCACGATGGTGGGGCTTCCCGACGCGGCGGTGAAGGAAAGCCAGGAGCGCGTGCAGTCGGCGTTGCGGAGCGCCGGGTTCCGGAACCTGCGGGGCGTGGTGGTGGTCAATCTGGCTCCGGCGGACGTGCGGAAGGAAGGCAGCGCGCTCGACCTCCCCATCGCCCTGGGAATGGCCGCGGCAGGAGAGCAGCTCCCCGCGTCGCGGTTTCTCGAATACGCGATCGTGGGCGAGTTGGCGCTTGACGGGTCGGTTCGTCCCGTAGCGGGGGCGTTATGCATGGCGATGGCCGCGCGGGACCAGGGGCTCCGCGGCATCCTTCTGCCCCGGGCCAACGCCGAAGAAGCGGGGGTGGTACCTGAAATCGACGTGATCCCCGTCGCGACGCTGAGCGAGGCGGCGGAATTTGTTACCGGGCGCAGCGACATCGTGCCGTTTCGAACCAATTTACAGGGGGCGCTTTCGCAAGCCCGGGCGCACAGCCTGGATCTTACGGACGTGAAGGGCCAGGCGCATGTAAAACGCGCCTTGACGGTGGCCGCGGCAGGTTCGCACAACCTGCTCATGATTGGCCCGCCCGGCACCGGCAAGACGATGCTCGCGTCGCGCCTGCCGGGGATTCTTCCCGAAATGACATTTGAAGAGGCGCTGGAGACCACGCGGGTCTACAGCGTGGCGGGCCACTTGAGCGACAAGGGAAACCTGGTCTGCCGGCGTCCTTTCCGGGCGCCGCACCATACCGCGACCACGGTGTCGATCAGCGGCGGCGGGCACGGCCTGCAGCCGATGCCCGGGGAAGTGAGCCTGGCGCACAACGGCGTGCTGTTTCTCGATGAATTGCCCGAATTCAACCGGGCCGCCCTCGAAGTGCTGCGGCAGCCGCTCGAAGAAGGGCTGGTACACATTCGCCGTGCCGCGTATGCCGTGACGTTCCCCAGCCGCTTCATGCTGGTGGTCGCGATGAATCCCTGCCCGTGCGGATGCCGGACCGATCCCCGCCGGGAATGCCGGTGCAGCGTGGGCGAGGTGCAGCGCTACATGAGCCGTTTATCGGGGCCGCTGCTGGATCGTATCGATCTGCATGTGGATGTGCCTGCCCTGTCGTTCGAAGAGATGGCCGATGACCGGCCCAGCGGAACGACCACAGCCGAAGTGCGCGCCCAGGTGCAGGCGGCACGCGAACGTCAGCATGCCCGGCACAATGGACGCTTCCGGGGCAATGCCCATCTGGACGCCACCGCCACGCGCAAACATTGCGTGATCAGCACGGGCGGGAAAGCACTGCTGGAGGCCGCCCTGGAACGGATGGGCCTGAGCGCCCGAGCCTACGACAAGATCCTGCGCGTTGCCCGCACACTGGCCGATCTCGACGACCAGGAGCAAATCCGCGAGCAGCACCTGGCTGAAGCCATCCAGTACCGGAGTCTGGACCTGGAGTTGCGGTAAGGGCGTGCGGCCACCCGGCCCCCGCCCCGAAAACGGCGCCTTTCAACGCCTTCTGCACTGCAATCGTGACGCTTTGGCCCGGTGTCTGCTATCATAACCGATGGGAATGTTTTGCCGCGAAGCGCACGGTTCGCCTCCACGAACCGGAAGGTGGGCCACGAAACTCAGCTGAAGATGGCTTGTTCATGATTGATCCCGCATTAATTCTTCTCGTCATCGGGTTTTTGGTACTGGTCAGCATCCTGGCGAGCCGGGTGTCGGATCGGGCCGGCGTGCCCACGCTGATCGTGTTTCTGTGCATCGGGATGCTTGCGGGATCTGACGGTCCAGGCGGGATCGTGTTCAACAACACGCAGGCGGCCAATCTGATCGGCACCATTGCGCTGGCGTTCATCCTGTTTGCCGGAGGTCTGGACACCCACTGGGGCGCGGTGCGTCCCGTGCTGGGGCGCGGCATTCTGCTGGCAACCGCCGGGGTCGTGATCACCGCGGGCCTGGTCGGGCTTTTCTTATGGAAAGTCCTCGGTTTTGAACCCCTGACCGGGCTGCTGGTGGGTTCGATCGTCTCGTCGACAGATGCGGCGGCGGTGTTCGCGATCATGCGCCGCCGGGGCGTGAGCCTGAAGGGTCATTTGAAGCCGCTGCTCGAACTCGAGTCGGGAAGCAACGATCCGATGGCCATCTTTCTGACGGCAGGCGTCACGCGGCTCCTGATGGAACCGGATTTTGAATGGACGTCGCTCCTCCCGGCGCTTGCCTGGAACATGCTGGGCGGCATGGCGCTGGGTTTGCTCGCGGGAAAACTGGCGGCGCTGCTGTTCAACCGGATCCGCCTCGGTTACGAAGGGTTATACCCTGTGTTGAGCATCAGCATTGTGCTGTTGACGTTCGGGATGACGCAGTTCATCAAGTGCAACGGATATCTTGCCGTGTACCTGTGCGGCATCATGTTGAATGCGTCGCGCTTCAACTACCACCTCTATGTGGCAAAATTTCACGACGGTCTCGCCTGGCTCATGCAGATCGGCCTCTTCCTGGTTCTCGGCCTGCTGGTCAATCCGTCGCAGCTGCCCCGGATCGCCCTGACCGCGGCCCCGATTGTCTTGTTTTTGATGGCCGTAGCGCGGCCGGTTGCGGTGGCGCTCGGCCTGGTAGCGAGCAGTTTTTCGTGGCGGGAACGGGCCCTGGCCGCCTGGACCGGCCTTCGCGGAGCCGTGCCGATCGTCCTGGCCACGTTTCCGTTGATGGCCGGGTTTTCGCAATCGGACATGGTGTTCAACATCGTGTTTTTCATTGTCCT
>DAOSJS010000023.1:14199-23602 GCA_035367355.1 Candidatus Hydrogenedentota bacterium
TGACCTCGGTCTTGATCCAGGGCACGCTGCTGATGCCGGTGGCCCGCTGGCTCAAGGTGGACAAGCCCTTGCCGCCACTGCCCCGGTACACGCTCCAGATCCAACGGGAAGGTCAGACCCAGGGCGAAACGCGCGAGGTCGAGATCCTTCCCTCCATGGCGGCCGTCGGGCGGACCGTAGCCGACCTCGACATCCCGCCCGGCGTTCTGATCCTGCTCATCGGGCGCGGCGACGGCTTCGTTGTGCCCCGCGGGCAGACCCGCATCGAGCCCTACGACACGCTCCTGATGATGGGCGACCCGAATGCATTACGCGCAGCAGGCGACGCGATTCTCTCCCCGCGGGTCAAGGTCCGGCAACGGGAACCACAGGATGATCCGCTCGAGATGCTGCCCGAGAACACCGATGAAAAATTCCTGTCAAAACACGTCGTGGTGGCCGGGTTCGGTCGTCTCGGGCGGCGCATCTATGACAAGTTGAAGGCGCGCAATGTGCCGCTGGTAGTGCTTGATCAGGACCGCGAACTCATTCAACAGCTCCGCCAGGACCACTGTGCGGCGGTGGCGGGCGATGCATCGACCGCCATGGCGCTGGCGCAAGCCCACGTGGCCCGGGCCGCCATGCTGGTCGTAGCCACTCCCGATGCCATGAAGGCGACCGAGCTGGCGGCGCTGGCCAGGCAGCTGAATCCGAATATCGAGATCGTGATTTGTGCCAAAACCGAAATGGAAGCAAAAGTGCTTGAACACGAGAAGGCCGGCACGGTCTTTCTGAGCGAAGAAGCCCTGGCGGGCAGCGTCGTTCAGTTTGTATTCAAGCGATTGCGCGCCTGAGCTCGTGCATCTGGCGGTGTATCGCATATGCTGCCCCCGGCGCGGCAACATGTCCCCGCTTGAACACGGAAATCTCTGAAGCGGCCAGAAATCGCCCGCGCACCGGCATTTCTTCCCGGATGCGTTCCGGTGTATCCTAGGTTTTTCGTTTGGTGCACCAGACTGGTCTCACGCGGAGGACACAGCCATGACACGTCGTTTTGCCTGCCTGATTCTGATGATCGCCCTCGGAAGCGCGGCGGCCACGGCCGCCGAACCGTTGGGGATTGGGAATATGGAATCGCTGACCCGGATTCTCCCGGGACGGTCCATGCGATCGTCGACCTGCGACCCCGACTGGCGCAACGGCAATGCCGATGCGCGCCCCATCGCGCCGGGCGAAACGCTGGTGCTGGCAGACCTGGAAGGGCCAGGCGTGATAACCCATCTGTGGAACACCATCGCGGCTGAGGAGCGGGGGTATTCGCGCCTCCTGGTGCTGCGGATGTACTGGGATGGCGAAGAACATCCGTCGGTCGAGGCGCCGATAGGCGATTTCTTCGGGATCGGCCACGGCCTGGACCGCCCGTATGTGTCGCTGCCGTTCAAGATCTCGTCGGAAGGCCGCGCGCGAAACTGTTACTGGCCCATGCCCTTCCGCAAATCCGCGCGCATCACCGTCACCAACGAGGGCCGGAAGCGGATCAACGCCTTTTATTCGTACGTGGACTGGCGGCAACTCCCCGAACTGCCTGAGGACACAGTGTATTTCCACGCGATGTACCGGCAGGAGTACCCCGCGGTCATGGGGCAGAATTACCTGATCACCGAGATCACCGGGCGCGGCCATTATGTAGGCACCGTGCTCAACTGCGAACAGCTGTCGCAGGGCTGGTTCGGAGAAGGAGACGACTTCTTCTTCATCGACGGTGAGGAGGAACCGAGTCTGCGCGGTACGGGCACCGAGGACTATTTCTGCGACGCCTGGGGATTCCGCGAGCAGGACGGCCCGTTTTACGGGACGCCGCTGTTCGAAGGATACGATACGATGAATCGCACGAGCGCGTACCGGTGGCACATCACGGACCCGGTGCTGTTTGAACAGTCGCTGCGGGTCGAGATTGAGCATAAAGGTTCGGCCCATGACGATACGGGCCGGATCATTTCCGGGTTTACGGAACGCCCCGACAATTTCTCGTCGGTGGCGTACTGGTATCAGACCGAACCGCACAAGCCATTCCCCGCGCTGGCGCCCGCATACGACCGGCTGAGCATTGATTACGCCAACATGATCGAAGCGGAGCAATGGCTGGATTCGGCGATCACGGATGGCGTCGCACCAGGACTTCAGGAAGGCGGTGCGTGGAGCGCCGGGGGCCAGGTGTTCTGGACCTGCACCGAACCGGACAAATCGCTTACGCTGTCCTTCGATGTGACGGAAACCGGCACGTATGATCTCTTGTTTGTGCTCACCTTCTCGTACGATTACGGCATCTTTGAATTCCAGCTCGACGGCCAGCCGCTGGGCCGGGTTTTGGATCTCTATCATGCGACCGTCATGGTCGATGAACGGTACATGGGCACCCGTGAGCTGAGTGCGGGCCCGCACACGATCACCGTGAAAAATATGGGCAAATCGGCAGAATCCAAAGGATATTACTTCGGTTTCGACGGGATAATCCTCAACCGGAAGAAAGACCAGTAAGCGGCCCCGGCAGGTCCAGGTTCGCAGCCGCCCTGCGTCACAGAAAGGAACCTAAGATGATCGTCACGACGTTGACCTGCACGATGCTCTTCGCCGCGCTACTGGGCGGAACCGAGGTATCGCCGGGTACTGAAATGATCCTCCGCCTGCCACCGCCCACGCCTCAGTCGGCTCCACCCGAAGCGGGTCTTGCGTACGGACCTGTGGAAGGCTTCGTTCCCCCTCGAACCATCGTGTTTTCCGTGGGTCCTGACGAACTGGAGGCCGATGCGGAGGCCTGGGTGGCGCACGGGGTGACGGCTTTTTTCCTCGATTTCATCGCGCGCGAATGGTCGAGCGACATCTGGGCGCGGGACGGCAAGCCCTGGACCATCGGCGAATCCGACGAGACGTTTCAGGCGGCAAAGCGCGCCAACGCACGATGCGCAGCACTCGGTGCGGAGACGTTTCTGAAAGTGTCGTTTGACCATTACTTCGAGTGGTTCAACGACTTGATGTGGCAGCAGGCGTATCATAATTTCCGGCAGTTCGCGATCTTTGCGCGAGAAGCCGGGTGCACGGGCCTGGCCCTGGACATCGAGTACGTGGGCGAACAATACCGCTTTGACTGGGAAGGCTACACGTATGATGGATACACCAAGGCCGACCTCGCAAACATGATCCGCGAGCGCATGACCCGGGTTGTCGCTATCCTCTACGACGAATTTCCAGACATGATCTTCCTCACGTTTCCCGAACAGGGGCTGGGGCTGGGCTCCATCATCCACACCGCCTGGATCGAAGAGGCCGCGCGCCGCAACGCCCCCGGCGGCGTGCATTACTGCACTGAACATACGTACCGCGACACCAACATCCGCGAAGTGTTCGCGTACACCGCGGCGATTAACGACCTCTTCCACCGGGTGCTGACGCCGCAGGCCTGGCGGTATTGGCAGGATCACGGCTCTATCGCCGTTGGCTTATGGCCGTTCGGTTTTGATTATCAAAACGTGTTTGAACCCGGCCTCACCGTCGAGCAATACCGACAGGGATATGCGGCGTCGCTCATGGTCTCGCAGCGCTACAACTGGATCTACAGCCACAACTGCCGCGATCTCCTCATCAACCGGAACGCCGACAAGTACGCCGGCGCAGAACCCCTGCAGGCCTATCTTGACGTGGTTCAGAAGAAAGAGATGGTCATCACGGCGCCGTATCCCGCCGTGGCGGCGGACTTGCGGGCCAAAACACTCCGCGATTACGCGCCCGAACTCGAGCGCACGCACTTTGTCGGGTTTATAGGGCCCGCCGAGGCGCCTCAACTTCAAGTGGCGCCGGCGGGTCTGTGGAGCCACGACGAGCTCGAACGCTGCTGGGAGCTTGCCCTGCAATATCCGCAGGGCCGGGAACTCAATTTGCGCCAGGCGTTCGGCACGGTCACCGATTGGATGGTCATCGGGCCGTTTCCCAATGGGGAAGGCTTCGCGGGGCATCGCGCGGTGTACCCGCCTGAGGAAAGACTCGACTTCGGCGCGGAATACGATGGCGTGGAAGGCGCGGTTCGATGGCGGCCCGTGCACTCTGAAGGGAATCGCGCCAGCGTAAACCTCGCGGACGCGCTGGGAGCCGCAGAGCACGTGACGGCCTACGCCTGTTGTTATGTCACTTCGCCCAGCGAACGGCGGGTCCAGCTGCGCATCGGCACCAACGACGCGGGAAAGATGTGGCTGAACGGAGCGCTCGTCTACGATTATCCCAACGAAGGATCCATCGTCTTCGACCGGGATGTCGTGCACGCCACGCTGCCCGCGGGAACCGTGCCGGTGCTTATCAAAGTCAGCAACGGACAGTTGAACTGGGGATTTGTGTTCCGCATCACGGACGAACAGGGCCGAACCCTGGACGACCTCGTATTCTCGCTCACGCCCCCGTGAAACGCCTGGTCTCAGTGTTCATTTACGGGGATTCCGCTGCCCGGAACGTTTGAAGGTTTCGGGGGGCTTTGCTATCATTTCGCCGGGATTCCGGCACGGCCACAGCGCGAGGGAGGCTTCCATGAAGGCGCCGACAGCGCTTTCCGCTCGCATCGCCGTGTCTGATCGATCTCTTCTTTCACCCGCATACCCCCCAACGGGCCATTGACGCAGTTGCGGCGAGTACGGCCGCATCCACATGGAGACACACCATGCGACTCATAGAGGAATTGGAATGGCGAGGCCTGGTGAACCAGGTGACCCATCCGGAGCTGGGCGCCCGGCTTGAGCAGGAGCCGTTCACGTTTTACTGCGGGTTTGATCCGACCGCGGAGAGCCTGCATATCGGCAATCTGGTCCCCATCATGGGCATGATGCATTTTCAGCGGCACGGCCACCGCCCCATCGTGCTTGTGGGCGGCGGCACGGGGCTGATCGGCGACCCGAGCGGAAAAACCGAGGAACGCAAACTGCAGACCCGGGAAAATCTTGAACGGCACCTGGCCGGTATTCGGGCGCAATTGGGACGGCTGCTGGCTTTTGAGGGCGACAACGCCGCGATCATGGTCAACAACGCCGACTGGCTGGGCGAATTACGGCTCCTCGATTTTCTGCGTGATACCGGCAAACATTTCTCGGTTAACGCCATGATGGCGAAAGAATCCGTCCGTGCGCGCCTCCAGGACCGCGACCACGGCATTTCCTACACCGAGTTCACGTACAGCCTGCTGCAAGCCTACGATTTCCTTCATCTGCACGACACCTACGGATGCCGATTGCAGGTCGGCGGCAGCGACCAGTGGGGCAATATCGTCTCCGGCATGGACCTGACCCGGCGCCTGCGCCAGAGCGAGACCTTTGGCCTCACGTTTCCGCTCGTGACCCGGTCGGACGGCGCGAAGTTCGGCAAATCCGAACAGGGCAACGTCTGGCTCGACCCGGCCCGGACGTCGCCCTACAAGTTCTACCAGTTCTGGATCAACCAGGCGGATGCCGATGTGCCGCGCCTGCTGCGCTACTACACGTTTCTGCCGCAGGAGGAGATCGCGGCGCTGGAAGCCGAACTTGCCGCCGCGCCCGAAAAACGCGCCGCCCACCGCCGGCTGGCCGAAGAAGTGACCGCCATGATCCACGGCAAGGAACAGCTGGCCAACGCGGTCAAAGCGTCGGAGGCCATGTTTGGCGGCGATTTGAGCGGGCTGGATGATGCCACCCTGGAGGACATCTTCAGCGAAATGCCCTCGACGCGGTTTCCGCGGGAAGCGTTGACCAGCGGCAAGCCCGTGCTCGATGCGCTGGTCGAGAGCGGAGTCTTCCCGAGCAAGGGAGAGGCGCGCCGAACCATCAAAAGCGGCGGGGTCTACCTCAACAACGAGCGCATCGCGGAAGACGCGCGCCTGTCGGAAGCCAGCCTGTGTTCCGAGCGAATCGCCGTGATTCGCAAGGGCAAAAAGAATTATCACCTCCTGAAGTTCGAGGACTGACGCCGCAGCTCGCGGAGCATCCGGCCGCATTGCGGGATTTCGTTCCTGCGCTGTCCGCTGTTCCAGATATTGCGAATTTCGCCGGGTTGTGCTTTCATGCAGCGACGGGCATCGAGTACGAGGGCCCGCAGTCAGGGGCCTGAAACGCCGGTTTGGGGAGAACCATCATGAGCGCCGACCTTATGGGAGCGCGCCCGCGACTGCTGCCTGTGGCGATCCGATTCTTTCTGGGCATACTGTTTATTGCATCGGCGGGCCTGAAAATCGCCGATTTTGCGGCGTTCGCCGAACAAGTCTCCTATTACGGCATCGTCGAGGCGGAAACACAGGTCCGGGCGGCTGCGAGTCTCGTGATCGCGATAGAAATCGCGCTCGGCCTGGTCCTGTTAGCCGGATGGTGGCCGAAAGCCGTGCTGCCGGCCATCGCGCTGCTCTTGCTCGTGTTCACGGGCCTGATCCTGTACGCCTGGCTGTTCAACGACCTTCAGGACTGTGGTTGTTTCGGGTCGTTCTTCGCGATGCCGCCAGCGGTGTCCGTCGGCAAGAACATCGTGCTGCTGGGCCTGCTCCCTCTGGCCTGGCCCCGGACACACTCGGCGGCCGCCGCGACGGTGTTGTACCATGCGCCTTCCACCACAGCCGCGCGCCTGAAAGCGTTCTTCGCGGGTTGCGCAGCGGGTGTTGTTCTTGCCCTGGCGCTCGAAATCGGCGCCTTCGCCGTCTATGCCGTCTTTTTCCGCGAGCACATACTGAACAACCTCGAGTCGAAGATGCTCGCGCCGTCACCGCCGGGCACGCCCATGCCCTATGACTGGCAGCTGCGCGACGAGGCGGGCGAGCCGGTCAAGATGGACGAGTTTAAGGACCTTCCGCTGTTTCTGGTCTTTTTCTCCGCATCCTGTCCAAAATGTGAGGCACAACTGCCGGCCCTGCAGCGATTCTATACCGCGCTCAACGACGAGGCGGTGGCATTTGTGGCGGTCGTTGCGGGAAATGTGGACCGGCTGGATGACCTCCTGGCACGGCAGGGATGCACCTTCCCCGTCTACAGGTTTGGCGAAACCCGTCCGCCGCTGTTCGAACACTTCCAGGTGCCGTCAGCCTTTGTGTTCGGAAAAGACGGCACCCTGCGCTACGAGCAATTTGATGCCGCCCGCTGGGATGACCCGGCCTTTGTAGCGTTTGTCAACGGGCTGGCGGAAGAATAGGCGGGACGGTCACTGTTCCTCTACACGCTGCCGTTCCCATGCATCGTCCCGGTAGACGTGGCGGTGAACACGGAAGCCCGCGTCTGAGATGTCGATCTCGCTGAACTCCCCGAAACAATTCTGGCGGGGCTGATGGTAGAAGAAGGCCCCTGAAGACAGGTGCGTCACGTTGGAAAACTGCGGGTCGCGCGTGTAGCTGAACCGGTGCACGTGCCCCGCGGCGTAGAGGACGCGTTTGCCGCACTCCCCCACAACCCGGCGCAGGGCTTCGGCATTGCGCAGCCGCCGGTTGATCCCGCTGGCGTACGCGTCGGTCTCGTGAAGCGCGGGATAATGTGCGCCCACGATGACGGGATCCGAAGCTTCGCGCAGCAGGGCTTCCGTGGCGGCCGCTTCTTCCGCGGAGATGCGCCCCGCCGATGAAATCCGGTTCGCGCAGACTGTCGGCACCATGATCAACGAGGTGCCGCCGGACAGTTTCCGAAGCGCCGGAAACCCATTTTCAGGGAGGTAGGGCTTGAAATACTTCTCGAAACGGCCCTCGCGTGCCTCACGAAACGTGTACACATCGTGGTTGCCGGGCATGAGCGAGACATCGAACCCGCGTTTCACGAGCCCATCAACAAATTCACGCGCCCGGCGGAATTCGGCGTCGGTAGACGTCGATGTGAAGTCCCCCGTCATCAACAGGGCAGGGATTCCGAGCGAGGCAACGTAATCCGCAAAAGGCTCGGCCCGCTCCATGCGGAAATGCCGGCCACGGCGCAGCATCACATTGAGATTGCCCAGAAAGCGCTTGCTCGCCAGGGCAAACGGGTTCCAGACCACCGCCCAGAAGTGCAGGTCGGCGATATGAACGAGCCGATCGCGGACGATGCTGGAGCGGGTTGTACTCATGGCACGCTGGCCCCGGCTATTCGCTTGCCGCGGTGGAGCCGGCCCCGCCTGCCATCGTGAGCGCGCCGTCCGTCCCTGCCGCGTTGGCATAGGCCCGCTGGAAACCGCTCCACAACCCGGGATCGGCGCAATGGATAAGCTCGACGGGCCGCGGCGCGATCATGGCCGCCACCGTGTTGAGGTCGCCCACCGAACGAATGCAGGGCAGGTAGTGTTTCTCCACCCATTGCGCGTCGCTCGAGGGGTCAAATCCGGCCGTGTCCGCCACGACGCCCGCAATGGCCGGTTCGACTGCCGCGGCAAACAGGGCCCACACGCCCGCGCCGCCCAGCCCCGTCACGGTAACGGGAAGACCCGTCTCCGCGCGCAGGAACACGGCCGCTGTCACGATGTCATGGATACGGAACGCGGTATCCGTCGGCAGGAAGGTATCCGGGAATTTGAACGTCTTGCGCGAGGAGCCGGTTCGGGGATGCTGGTATTCGCCGGTGAGGAAGGTGTCAATGCAGAGGACGGCGTTGCCCGCGGCGAGTTGGGCCCGCACAAGCGCGCCGGGGCCGCCGGCGAGCAGGTCAGCCAGCGCAGCTTTACCCTGCGAATGAACGGCCAGCACGGCCCCGCTTGGAGCGCCCTGCGGTTTGTACAGCACGGCGGGGATGGCCTGGTTGCAGTCCGGCCGCCAGACGATCAGCCGCTCGAAGGTGCAGCCGCCGGCATCCCCCTGGCCGAGCCGCCGCGCGCTCACCTGGGCCGGTTCGGGCACCGTCACGCCGAGGATGTCGAACAGGGCCGCGCCGTAACCGGTACGGAAAGCCTCGCGGGCCTCGGGATTCTGGGGCAGCATGGCCGCGCATTTCGCCCGGGTGGCTTCCATCACGGATGGCATGAATGTATCCAGGGTGCCGAATCCGTCGGGCAGCTGTCCGTCAGGAAAGACGCGCAACACCTCGTCAGGATCTTTTTCGAAGGGCGGCTCGGTGAACGTCTCGTACCGGGCGCCCTGGTTGAGCACCCACTTGCCGAAGAAGCGGTACATGGCGGTGCGGCTGTCTTCGTTGTAGTTGTGCGGGTAGTCGAAATGCTTATTTTCGACGCGGTCTGCGGCGTCGTAGAAGGCGTAGATCCCGCGGATGGCGGGAAACTCAACCCGGGGCGTCAGCCGGGTCCAGTCGCCCGCGGTGGACACCATGAGCATGGGGCGCGGGGCCATGAGCGCACCGATTTCCATGTTGGAGGCGCGCATCCGCAGGATCGGCGCGTTCTCGCACATGCATCCGCCCTGCATAGTGTGCGAGATCATGTTTACGGGCGCGCTCACCTTGATGCGCGGTTCGACCGCCTGCAG
>DAOSJS010000024.1:0-23568 GCA_035367355.1 Candidatus Hydrogenedentota bacterium
GAGGGAAGACAATCTGTTTCCCGCTGCTGTTTGCCTGGGCGATGAGTTTGAGGGATTCACGGAGAATGTTGGGCTCTTCATGGAGAGTCCAGGGAATGGTGGTCGCTTCGAGGTATCGCGGCAGCGCGTTGTCGGGGGCATACAGGGCGGCGTCCCGAAAACGGTCACGCGCCTGTTCAAATTGCCCGGCCATGAAGAGCCGGCAGCCGTAGCGAAGGGCCAGGGTGGCGTTTCCAGGGTCCAGTTCAAAGGCCTGCTGGTACGTCGGAAGCACCTCGTCCTCAAGTTCGCGCTCTGCCAACGCTTGCACATAACGGGGATTCGGGGCTTCGCTGCCCGCTTTATCGCGCAGGACAGCCTGGCGGAGAAGCGGCCGGGCTGATTCCTTGTGTTTGGTGAGCGCGCTCAAATAGAGATTTTCAGCGCGTTCGTAACCGATAAAATACTCAGAAATCCACAGGACAGCTACCAGCATCACGCAGGCAATAACGCAGTACCGGAACGCCCAGCGCGTCCGGCGCGCGCCAATGAGGTCGCCGCTGTCGCCATAGGCGGAGAATTTCGGAGGGTGTTCTCTCACCCCTCTCCTCCCATGAGTTTCCGGGCGATTTTCTTGCCTTCCTCGACCCCGGGTTGATCAAAGGTGTTGACGTTGTAGAGCCGGCCAGCCATGGCGGTCTCCACTTCAAGCATGTAAAGCACCTGGGCGACCGTGTGTGCATTAATCCGGGGAAGGATGATGCGCGAAACCGGGCGCTGGCTCAGTTTCAGCGCGTCAAGCGTCCCCCGGAGCTCAGCAGCCATGAGCGCGTTCATGCTGGACCCACGCAGGTATTCCAAGGGTGCAATCCCGGTCAAGACGGGGGGAATTCGAAGAGTTCGGGCAAACTTTTGCGTTTCAAGGGTATTGATAAGCTTGTCGTTGGGGCCTTCCCGGTACAATTGGATCTGCGAATGCTGATCCGTGGCTCCGAGCGCCTTGATTGGTGTCTGGCCCGCAAAAATCTCCTCTCCGTCGAGGTTGTGCCGTTTACCCAGGCTCTCAGCCCACAACTGCCGGTACCAGTCGGCGATGCTGTAGAGCCCGTTCGCGTAAGCCATCATGACAGAGATGCTCTTGCCCTTGTTTTTGTCGGCCAGGTACTGGACTGCCGCGCGAAGATAGGCCGGATTGGCGTCGAGGCTGGGTTGCCCGCAGCGCAGGTCCATCGAGGCGCATCCGTCTCTCATGGCGTCGAGATCCATGCCGAGCATGGCCGCGGGGAACATGCCTACGGGAGAAAAGACAGAGAAGCGCCCACCGACATTGAGGGGCACCGCAAATTCCGTGAGGCCGTATTCGTCCGCCACGGGGTGCAGGAGGCTGGGTGGTGCATCGGACTGGCGCGGATTCGTCGTGACCACCACGTGGTTTTTCATGGCGTCGCGGCCGAGTTTCTTTTCGATGGCCTCGACGATAATCATGAGCTGACACATGGTTTCGGCGGTTTCGCCCGACTTTGAAATGACGTTGTAAAGCGTCTTTTTCGGGGGGCAAACACGCATCATCTCGCGGAATACCCCGGGATCAATGTTGTCCATGACAAACAGGCGCGGAATGCCTTTGCGGCTCCCCCGGCTCAGCAGGTTATGGTACGGCGAGAGCAGGGCAGCGCTGAGCGCAATCGTGCCCAGGGAAGAGCCGCCAATGCCCAGCACGACCAGATTGTCGTACCCCGTCTGTGAGAATCGGGCGGCGGCGGCTTTGACTTTATCGAAGACGCCGGCCTGCTTATAGAGGTCCCAGAAACCGTATTTTTCTTCGGCGCGTTCCCGTTGCAGGGCCTCATGCGCGTCTGCGATGCGCGGCTGGAGATCGTCAAGCTCCGCCCGGGTAATCCCATGGGTGCGCCCCACCGCGGCATCCCGGGCTCGTGAGACATCGATGCGAATATCGAGATTCATGTGTCACCCCTGCTTTCCCCGAAGAATGTTTCGAGCGACGGCAAGAGAACCTGCCGCGTCCCGGTGACTCGCTGCGGCTCCGGCAGGGACCGCAGAAAGACTTTTCCATAATGTTTTGTGAGAATGCGTCGGTCCAGGATGATCACTGCGCCCCGGTCGGTTTTCCGCCGGATGAGGCGTCCAAAGCCCTGGCGGAATTTCACGACGGCCTGGGGCACCGTATAGTCCATGAACGAACTGCCGCCCGCCGCTTCGATGGCTTCAGCGCGGGCCTCGAGGATGGGCTCCGTGGGCACTCGAAACGGCAATTTTGGCAGTATAACACACTGTAAAGCGTCGCCCGCAACGTCCACCCCCTCCCAGAAACTGTCCGTGCCGAACAAGACGCTGGAGGCATCCCGGCGAAAACGTTCGAGAAGATGGGTGCGGGCGGCGCTCCCCTGCTTCAAGGGGGTGATGCCCTGTGCCGTCAGGCTGTCTTCCAGCCGGCCATAGACGTAATTGAGCGAATAAAACGACGTGAACAGAACAAAGGCATGGCCGCGCGTTATCTCAAGGATGGCCCGCACATACTCCACCACTTCGGGCAGAAAACCGTCTGAATCGGGCGTGGAGATGTCAGTGGGGATGCCCAGCATCGCCTGGATGCGGTAATCGAAAGGAGAGTCGAGAGCTTCCGCGACAACCGCGCGGGAACGCACATTGTCCAGGCCGATTCTGCCGAACAGGTAATCGAAGCTGTGGTCGACGGTGAGGGTCGCCGAAGTCATTACGACACTTTGCAAATTGCCGTATACCCACTCCGAGAGTTCCTGGCCCACATGCAGTGGGCACCGCGCCACACGCAGATGCCGGTCGTTTCGAGCGTCTATTTCGATCCAGCGCACGGTATTGGGTTCGAGTCTGGCGCCGGTGCTTTCCGCGAGGAGATTGGCAAGGCGCTGCATGCGGTCACGGTATCCGCCCAGTTGCAGGATTTCGGCGTCAATTGAGGATTCCCCCTCTTCTTCCTGAAGTCCCAGATTCAGCAGTTCCTGGTAGAGAAGGGTGCAGTGCTGGGCGCAGGCATGGAGTTCCCCGGCCGCGGGAAGCACATAGGTCGTATGGATTTCCCGCAGTTCTGGCTCTTGAAGGACTTTTTCGGTCAGTCGCCATTTGATGTCTCGGCCGATCTGGCCGCATTTCTCGGCGGTCAGGGAGCGGAGAGCGTCAAAGGCCGCTGTGAGCGCCTCCCGGGCGGCCGCCAGGCTGGGCAACAGACTGTCGTTCAGGATATCCATGATGCTGTCGAGCTGCGCCGTTCCCGCCTGCGGCGCGTACTTGAGCAATTTGACCTGCAAGAGCGGGATGAGTCCGCGTTCCCTGCCGCGTTCGGTACGAATAAAACGGCCGATCAGGCGAAGAGCGCCGGTGCGCGTGGCCTCCGCGCCGAAATACTCGGTTGCCGAATCCTCGATATTGTGCGCTTCGTCAAAGATAACGCGGCGGTACGCGGGCAGCACTGCCAGCGATGAGAAATTGCCAAGCTCCTTCTTAATCGCCAGATCGGCGAAAAGCATATGGTGGTTCACGACAATGAGGTCGGCTTTGACGATCTCCCGGCGCGCCTTGCCGATGAAACAGTCTCTTTGATTGAGACACGCGCTGGATTGACAGATATCGGCTTCCGAGCAAACCTGCTCCCAGACCTCGGCGCTGGGCACGAACGGCAGGTCGGACCGGGAGCCGTCTTCCGTTTTACGGGCCCAATCAGCGATGCGCCTGAGCTGCTCCAGGTCCTCTTCATCCGCAAACAGGGTGGCTTCTGCCAGAGCACGTTCAAGGCGCCGCGGACAAAGATAATTGCTTCGCCCCTTCACCAGAACCGCTTTCACGGGCTTGTCCACGCACGCCGCGATGTCGGGAATGTCCTTCTGTATGATCTGTTCCTGCAGGTTGATGGTGCGGGTGGAGATCACCAGGCGTTCGCGGTTGCGCAGGGCCCATTGAATCGCCGGGAGAAGGTAGGCGATGGTCTTTCCCACCCCTGTAGGCGCCTCAATGACGGCGATGCCTTCCTCATTGAACGCTTGCGCTACCAGAGCCATCATCCTTGCCTGCTGAGGGCGTAGCTCGTACTGCGGCAGTGTCCGGCCCAGGGCGCTGGCGGGCGACAAGGCTTTTTCGAGATCCGCGACGTCCAGCGGGTTGATTGCGTGTCCACGCGCCGGTTCAACGACCACATACACCCGGGATACCGGGTTATCTACAATGTAGACGCCCAGACCGTGAAATTTGAACAGCGTCGACAGATCGAGATCCCCTTCGGAGGGGGCAACCTCTCCCGATGGGTGGTTATGGAGCACGACATCGGCGTCGGAGGCCAATTCAACAAATGCCGGCACGGCCTCTTTGTGACCGCGGGCACAGACCCGCACTTCGTATACTAAACCCGCCTCGTTGACGCGCCCGGCAAAAAAGACCTCCCGCCCGCCGACCTCGCCAATCTCGGCACGCATGCGTTCCGCGGCGCCGGCCGTGATGCGCACAGCTGCGTCCTGGCCAATTGTGTTCAAGCTGATACTCCGGGAAAAAGCGCCTTGCCGCGGCGCGGCGAAAACAGTGGAATCGACACCCTTGCAGCAGCGAGCGCTTTACACCGGCGTGCAAGTACACGCCGTAGCGCTGCGGGTATGCCCACAAGACCCCCTATTTAGCCAGAATTTTGTTCGAAAGTCGAACGCGCGGCAGCGCCGGGGAGGCCCAACGGCATCTCTGTGGGCATGCGTTGAGCCTCGGTGCGACAGAATGGCAGGTCAGATCCCGCTGCCGTCGAGGTGGATACCGCATTCCTTCTTGTGGTCGCCCTCGTACTGGTTGAACCAGCGCCAGCGGCCGGCACGTTTATCTTCGCCGGGCCGGATGGGAGTCGTGCAGATGATGCAGCCGATGCTGGCATATCCTTGATTGTACAGCGGGTTGGACGGAACAGCGTTGCGCTCGAGGTAAATATCCACTTCCGATTCCGACCATGCGACAAGCGGGGCCAGCTTAAGGAGTCTACGGCCGTCTCTTTCGACCCAGGTGGCTTTCGGGACGCTAACCCGGAAGGCGGACTGATCATGCCGCAGGCCGGTGATCCACACGTCGAGTGTCTCGAGGGCGCGGTTGTTGGGCTCAACTTTTCGAATCTTGCAGCAATACTCCTGTTTGGCACGGTCATCGAAGAAGAGAAATTCCCCATGCTGCTCAATCATGGTCCGCAAGTGTTCCGGATCGGGTTCAAAGCGCTCAATAACGATGTGGTACCTCGCTTCAAGTTGCGCCATGAGTTCGTAGGTTTCCGGATGGAGGCGCAAAGTATCGATGGTGGCGACCCGGAGCTCCAGCCCGGCGCGGTGGGCCATATCGATCATGACGCATCCCGTCTTCTGAAAACTGGTTAGAATGGCGGCGCGTTTCCCGAAACCAGCCGCCCAGGCCAGCAGTTCCTCCGGCGCAGCGCGATTCAGGGTGTCCAGATCGAGTGCAGTTGAAAAGGCGGGTGCCTCTGCGATTTCCACGCCAGCTGTGTGGTTCTGATCCATGATATCCGGCAGTCTCCCTGTGCAATGAACTAGCCGTTCACTGCGCGCTGGATCTTCTCTTTCAATTCATCGGTGCCAACACGGAAGGACCAGTCACCGAAGCGTTCATCGCGATGGCGCTCTTCCTTCCAGACCGTAAGGAGCGCGGATAAGACATCCGAAACCTCCCCGGCCGGTACCCGGTCGAGAAAAGTCTGCCCGAGACGAGCGCCGGTATGTCCGCCACCGGTGTAGATGGTGTACAGCCCTGAGCCGCATCCAATAACACCCAATTCAGCGGTGATGGATCGTGCGCAGTTGTTGGGGCACCCATTCATACGCAGAACAAGTTCAGCGTCCCCGTGTCCCGCGCGCTCGAGGTCGGTTACGACGCTGGGCAGAAAACGTTCGGCTTCTGCCAGGGCCAGGCCGCACGACGGAAGTGCCGGGCAGGCCATTTCCATGCGGCGCAACGTGGAGATGCCGGTATCGGTTGGAATCCGGTACTCGTCGAGAAGCGCTTGAATGGCTGCGGCGTCCTCGTCCCGGATGTTGGCGAGAATGACGTTGTGATGTGGCGTGAGGCGAAGATCCGGATTGAATTGTTCGACGATCCGGCGCAGCCCGGTTCTGAATTGAAAGCTGCCGGGGAAATCGCGTATGCGCCCGTTTTCGATCCAGAGGCCGACGTAATTCAGTCCAGGTTGGCGCTGCCTGCTCCAACCGAGGTAGTCCGGCTGAGCGGAGGGTTTGATCCCCCTGGGCGGAGGGTAGCTGCGGCCGGCGTACTCGAAGACCCTGGCGCGAAAGGCGTCGATGCCGAGGTCGTCGATCAGGTATTTCATGCGAGCGTGGCGGCGATTGACCCGGTCGCCGAAATCGCGCTGGACTCGCACAATGGCCTCGACGATGGGAAGGATCTCTTCCTCCTGTACGAAAGCCAGCGGCGTTGCCAGACGCGGGTAGGTGCTTTCCTTGCGGTGAGTAAACCCGAGACCGCCGCCCACGGCGATCTCGTAGCCTGCAAGCCGCCCCTCCTCCGTCACGGCAACAATAGCAATGTCGTTGGCGTATACGTCAACGGAGTTGTCAAAATCAGGCGCGAGCGCGATCTTGAACTTGCGGGGCAGGTACCGGTTGCCGTAAATGGGGTCCTCCTCCCCTTCGGCTGGCTCTTCTTTCAAAAAGTCTACGGTGCCGTCTTCATTGACGGCGACTCTTTCGTCGTTAATCCATAAGTCGTAATATCCGCGTGTTTTTGGAAGAAAGCAGTCGCTGATTTGTTTCGCGAGCTTCCCCAGATCGGCGCCAACAGCGGCAAATTTGGGGTCAATGTCTGAAACGGGACTTGCGATCACGTTGCGCACCACATCGCCGCAGGCGCCAAGGCTGGTGATGTTCGCGTAATGGTTCAGATCATGGATGAGTGAACGCAGATTCTTTTTGAGTACTCCATGCAACTGAAAGCACTGCCGGGACGTCACACGGAGATCACCCTGCCCGTAACGGTCCGCGAGCTTGTCACAGATCAGGTACTGCTCCGCCGTCAAGCGGCCTCCGGGAAACTTGGTCCGTACCATAAAGCAGAAATCTCTGCCGAGACCCGCCTTCTTACGTTCGGTCCGCGTGTCGCGGTTGTCCTGTTGGTAGGTGCCGTGGTGTTTTAGAAGTTGAGCCGCTTCCTCTGTAAACGCCGTCACAGGCTGGCTGAGTTCAGCCGCAATGGACCCACGAAGGCCACGGCTATCGCGTTTGAACCCCTCAACTTTGCTGAACGTCTCGACTTCTCGGCCTTCGTTCACACTCATATTTCACTGCTCCGTTGTGCTGCTGGGTTGAGCATTGGTACGTACATCGGCCCCAGGCAATGCAGGCGAAACACCAGCGCAAACGGATTTAATCCTTAGAAACATGAGTAAATAAGTCAGGATTAAGGGTGAGCGTAGGGAGACTCGGTTTCCCCCGCAGCGGTGTTTTCAGAGAGCGCGGCTCAGGTGGTGGGTTTAGCGATCAGGTTCAAGAACTCTGCGCGGGTGGGGTCGTCGTTGTGGAAAGAGCCGAGCACAGATGAGGTGGTCATGATGGAATTCTGTTTTTCAACGCCACGCATCATCATGCACAAGTGTTTGCACTCCATAACGACACCGACGCCCTCGGCCCCGGTCAAGTCCATGACCTGCCGCGCCACCTGAGCCGTCAGGCGTTCCTGGATCTGGAGCCGGCGGGCGTAAAAGTCGACGATGCGGGCCAGTTTGCTGAGGCCGAGGACCTTTTTTCGAGCGATATAGCCAATGTGGCAGCGCCCGTAGAAAGGGAGCATGTGATGTTCACAGAGGCTGTATACCTCGATGTCCCGGCAGATGATCATGTTGTTGCTGGAGGCTTCAAACAGGGCCTTATTGACGAGTGCGTCCATATCGGCACGATAGCCGGAGCTGAGATATTCCAGGGCTTTCGCGACCCGCTCCGGTGTCCGGAGGAGTCCTTCCCGCTCTGGGTCTTCTCCTAGCTCGATGAGCAGCTGCCGGACCAGTTCGGCCACGCGAGACGGATTGTAATCCTTAGTCATGACTGCACAATTGCTCCTTAATTCGGTTCGTTATCTGCACGTCTACGGCGGCCTCATGAGTCTCTGCGCCGCGGACCATTTCCCGTAATAATCTGACCTCACCCGGAAGCGTAAGGTTTCTATCCAAGTCAAGAAGCGGCAAAAAGAGGAACGGCCGGTGGCAGATGTCCGGATCCGGCAGCATCAGGCCCACTTCGTCGACGACGAGCTCTCCATAGAGGAGAATATCCAGATCAATGGTCCGTGCGGCATATGCATCCGCACTTCTGACTCGTCCGAGGCGCTGTTCAATTTCCCTGAGGACATCGAACTTCAGCTCCCTGGGCGGCAGCTCAGTTTCTACCCTGCAGGCGCCGTTGATGAAATCCGCCTGCTCCGGGCGGTTCAGCGGCCGGCTTCGATAAAATCGAGAGATGCCAGCCACTCGGCATTGGACGGCCAGTTCCGCCAAGGCCAATGAAATGTGCTTCTCCGGCGCGATATTGGACCCCAGAGCGACGTAAGCGGTAGCCACGATCTTTACTCACGCTGCCGGGTAATTTCAACCGCCACGCTCCGGGCAAAGCGGAGCGCGCCGGGCTTGTCGACCGTCACCGTTGCTTTTTCCACGCGCGGATTGCCCAGGCAGATGGAGGCGACTTCCTCAGCGAGACGCTCAATAAGCTGAAAACTTGAGTCTTCGACCATTCGAATGACTTCTTTTTTGATGGCCTTATAATTCACGGTGTCGGCGATATCGTCGCTTCGTCCGGCGGCACGAAAATTGGCCCAGAGGGTGATATTGATGCAGACATCCTGCCTTTCGCGGCGTTCTTCAGGGTAGATCCCGATGATACAGCGGCACATCAGGTCGCGAATGTGAATCCGGTCCGCCTGGTGCTCAGCCATAGATATTTCCTCGCATATGACGCCCTCCATCCACGTAGAGTACCTGTCCGGTAACAAACGTCGAGTTCAGGAGATAGCGAAGGGCTTCCATGATATCCTCGACTTTTCCGTACCGGTTCAACGGATTGGTATGTGCGAGCTCTTCCAGATAGCGCGCATCTTTTCCCGGCGGCGGAAGAATCAGGCCGGGCGCTATTGCGTTCACCTGGATGGATGGAGCGAGTTCGAGCGCCATTGTCCTCGTGATGGTGTGAAACAGGCGTTTACTGAGGTGGTAGGCATAGTGGGTGCGATCGTAGTCCATCACGCGCGTATCGAGGAAGTTGATGATGTGACCCGGTCTGCCTTGTTTCGCGAAGGCCCGCGCCAGCATAAAGGGCGACAGTGCATTGGTGTTCAGATTGTCCACGATATGCTCGAGGGAGGTTTCGAGCAGCGTTGAATCGCTGAAAATGGACGCATTGTTGACCAGGATGTCAACGGGGCCTACCGTCCCGACAACCTCTTCAAAGAATTTGTCGATGCCGCCGGGATCCGAGAGGTCGCCGCGGACCGTTTCGGCCTTCACGCCTGAATCGCGCAGTTCGGCGGCCAGTGCCTCTGCTTCCACGCCAGAGGTCCGGCAATGAATGCAGACATTTGAGCCTTCCTCCGCCAGCAGGCGCGCGCACGCGGCGCCCAGCCGCCTCGCGCCACCGGTGACGAGCGCGGTCGCACCCTTCAACATGCTCTCGCCTTTCATGGTGTCTCTCCCCAGTAATTGGTCCGCCCTTTTCAATACAGGGACATTCCGGCAGCGCCGGGTATTTCCGCAGCCCTGGAAATACAGCCGGTGTATGGTCATCCGGGCATTTCAAACGGGTCCTGCGCCGATTCAAGGAAGCGGCGCGTTAACGCCTCCAGTTGCCCGCGCAGCGCGGCGGCGCCGGGTTCTGAAAAGAGGTTGTTCAACTGAAACGGGTCCCGGCGGTTGTCGAAAAGGACTCCACTGCCGTCCGGTTTGACCGCAAAGGTATGGGTTTTCGTGCGTACGCCGCGGAACAGTGGGGCGGGATGTTTATTTCCGCCCGACGCATTCTCTTTTGCGATGTGCATGATGAACTGGGCATCCGGATCCGGTCCGCTGCCGCGGGTCAGTATGAGGCTGAAATCTTGACCCGCGCAGGTGGGCGGAATATCTAGACCGGCCAGTGCGCAAAGGGTCGGCATGATGTCGATTGAACCGAACAGGGCCTCACTCCTGCGCCCCGGCGAAATGACGCCGGGCCACCGAATGAGGAAGGGCACGCGAATGGATTCCTCGTAGGGCTGCCGTTTGCTCCCTACCCCGTGCGAACCAAACATGGAACCATGGTCGGAGGTATAGACGACTATGGTGTTCCTCGCCAGGCCCAATTCGTCGACAACAGCCAGGATCCGGCCCAATTCTTCGTCGATGGCGGTGATATGGGCGTGGTAGCCCTGATAATTGGGCCAATCGTTCCGGAGGGCGATATCGGGCGGATCCGCCGGGGCAGCGTCACGGGCCGGCCGGACATTCGGCCGCCAGGGCAGAGATCCTTCGGGATACAGGGCTTTCTTATCTTCGGGGGCGTCGGTAAAGGTCGAATGCGGCGGATTCCACGACAGCATGAGGAAAAAGGGCTGCCGCGCCGCGTTGCTCTGACGGATAAACTCAATCGCCTGGCCGGTCATAAGCGTCGCGTTGTATCCCCTGGGCCGGACCGGCTCGCCGTTGGCGGGATGGTATTCGGCCTTGTCATAATGCGTGCCCGTACCGGTCCAGATCAGTGAAGTCTCGAATCCGAACGGTTCTGCGCGGGTGCCGCCGAGATGCCATTTGCCGATGTAACCTGTGCGGTATCCGGCGGATTGAAACACTTTCCCGAGGGTGGGCTGTCCGGGATCCAGGGCGATGTTGTTGTCAATGACTCCTTGCTGGTACGGCCAGCGCCCGGTCATGAGGATGGCCCGGTGCGGAGAGCACACGGGGTAATTGCTGATGGCCTGAGTGAATTCAACGCCTTGAGCCGCCAGGGCCGCCATATGTGGGGTATGCACCTCTGCCATCTCTGTAAATGACATAGACTGCCAGCGGTGTTCGTCGCTGAACAGATAGATAACATTCGGACGGGACGGGCGCGCCGGTGCAGCTGCGCGTGCGCACGAAATACCCGCCAGCGCAAGTCCTCCCGTGAGCTGCGCGATAAAATCCCGGCGTCTCATGGAGTCATCCCTCCGGGGCGGTTACCTCGGCCGGGGCCGCTTCGCCCGTGGATCCGGCTTCATCCGGCTGCTCGTGAGGCTGCGGCAGGGCGTGTTCCGGCGCCTGGGCGGCGGCCTCAAGCACGTCGGACGCAGGCAGGATAATCATCAGGGCGTTGTCGCTTCCGCCCCCCAGCCCCATCATGTTCATCATCCCCATCATACCACTACCCGAGGCGCGGATGGTCCGCAGGACCAGAATCCCGACGACATCGCCCTCAAGAGTGAAGACAGGGGCGCCCAGGGAGCTGATGTTCAAGGCGCCGCCCATGGGCACATAAAAGGTGCGCGGTTTGTCGACAACCGCCTCAATCCGGTCCAGCACCGCGCCGTGGGTGCGGTTGGCAACCCGGCCAAGGCGGCTGATAACCACAATGGGGTCCAATTGGCTGAGCGAGCCAGCCTGCGCCAGCTCCAGAGCGGCAAACGGTTTTTCGGGCGGCTGTTTGGGGCGCAGGAAGGCGAGATCCAGGTCTTTGTCGCGAAGCACAACCTCGGCGGGAATTTCCTTGCCATCCGCGGCGAGAATACCGGCCCGCTTGATCTCGGTTTCAATCTTGAACCCCATTTCCTCGAGCCCCATATCCATCATGTTGCGTGAAGCGGAGGTCGGATCCGTGGTGAAAAGGCTGACGACCGTTAATCCCGAGGGATCGATGACCGTCCCCGTGATCTCGGAAGTGCTCTCTTCGCTTTGTGAACCACTGCCTTCCATGGAATAGCGGTTTTCGACCACCAGCTTGATGGTGACCACAGCCTGCTTGTTGACTTCAACAACAGCGCGCGCTGCATCGGCCAACGTATCGGCCTGCGCCCTTTCAGCGCCGGTCACGATCGATAGAAGCGCAAGGCACAGTCCCGTCCCCAGGTACCCGGATCGCATCTTCATTCTCCTTCCGTGTGCTATCGCTAATGCGGGCGATCCCGCGCCGAATGAAGCGTTGAGGGAGCGCCCTCAGACGCCCCCTTCCCACTGCGGTTCGAACTGCAGGAAGAGGGTATAAATTCCCCGCATGACCTTGAACACGACCGTCTTAGGCTTTTCCGCCGCGACCGCATCCATTTTTTGCTCGAACCAGTCAACATCCGCGACTTTCTCGCCACTGACCTCTGTGATCAGGTCGGACACGCCCAGCAGGCCCAGGGCCGCCCAGCTTCCCGACTTGATCTCCTCCACGAGAACCCCGGTCTTATTTTCTTCCCATTGTTCGCGGGCGCGATCGAAAAACGTGATATCGCGAACAGTAAATTCAAAGTTAGAATCGCGGTATTTCTTCATTTCGCGATCCAGCTTTGGTGAGGCGACCAGTTCGACGGAAATGGTTTTCCGTTCTCCGTTGCGCTGGATTGAGAGTTCGGCTGACGTTCCCACCTTGTATTGGCGGATCAAAACGGGGAGTTCCTCGTAATCTTCGGGCGCATCGGCTTCGAGTTCCATGCCATCCACGGCGAGAATCAGGTCGCCCACGAGCAAACCGGCCTTTTGGGCGGTGCTGCCCGTATAGATGCGGGTGATGCGGAACCCCGTCAGAGTCTCATCGCCCAGATTGCGGGCGATATCCCGCGTGATCACCTGGGTCTCGATCGGCAGCCAGGCTTTCTTGACTTCCAGACCGGGATCTTTGAGCTCCTGTATTCCAACTTCGACCACGGTTACGAGCTGTTGTTCGCGCCGCTCGAACTGGACAAGCACCGGCGCAGGTTCGGTCTTCCCTTCGGTTTGATCCGCGGTGATTTGTTTCAGTTCTTCGACCTCTTTTACGGGCAGGCCCGCAACAGCAGTAATGACGTCTTTTTCTTCGAGTGCCGGTTTGGCGTCGCCGGCAGGTCCGCCTGGGCGCACAGAGGTGATGATCACGCCGTCCTGGCTTTCGCGCCGCAATTCCCGGGCTTTCAGGAATGAGATATCCTGCACCGTGAGGCCCCATTGTCTGAGTTCGGATTGTGTTGGTGAGGCCTCATGGCGTTTGGCGGGCGTCATCGAAATGGTCTGCTCGACTCCGTCGCGTGAGAAAGCCATTTGCACCGGTTCACCGATGGGCAGGCCGGCCACAAAACGGTTAAAAAGCGGGATCTGCTCATCAAACGCCACGTCGATTTCCTGGCCGGCGAGCCGCAGAAGGTAGTCTCCAGCCTTCAATCCGGCATCTCCTGCCGGGGTCGCTTTCATGACATTGCCGATGAGCGCGCCCTGCTTCATCGGGCTGTATTTGAACCGGGGCTGAATATCAAATCCGAGCCAGGCGCGCTCCACTTCGCCTTTTTCGAGCAAACTCGACACGACCGTTCGGGCGAGCTCACTGGGAATGGCGCCGCCCAGGCCGCCCACGCGAATCTCATTGATACCGATGATCTCACCCCGCAGATTGACCAGAGGCCCGCCGCTGTTGCCGCCGTAGATCTGCGCGTCGTGGCCCAGCCAAACGACAAACGAGCCCACGTCTTCGCCATCCTCGTCCAGGCGGCCTGCCCAGCGCGGCATGATCATCTCGGTGTTGCTGATAATGCCCAGTGTGACGGACTGCGACAGGGCCATGGGGCTGCCCATGGCCAGTACCTGGTCCCCCACCTTCACTTCTGTGGAATCGCCCCAGGAAGCCACGGGAAACTGCCGCGGCGCTTCGGGAACGAGCTTCAGCAAGGCAATGTCTGACAAGGGGTCGCGCCCGACAAGGCGGGCCTCGATTTTCTCTTTTGTCGACAAGGTGCAGAGCATCCGGGTGGCGCGGCCCGCCACATGATGGTTGGTGACGACATGCCCCTCCGGGGTCACAATGACGCCGCTGCCGGACGATTCATATTTTACCTCGCGCCCTTCGTAGTAGCTGGGCGTGACGACCTCAATACGCACCAGTGCTGGTTTAACCAGAGCGACCGCGGTGTCAACGGAATTACGCAGAGGATCAGGGATCTCCGCCGCCAGGCTTGCCTGCCCGGAGAAGAAGGCCATGAACATCAAGAAAACGAACATCAGCAGACTGGCAACGGTACGAAGTCTCATGGGCGTTTCCTTATACGTCGCGGCTTTCGTTTTAGAAGTGTGCGCGGGTCATTGGCGGGGCCACTGTATCCAGCTGGAAGCCATCGGAACGGTTGGCTGGAGGTAGCACATGCCCTGGCCGCCCGCATCCACACGGCGATTATGATTAAGGCGTCCAGGCGTGTCAAGGAATACCGAAAACGGACGCTAATTCACGGGAAAATGGCTTCGGTTTTGCCTGATCCGCCTTCCCTTCGTTTCAGCATCCACCTCCTGGAAAGCGCGGCTGTTTCATTCGTGAGGCACAGGCCCTTTTCCAGCACCGTAACGCTCTACAGAACCGGACTGGCGCCGGGGACGTAGTAGTCCAAAAATTCCCCGTGACCCTCGACAAAATATCGTTGATGAAGTCCGGGTACGAGAAGAGCTTCGCCCGGAGCGAGGGAGTGCATATCAAAACCTGCGTTTACGGCCAGGGAACCCGATATGGCCAGGAGAATGTGGAACGACTCACCCTGGGTTTCGCGCTCGTATGCCCCAGCACAGACGATGTGTTCCGCGGCAAAATGGGGCGAAGACGCCAGCAGGGCTCTATGGCTGCCCGGGCCAGAGGGACGTGTGGACGAAACCACCCCTTCCGCAGGAGTTGGGCTGAAGTGGATCGCTTCCAGGGCTTTTTCGAGGTGCAACGTGCGGGGCTGGCCGTCGCTGTCCAGGCGTCCCCAATCATGAATCCGGTAGGTGAGATCGCTGTTTTGCTGGATTTCGGCCAGAACCACACCGGCGCCAATGGCATGGACAGTCCCTGCCGAAACGAACACCGAGTCGCCGGCCTGGACGGGGAAGCGGTTCAGGAGCGGTTCGATATCGCCGTTGGCCACGGCATTGCTGAAAGCCTCGCGGCCAACTTCAGGTTTGAGGCCGTATATCAATTCGCTGCCGGGTTCGGCCTGGAGGACAGACCACATCTCGGTCTTGCCAACGTCGGGCTCGCCGAGACGTTCCGCGCAGGCATCGTCCGGGTGCACCTGAACGGACAGGCTTTCGGCAGCGTCGAGTAGTTTCAACAAGAGCGGGAATCGTCCAGCAGGAGTGGTGCGGGCATTAGCCCCGAGCAGGGCGCGCGCGTCTGCCGCGAGAAGCGCCTGCAAAGTCTGGCCTTTCCAGAAACCGCCATCGATGACGCTCTCATCCCCCGGATGATCGGAGATGAGCCATGCCTCGCCGACAGGGACGTTATCGGGAAAGGGTTTTCCGAATAAAGCCTTGAGTTTTTGCCCACCCCATACGCGCTCGTAATAGCGTTCTTTGAAGCGGAGAATATCCCAATCCCGTGCCTGAGGCATCCGTCACTACTCCCTGGTTTTCGCGCGCCAGCCGTTCAGAGCGCACGAAAACATAAAACACCATCCCGGTATTCGGGGGCAACCCGGCCTTCTTCCTCGAGAAGGTCGAGATGGCCTACCGCCGCGGTGAGCTGGAGGTACATCTGCGCGGCGTCCGCACCCGGGAAGAGCCCCCGCGCTACTTCATAGACAGAGAGGAGCTGCGAGCCCAGAATGTTGAGCACGCGCGCGTTGCGGCCGTCCACTCGTTTGAACAGCGAGTCGATGACGGCGCGGTGGTCATGAATGGCTCCGCCGTGCCCGGGAAAGCAGGTATCGAGGTCCAGACTGCGGGTTTTGCGCAATGAGTCGCAGTATTGCACGAGGCCTTTGGGACGGGCCTGGCCGAGTTTGGGGCGCGGAAGGAGCGAATTGGGCGTCACCGAGGGCAACACATGGTCGCCTGTGAAGGCGATGCGCCGTTCATGGTCCACGAAGAGAATGTCTTTCGCCGAATGCCCCGGGACATGATAGACCGTGTACGGACCAACGGTCTGGCCATCCTCGAGGCCTTGATCGACAGCCGCATCGGCTGCATATTCGCGAAACATCCGCTGTTCGGCGGCTGCCCGCTGCACAACGTCGTCGGGCGTACCGAACTCGCGCATCATGGCCAGGGCAGTCTGGTAGGATTTTTCCTGAGCCTCTTCATGGCTTAAACGGTCCGTGATCGCATCCGGATGCGCATAGACGGTGAAATTCGCAGAGGTGCGCAAACGCCCCAGGAGTCCCACGTGGTCGATATGCGTGTGAGTGAGCAGAACGACTTCGATATCGCGCAGGGCCAGTCCTTCTTTCCGAAATCCAGCGTCCAGCGCGGCGAAGGCTTCATCGGTATTGATGCCCGCATCGATCAGGGTAAGCGGCGTGGATTTGACGAGGAAGACATTGACCGTTCCCAGGCGGAACGGAGCCGGCAACGCAATGGGGACAACTACCGGCTCGTTCATCGTTCAGACAGGGCTGCCACGTAGGCGCCGTAACTGCGTTTCATCTGCGCCACCGAATCCCCGCCAAACTGTTCCACGAAGAATTGCGCCAGAACAATGGCTACGGCATGCTCCGCGATGAGCGCCAGGGCCGGCACGGCGCAGGTGTCGCTGCGTTCGACCAGGGCGGCATCGGGTTGGCGTGTTTCCAGGTTGACGGTTTGCAGGGGGTGCATCAGCGTCGAGATCGGTTTCTTGACCACGCGCACCACCAGTTCACCGGCGGATGACATCCCCCCTTCCGTTCCACCCAGATGGTTCGAGCTGCGCACGTAATGGCTGCCGCCTTGAGGGACGTCCGACCAGACAATCTCGTCGTGGTATTTCCGTCCGCGCAGATGGGCCCCTCTGAAACCGATGCCCACCTCAACTCCTTTGACCGCCTGAATGCTCATCAGAGCCTGAGCGATGGCGGCATCGAGCTTACGGTACCACTGGGTGTGGCTGCCGAGACCGGCGGGGAGTCCCCACGCGCGCACTTCGATAACGCCGCCCAGGGTGTCTTTGTCGCGTTTGGCCTGTTGAATTGCATCATGCATATGTTGGCTGGCTTCAGGGTCGGCACAGCGCACATCAGACGCCATGGAACGTTCCCGCAGCTCCTCCGTGGGGATAGAGTCTGTGTCGGCTACGGCCTCACCGATTTGGACGACGTGCCCGGTTGCATCTACGCCGAATTCCGCAAGCAGCTTGCGGCAGAGGGCCCCGGCGGCAACACGCGCCGCGGTTTCGCGCGCGCTGGCCCGTTCGAGGATGTTGCGGCAGTCGTCGTGTTCGTATTTGAGCGCCCCCACGAGATCGGCATGGCTGGGACGTGGCCGCACGACTTTCACGGCACGCTCGCCGGTGGATGGCTTCCAGGGATCCATCGCGCTTTCCCAGTTCTTGAAATCGCGGTTCCAGATCGCGAGCAGGATCGGGCTGCCCAGGGTGACGCCGCCGCGAATGCCGGAGAGTACGTCCACTTCATCTTTCTCGATACGCTGGCGTCCGCCCCGGCCGTATCCCTTCTGGCGCTCCGCCAGCCAGAAGTTGATGTCGTCCGGTTGAACCTGAAGGCCCGCGGGGAAACCTTCAAGAAACGCAAAGATGCCGCGCCCGTGAGATTCACCTGCCGAATAGTAGCGAAGCACGATACGTATCCTCAGTTTGGGCCTGCGTCACAGCGACGGGGACGCAAGCAGCGTGTTGAAGTAAAAATGAATGATCGCCGGCCCGGCCAGCATGACCACAACGCCTGCAAGCGCCAGATAGGGTCCGAACGGGAGGTAGTGCCCTGGCGCGGGCGGACCGGCATTCTCTGTGTCTGCGCTTTGGGGCTGGCCGTCTTGTGCAGATTTCCGTTTTCCAGCCAGAACAACGAGGATGCCGACAAAACTCCCGATGAACGCGGCGATGATGATGATCAGAATCGCGCCATACAGCCCGAAAAATGCTCCGAGCATGGCATTGAGCTTGACATCACCGAACCCCATCCCCGGCTTTTTGAGGAGCAGCAGGGCGCCCTTGTCCAGGGCGTACAGAATACCGCCGCCCACAAGAACCCCGAGCAGGGAGTTGAACACAGGCATCTCGAACGGTCCCATGACGGACAGGCCGCTCTCCGGGTAGAGCATAAACAGAACCGACGCCGCGATACCCGCGGGAATGCCGGGCAGGGTCACCTCATCGGGGATGGTCCAGTCGGTCAGGTCGACAAAGGTGACGAGCACGAGCGCGGCTGCGAGCGCCATATAGATGGGCGTGGCGAGCACCAGGCCGAAACGCCAGAAGACCAGCAGAAACAAGGCGCCGGTCGCGGCCTCCACCAGGGGATACTGCCAACTGATGGGCTGGCCGCACTGGCGGCATTTGGCGCCCAGCACCAGCCAGCTGACGATGGGGATGTTGTCGTACCACGCGATGGGATTGTCGCATCCCGGACACTTCGAGCGAGGTTTGACGACCGACAGGCCACGCGGCAAGCGGTACACGCATACGTTGAGAAAGCTTCCAATCATGCTTCCAAGTACAAACGAAAAGACCGCCAGAAGCGCATTCAATGCCTGCAGATTGCCGTCCATTTATTCCCCACTCACTACCAGTTCCGAGATTAACAGCGACGGGGCGCCACACGACCCCAGAAAACGCAGATCATTGCCCACCGCCTCTACCGCTTTCAAGAGCGGGCGAAAGTTGCCCGCGATGGTCACGCCACGCACGGGAGCGCGCAACTCGCCCGATTCAAACAGCAGGCCTGAGGCGCCGAAGCTGAAATCGCCCGTGATCAGGTTCGCGGAATGCATCCCCAGGGCCTGGGTCACGAACAGGCCGCGGGGCGCCTTGCCAAATAAACCTTCCTGAGAGACGCCGCCGGGGACGATGTAGAGGCTGGACGGACCCACGGCGGGCGGGCTTCTGAAGCCTCGTACAGCGTTAGCGGTGGGTTTCTCCCCCATTTCGGATGCCGTCTGCTGGTTGTGGAGATATCCCTGCAGCCGGCCGTTCTCCACCAGCACCGTGCGCTTGGCGAGCGTGCCTTCGGCGTCAAATGGCGCACGGCCGACCGCATCCGGGCAATCGTTCTGGTCGACGAACGTGAGGCAATCTGATGCAATGGCCTCGCCGACAGATCCCGCAAACAGAGATTTGCCCTTGAGGACGTTGTCTCCACGGAGCGCCGACCCGAACATGGCGAGGAAGCGGGTAGCCACGGCGTTATCAAGCACCACAGGCATGGCGCCGGTGGCGCAGGGTTTGCCGCCGAGCTTGCGGGTGGCGTCCTGGGCGCAACGTTGTGCGACCCAATCCAGGCGGAGCCCGTCAAAGGTGCGGGCGACGTCAAATTCCCAACCGCTTTCCGAATCGACTCCTTCCCGGGCGGCCACAGCTCCCGCGGAGCAACTGAAATACGCGTTTTGATACCGGCGGCATACCCCCGCAGAGTTCACCAGCGCAAAATCAACCAGGCTGTCGCCGTACGCCGCCCGCTCGACCATCACAATGCGGGAGTCGGCAGCCAGCGTGGCCTTTTCCAGGTCTTTAGCGAAAGATATTTTAGCCTCGACCGGGACATCTGCAGGCGCCTGCTCTGACCAGTCCGCATCGAAGACGCCGGCGTCACGGCAAATATTTCCATACGGTTCCGGGTCGTTGCTGATGGCATTGTTCCACGCATTACGGACCGTGGTTTCGAGTGGTTCGTCGGAAGAGGCCGTGTAGGCAAACCCCATGCGCTTGTCGGAGGTAAACAGCCGGAGACCGAGACCACGCGCGGAGGAGGAGGCCAGGGTTTCGATCTCACCCCGGGATACTTCGACTTCAAAGCTCCGACTGGTGGTTTCGAGGGCTTCGGCTTCGACTGCCCCGATGCGCAGAGCGGCCTCAACGGCGTCGGCCAATCGCTGGTTTTCCACTGAGAAACCCCCGGTCTTTAGAGACTTTTTGCCGCGTCGGCGAGCGTTTTTGCGAACGCCGCCACGCCAGAAGGCATTTCGGGTGAATCGCCCAATTGTCCTATCAGACGGACCAGGGCGCTGCCCACGATCACGCCGTCGGCATACCGGGCAATCTCGGCGGCATGTTCAGGTTTTGATATGCCGAAGCCGACGGCGACAGGCTTGTCCGTGTGCTGTTTAATTCTTTCGACCATGCTGCGCACGTCTTCGCTGAGCCGTGCCTGTTCACCGGTGACGCCCGTCCGGGATACGTAATAGATGAAACCGGTGCTGTGCCGCGCGACTATCTCGATTCGCTCCTCCGTACTTGTTGGAGCCAGGAGGAAAACGGTGGCTATATCCAGCGCGTCCATGGACGCCTTATACTCCCCCGCTTCTTCGGGAGGCAGGTCGACGCAGAGCACGCCATCCACTCCCGCGTCACGGCAATCCGGAGCGAATTGATCGAGGCCGTAGGAATGCACGGGATTGAAATACGTGAACAGAACGATGGGCACCTGGCTGCGTTGCCGCAGTGCCTTCACCATCTGGAGGACATCCCGGAGCGAGGTGCCGTGGCGCAGGGCACGCAAAGCGGCTTCCTGGTTCACGGCGCCATCCGCGAGCGGGTCGGAGAATGGAATCCCGAGCTCGACCACATCGGCGCCGGCCTGCTCCAGCGCCAGGACGATCTCGGCGGTGCCGGCCAGAGTGGGGTCGCCCGCCGTGATGTACGGGATAAAGGCTTTGCGGCCTTGGCGCCGCAATTCATCAAAACGTGCTTCGATTCGGTTCACAACAACGCTTCCCCCGGCAGCAGATATCGGGCTGCCTGCTGTACGTCCTTGTCTCCCCGGCCGGACATGTTGATGATCACGATCTGGTCTGCGGGGAGTTGTAGGACGAGTTTCTGTGCATGAGCGAGAGCATGGGCGCTTTCGAGTGCCGGGATGATGCCTTCGAGCTCGCTCGTCAGCTTAAATGCGGTTATCGCTTCATCGTCGGTGACGTTCACGTACTCGACACGGCCCTCACTGCGTAGAAACGCATGCTCGGGCCCGACACTGGCATAGTCCAGCCCGGCCGAAACGCTGTGAGTGCCCAGGATCTGTCCGTTATCGTCCTGGAGCACATAGCTCATCGCCCCCTGCAAGGTGCCCAGTTTGCCGCCTGCAAATCGGGCCGCATGTTTACCGGTTTCGACGCCCAGGCCGCCGGCTTCCACCCCGATCATGCGGATACCGGGCTCCGAGATGAAGTCGAAGAAGAGGCCGAGCGCATTGCTGCCTCCTCCTACACAGGCCAGCAACACGTCGGGAAGGCGGCCTTCCGCCTCCAGAATCTGCCGCCGGGCCTCCTGGCCGATGACCTTCTGAAACTCCCGGCAGACCAGAGGAAACGGGTGCGGCCCGTGAACCGTGCCCAGAACATAGTGCGTGTGGCGAACGTTGGTGACCCAGTCGCGCAACGCCTCGTTGATCGCATCTTTGAGGGTTTTTGAGCCGGAAGCGACTGGATTCACTTTGGAGCCGAGGAGGCGCATGCGGAAGACGTTCAGTTTCTGGCGCTCAATGTCTTCCTCGCCCATGTAGATTTCGCATTCCAGGCCGAGGAGCGCGGCGGCTGTTGCCGTAGCGACACCATGCTGGCCGGCGCCGGTTTCGGCGATGATGCGCGTTTTCCCCATTCGCTGGGCGAGAAGCACCTGGCCGAGGGCGTTGTTGATCTTGTGCGCGCCGGTATGTGCCAGGTCCTCGCGTTTGAAATAGACTTTCGCCCCGCCCAGATGCCCGGTAAACCGTTTTGCAAAATACAGGGGCGTGGGCCGGCCGATGTAGTCGCGCCGGTACCCTTCAAGCGCCTGCAGAAAGGCCTGATCCTGAAAAGCCGCGCGAAAAGCGTCTTCCAGCTCCTCCAGCGCATACATCAGCGTTTCAGGCACGTACTTCCCGCCAAACGGGCCGTAGCGCCCTCTGGCGTCAGGATACGGATAGGTTTGAGCGGGCATTGCGGATAAATTGGCGGATTCGGTCATGATCTTTCTTTCCGGGTGCGGCTTCCACGCCGCCCGAGGTATCCACGGCATACGGTTGAACGGTTTTAACGGCTTCAGCCACGTTCTCCGGCGTCAGGCCGCCAGCCAGCATAATGGGTCTGCCAAGTTCCGTTGCGGCACGGGCCATTTCCCAATCGAAAGGGACGCCAGAGCCGCCATGGGTTCCAGGCGCCAACGTATCCAATACAATGGCACGCGCGGGATGATTCCTCCAATCGCCGAGCTTGGACTCCTGACCGACGTGAATCACCTTCAGAGCGCGATCCGCCACGGGACGATACATTTCGGGATCTTCTTCGCCGCACAATTGAACCAAATCTGTGAACGCGAGAAACGAACGCAGTTCGGCCAGCGGGGCATTCACACAGACCGCCACGGTCGTCACAAACGGCGGCAGCTGCGCAATGATCGCCCGGGCCTCCTCCGGTGCGATGTGGCGGTTTCGCCGGCGGGCCTCTTCGGCGAACACGAAACCGAGCGCGTCGGCACCCGCGTCACACGCCGCGAGGGCGTCGTCAAGATTCGTGATACCGCAGATTTTAACCCTGGTCACGTGGCAGAAGCTCCCGGATCTTCGCCCCAATGTTGTCACTGGTCACAAGGGATTCGCCGACCAGAATGGCGTCGATTCCTCCATCTTCCAGCAGTTGTACGTGCTCCCGGGTGTGAATGCCGCTTTCGCTGACCAGCACATGCCCCCCGGGCACATGGCGCCTCAATTCCAACGTGGTGTTCAAGGAGACCTGAAATGTGGCCAGATCCCTGTTGTTGATCCCCAGGATATGCGCACCGGCGTTGATCGCGCGTTCTATGTCGCGGACATCATGCGTTTCAACAAGCGCAGCCATCTGGAGGCTTTTCGCCACATTCAGATAATCGCGCAATTGGTCATCAGACAAAGCGCGGACGATCAGCAGCACCGCATCCGCCTGCGCGGCACGGGCTTCGTACAATTGGTATTCATCTACGATGAAATCCTTGCGCAGGCACGGCACAGCCACCTGGCGGCGCACCGCTTCCAGGTCGGCCAGGGCGCCTTGAAAGTACTTCTCATCCGTGAGGACCGAGATCGCGTCTGCGCCGGCACGCTCGTACTGTCCCGCGAGCTCCGCCGGGTTGAAGTCGGCCCGCAACACGCCCTTGCTGGGCGAGGCTTTCTTGACCTCCGCGATAAGGCTGATGCCCTTTCCCCGGAGTGCAGCACGGAAATCACGCGGTGCGCCCAGTTCACTCAGGCGCATTTTCAACTCGTCCAGCGGCGTCGCCGCTTTTCGCGCTTCCACCTCGACGCGCTTATGCGCGCAAATTTCATCTAGAATCATTGGATACCTTTATCAACATGTCCAGTGTTTGTAATGCAGCACCTGAATCAATGGATTTTCGCGCAAGGTCCAGTGCGGAAAACCAGTCAAGCGAGTCGTCGCCAGTCAGCAGGCCTGATGCGGCGTTGAGAAGCACCACATCCCTGTGGGGTCCGTGCTCGCCGCTCAGGACGTTGCGCAGGATCCTGGCATTTTCAGCGGGAGAGCCG
>DAOSJS010000025.1:0-23106 GCA_035367355.1 Candidatus Hydrogenedentota bacterium
CGCGACGCTCAGGTCGTCCTTGACGGCGAAGGCCTGGAAGCCGGGCACCGCGGGCGGGTCGCCCTGCACCGCAGCAAGGCCGTCCACGGTGGTCACGTCATAGGTCTGCCAGTCGGCTGCCAGGGTCTCCGGCTTGTCCGCATAATACGCGCGCGCCACCTCAACAAAGGCCGCTCGCGAGGGCGCGTCCAGCTCCGTATGGGTGACGGCCTCGTACCATCCGTCGAGGCACATCTCGTTGACCATGTAGTATCCGAGCAGCAGCGGGTCGTCTTTGATGGGCCCGAGCACTTCCTCGGCCCGTTCGGCGCACTGCGCCGGCCAATCCGGATGAAACACATCTGGAAATGTCAGCCAGGGCGGAAACCCGGGCAGTGTGGCGACGGGATACGCCGGGGTGTCCATTCGGAAGAAATTAACGTTTCGAGCGTAGGGCATACCCGTGCCGCTCTCGGCAGCATTGAACCCCCACGACTGAATGCGCGGAGCAGCTTCTTCTTGTGCCCAGCCCATCTGCAGCATGAAATAGGCGTTGCCCTCGGGGGTGACAAACCACCAGCGGTTTCCCAGCTTCTCCACATGAAAAAATCCGGTTCGCTCGCCCTGCAGGCCGGTCCAGCCGCCATAGGAGTCCAAATCACCGCGGACCGGCTCGCCCAGGGGTAAATCTGGCGCGATCACGGCGGGATTCATATCGGATGAGCGCACATTCGCCCGGGCAGCCCAGCCGTGTGTGGCGCAGGCAAAAAGAAGCGCACCCGCGAGGCACAGCAAGAGCCGCCGGCCGGCCGGGGCCGGATTTCGCCCGAAAGCCATACTCTGGGATCGCATGAAGTTCTCCTTAATGTAAAAGCCTGGAGCTGCGCGGCGCTGCATTCGTTGCTCCCGAACCGTGCGGGCCCAGGCGGGCCGCGCCCACATCACGGCGCCTGCCCACCGTTGCGTTCGCGCGCTTTGAGCTGGTTCCAGCGCTTGACGGCTTCTTCCGGATTCGCGGCTTTGACATCGCCGAACACATGCTCATGGCGCCGCACCATCTTGGTGTGCGCCTTTTCAAGGGCGCCCCGCAGGGTGAACCGCCCCTCGGCTTCGGCAGCAACCGCTGAGGCCAGCAACACGAAGAAGACGTCCCCCCATTCCTCCTCGATGTCGGCATTGACGCCGCTGGCAAAGGCCTCGAGCAGTTCTCTCCCCTCTTCCACGGCATCCCCGGCAAACTCGGCGGCCGAATGGTCGCGATCCCAGGGGCATCCGTCGGGTCCGCGCAAATACCGGGTAAGGTTCGCCAGCGCTTCGAACCAGTCTTGTTCGCTTTCGGGGACTTTCCGCCAATGAGGGTGCATCACGCGAGGCGTTCCTTCCTTCATTTGAAATTACTGTTTTGATTACGCGGCTTTCCGGGCCGTCAACCCGGTGCTTCAAAAATCCTAGGATGACCCTTCAACATGGGAAATGCAAACGAGCCGGGACCGATCCCTGTGCGGTGGTTGAAGTCGGCGCGAGTTTCGTGGAATATACCGGGTTTGAAGAGGCCGCACATTTCTTAAACGCAACAGAATTCAGAAAGATCGGTGGGACATGGCGTTAATCATCAATGGTGAACGGGTTGAGGATGGTTTCATCGAACAGGTGCGCCGCCAATTGGTTCACCAGCACGGTTCGGGCGACAGCATTCCCGAATGGGAAGCGCAGGGTAAAGACCTGGACACCTTTGTCAGGGACATGGTAATCGCCCAGGTACTGATTGGCCAGGAAGCAGCCCTCCATGGCCCTTCCGTACCGCAGAAAGCTGTTGATCAGGAAATGAAACGTATCCGCGCGGAGCACGAGTCACGAGAGGCGTATCAGGCGCACCTGCGCGAGGCCGGCATTACCGAAAAAGAAGTCCGGGAGGATGTGCAGCGGCGCCTGCGCGTCGATCGGCTGTTGGACGAAGTGTGCACAGACGTTACGTTTCCCACGGACGCGGAAGCGCGCGCGCATTTTGAGGCGAACCCGGAGCAGTTTCGCGCGCCGGAACGCGTGCGTGCCTCTCATATTGTGAAGAGCATCCCACGCGGCACCATACTGGATGTGCAGGCCACCTATACGCAAATGGAGGAGATCCATGCGGGATTGATGGCCGGCCTGAGCTTCGAATCTGCCGTGCGGCGCTTTTCAGACTGTCCGGAAAACGATGGCGATTTAGGGTATTTTGCCCGGGGCGCCATGGTGCCGGAGTTTGAAACGGTGGTGTTCGGCCTCGAGGTGGGACAAATCAGCGGCGTATTTCAGAGCCCGTTCGGCTACCATATTGCAAAAGTGTACGACAAAGTTGCTTCACAGGAACGCCCGTTCGAAGCGGTGGCTGAGCAAGTAAAAGCGGCGTTGTTCGATGCGCGGGAAAATGCGGCCATTGACGCGTATACGGCCCGGCTTCGCGAAAAAGCGGAGATCCAGGAGGTGTAGCCGGCACCGCCGGCATCCCCGCCGGGTTCGATCCAGCCTAAATTGTTGTTTGACTACGCTTTTCCCGGTATGCTATGCTCCTGTGACTTTAAAGAACGGGCAACCACGCGCGACGTGTCCGATCGTCCGATAGCAGCAGCGCAGTCGCATTCACCCTAAGTCATTGCCGCGCAACCGGTGGCAACACGGAAAGCGATGCTTCGCCCGCGATAGATTGCGGTCGTAAAATGCACAAAATGAGAGTTGGGCTGGTCGGTTGCGGCAACATCGGGACGGATATATGCCTCGCCCTGCAAAAGGGCGACATACCGGCCAAGATTGCGGCGCTGACCGATATTGATCGGTCGCGGGCAGAGCTGTTCGCCAAAAGCTTTGAGCTTTCGGCGCGGATATGCGACGTGGACGAAAATGCCGCGTCGGTGGATTTTCTAGTTGAATGCGCGGATGTGTCCGCGGTGGCGACCGCCGTTGAGGCAGCCATCCGGTACCGGCGGGACTGCCTGATTCTCAGTCTCGGCGGACTGTTGACGGCGCCGGAGCTCTTCGATACCGCCCGGCAGCACGGCGTTAAGATTTGGCTGCCGTCGGGCGCACTGGCGGGTTTGGATGGGGTGCGTGCCGGACGCGAAGGCGGCCTGGAGCGCGTCACTCTGACCACACGGAAGCCCCCAAAGGGCTTGGCGGGAGCGCCCTGGCTGGTGGAGCGCGGGATAAGCCTTGAGGGGCTGAACCAGCCGAAGGTCGTTTTTGATGGGACGGCACTTGAGGCGGTGAAAGCGTTCCCGAAGAACGTGAACGTGGCCGCGGCCTTGAGTTTTGCGGGCATTGGCCCAGAGCGCACGCGGGTCCGGGTGATAGCCGATCCCGGGGCCACCGCAAACTGTCATGAGATCGTGGCGGAAGGCGCGTTTGGGCGCCTGGTGGCGACGACTGAGAACCAGCCGTCGCCGCGTAATGCGAAGTCGAGTTACCTGGCCTCGTTGTCGGGGTGCGCGGAGTTGCGCGCCGCGGCAGAGGCTTTTGTGCTGCGCCGCAGTGCAGGCGCGGGCATATAGCGTTGTAACGAACAGACGGCGGGCGCGCGGTCGGCGCCCTGGCGCGGATTTTCCGGTTTCGGGAATACGCATGGCGGTGTTGGAGATAGAGCATCATGTACGCAGTGGTAAGGACAGGCGGCAAGCAGCACAAGGTGTCTCAGGGCGACGTGTTGCGCGTGGAAAAGCTCGATGCGCCGGTAGGCGACACGGTGGAATTGACCGAAGTCGCGTTGCTGAGCAAAGACGATGCCCTGGTGGTTGAACCGGACGCGCTGAAATCGGCCAAGGTGGTCTGCGAGGTGGTTCGCCAGGGCCGCGCGAAGAAGATCCGCGTTTTCAAGAAGAAGCGGAAGAAAAACTATACGCGCACTTATGGGCACCGGCAGAGCTTCACCGAACTCCGTGTTCGGGACATTCAGGCGTAGAGGAGGCAGCAGACATGGCACACAAGAAAGCAGGCGGCAGCTCGCGCAACGGTCGCGACAGCACAGCGCAACGCCTTGGCGTGAAGAAATTCGGCGGTGAAGTGGTGCGCGCGGGCAATATTCTGGTCCGTCAGCGCGGCACACAATTCCGCCCCGGTGAAAACGTGGGCATCGGCAGAGACGACACGCTGTTTGCGCTCGCGGATGGTGTGGTTCAGTTCCGGCACGTCACGAAGCAGCGGAAGCGCGTCGACGTCGTCCCCTCCGAGTCGAAGTAACTCGGGGCATCCAGGTGATGCACCATGTTTGTCGATCGCGTACGGATACGAGTGACCGGAGGCGCGGGCGGCAACGGGTGCTGTAGCTTCAGGCGCGAAAAATACGTCCCCCGCGGCGGCCCGGATGGAGGCGATGGCGGCCACGGGGGCGACGTGTTTTTTGTCGCAACGCCAGACGTTAGCTCGCTGATCAAATTGCGTTATCACGCGCACTGGAAAGGCGAAGCGGGCAACCACGGCCAAGGCTCCAACCGGCACGGCAAGACAGGCGCCGAGACGACCATTCCCGTGCCGGTCGGCACGCTGGTGCGCAAGCTCGGCGACGACGAGGTGTGTTGTGATCTGGCCGAACCGGGCCGCCGTTTTTGTGCGGCGCGCGGCGGGCGCGGCGGGAAGGGCAACGCACGGTTCGCCACCTCGACACGGCGGATTCCGCGTTTCGCCGAGCGGGGCGAACCGGGGGAAGAAGCCGAGTATTCACTGGAACTCAAGCTGCTCGCTGACGTCGGGCTGGTCGGCCAGCCCAACGCGGGCAAATCGACGTTCCTCGCGCGCGTCACCGCGGCCCTGCCCAAGATTGCAGATTATCCTTTCACGACCGTCACACCCAATCTGGGCGTGGTGCAGCTCGATGGGTTCCGCACCATGACCATGGCCGACATCCCGGGGATCATTGAGGGCGCAGCTGAAGGAAAAGGACTGGGCCACGATTTTCTCCGGCATATCGAACGCACCCGGCTGCTGCTGTTTATCATCGACGCGGGCGATGAAGACCCCGAATCGGCGCTGCGCATGCTGGAGGCTGAGCTTGAACAGTACAGCCCGGTCTTTGCCAGCCGCCCCCGGCTGGTAGCCGTGAATAAAATCGACATCCCTGAAAACCGCGCCCGCGCGACGGAATTCGCGCAAACCCACGGGGCCGCATATCCCGTGTCCGCGGCGACCGGCGAGGGGGTGGGTACGGTTCTGGAGCGTGCGTGGTCGATTGTGGATCGTTTGCGCCGCGAAGAAGAGATCACTTCGGAAAAGGACGAAGCCGCGGAGTATACTTATGAGTCGCCATTCACCGTCGCGCGCGAGGGCGGCGGGTTCCGTGTTGACGGCAGGCCCGTGCTTCGCGCCGTGGCGATGACCGATTTTGAAAACAGCGAGGCCGTATCCCATCTCCAGAACAAGCTTCAGCGGATGGGGCTGTTCAAGGCATTGAAACGGCTTGGCGCCCGGCCGGGCGAATCCATCTATATCGGAGATACAGAACTTGAATATCGACCTGAGTAGAGCAAAGACAATTGTCGTCAAGATCGGGACCTCCCTGCTGACGGGTCCCACGGGCTTCGACGGACGCGTCCTGGAAGAGATCGTAAAGGAGCTGTGCCGGCTCAAGCGCGAGCGAAACCTGAACCTCCTGGTGGTTTCGTCGGGGGCCGTCGGATGCGGGATGGCAGCGCTCGGAATGACGGAACGGCCGAAACGGCTGCCGCTGAAGCAGGCGACTGCGGCGGTTGGGCAAGCGAATTTGATGCACTACTACGAGACGCTGTTCCGAACCTACGGCGAAGGGTTGCGATCCGCTCAAGTGTTGCTCTCGGCATCGGACCTCGATAACCGGGGCTCCTATCTCAATATCCGCAACACGCTCCATACCTTGTTCGCGCTCAACAGCGTTATCCCGATCATTAATGAAAACGACTCCGTATCCATCGAGGAGCTTAAATTTGGCGACAACGACACGCTGGCGGCCCGTGTGGCGGCGAAAATCGGCGCCGATCTGCTCATCATTTTGAGCAATGTGGATGGGTTGTATGACAGCGACCCCCGCCGCAACAGCGAGGCGCGCCTGATCGCCGAGGTCAACACGATCACGCCCGAGCTGGAGGCGGCGGCGGGTGACACTGGAGACCAGACCTCCGTCGGCGGCATGGTCACCAAGCTGGTGGCGGCGCGCATTGCCAGCGCAGCCCAGGTGCGCACGGTGATCGCCAACGGCCGGCGCCCGAACATTATCCACGATACTCTGGCCGGCCAGGGCGTGGGCACGACCTTCTATTCCTCGCGCGATTCTCTGTCGCAGCGGAAACGCTGGATTGCGTTTGGGCGCGCGGCGCGCGGGCTCATCCGCGTCGATGACGGCGCCCGAAACGCCCTGCTCAAACAGGGGAGGAGCCTGCTGGCCGCCGGCATTACCGGCGTGGAAGGCCGGTTTCGCATGGGCGACGCCGTGCGAGTCACAGACGCCGAAAACCATGACATCGCACGCGGTCTCGTCAATTACTCCAGCGAGGATATCGAACGGATCAAAGGCTGCAAGAGCACACAGATCGACGCGATTCTGGGGCAGAAGCACTTCGACGAAGTCATCCACCGCAACAACATGGTGGTGCTTTAAGTACGATAGGTTTAAGCACCAGCTCCACCGGCGGCGTGCCGCGAAGCGGCAGATTCTGAAGGAGAGTTGAGAGCATGGCCATACACGAAGAAATAACGCGCATTTGCGCTAACGCCCGTGAAGCCGCGCAGAGACTGCGTTCGTTGTCGCCGGCAGTAAAAAACGCGGCGCTTTTCAACGCGGCGCAGGGCCTGCGCTCGGCGGAGGAGGAACTGAAGGCCGCCAACGCGCGCGACCTGGAAGCCGGGCGCGCCAAGGGTTTGTCGTCCGCGATGCTGGACCGCCTGGAACTGACCAGCTCTCGCATTGACGCGATGGCCGAGGGCCTGGAGGCGGTGGGCGCCCTGCCTGATCCCGTGGGAGATGTTGTGCGCCAGACGGTGCATCCCAACGGCATGCGCATCGCGCAGATCCGGCAGCCGCTCGGCGTCGTCGCGATCATCTACGAAAGCCGCCCGAACGTGACCGCCGACGCGGCCGCGCTGTGTCTGAAATCGGGCAACGCCACCATTCTCCGGGGCGGCTCCGAGGCCATACATTCCAACATGGCCATTGCCCGGGTGTTCATGGAAGGCGCGGTTGCGGCGGGTGTGCCGGAGAATGCGGTACAAATCATCACGACCACCGACCGCGCAGCCGTGGGCGCGCTGCTCCAGATGAACGACTACATCGACGTCGTTGTGCCCCGGGGCGGCAAAGGACTGATTGCGCGCATCCTCGAGGAATCCCGTATCCCGGTGGTAGCTCATTTGGATGGTGTATGCCACGTGTACGTCGATGCGGACGCCGACCCGGTGATGGCCAGGTCGATCGTCCTGAACGCCAAACTGCAGCGCCCCGGCGTGTGCAACGCCATGGAAACCCTGCTGGTACACGAGAGCATTGCCCGGGAATTCCTCCCGGAGACAGCCCAGCAACTCGAAGCCGGCGGATGCGAACTGCGCGGTTGCGCGCGGACACGCCAGATCGTTGAGTGCAAAGAGGCCACGGAAGAGGACTGGACCACGGAGTACCTCGACAAGGTTCTCTCCATCAAAGTAGTGGACTCGCTGGATGCCGCCATAGACCACATCAACCGCTACGGCTCGCATCATTCCGACAGCATCGTGACGGCAGGGTATGAGGCTGCGGAGCGCTTCCTGGATGAGGTGGACAGCGCGGCCGTGTATGTGAATGCGTCCACGCGGTTCACGGATGGATTCGAATTTGGGCTGGGGGCGGAGATTGGGATCAGCACAAACAAACTGCATTGCCGGGGCCCCATGGCGCTGCAGGAGCTGACGTGCTTGAAATACATCATCCGGGGAGCGGGCCAGATTCGTGAGTAAAGAGCAGCGCATCGGCGTCTTCGGTGGCACCTTTGACCCGATCCACGAAGCGCATCTCCGCATTGCGAAAGCCGCGTTGCAGCAGGCGCGTCTGGATCGAGTCCTGTTTGTGGTGGCGGCGCACCCTCCCCACAAATCGCGCCGCAGGCTCCATGCTTCGGCAGAGGAGCGCCTGTCCATGGTCGAGGCCGCGCTGGCAGACGAGCCGCAGATGGAGGCCAGCCGCGTCGAGCTGGATCGCGAAGGCCCATCGTACACGGCGGAGACTCTCGAGGGCCTGCAACGGCAGTACCCGGCCGCGCAGCTGTTCCTGATCCTCGGCTTGGATTCGCTGGCAGAGCTGCCGAAATGGCGCCACCCCGAGCGCATCCTGGCGGTGGCCCACGTGCTGGCCGCCCCCAGGCCGGGTGCCTATCAGATCCCCGAGATATTGAACGGCCGCTATACCTTGCTGGAGCTCGAACCGGTCGAAGTCTCCTCAACGGAAGTACGCAATCGCGCGGCAAACCGGGAGCCGTACGAAGAATTGCTGCCACCGCCGGTGCGCCGGTATGTCAAAAAGCATGGAACCTACGAATCATAGTATTGCCATCCCACGGGCCGCGGAGTATATCGCCCTCCTCGAACAGCGGCTGTCCCCGCGAACGATGATGCATACACTGTCCGTGGCCGCCTGCATGGCGTCGCTGGCGAGCCTGGCCGGCGTTCCCGGCGAAGCTGCGATCACAGCGGGGTTGCTCCACGATCTCAAAAAGGACACCGGCAAAGAGACCCTGCTTCGCGAAGCTCTGGCGTATGGATTGGATGTCTCCCCCATTCAGCGCGAAAACCCGAAATTATTGCACGGCCCCGTCGCAGCCGAGACGTGCCGTCGCGAATTGGGCGTGACCGACGACGCGGTGTACGAGGCCATCTACTGGCACACGACCGGGCGGCCGGGACTGGGGCGCACGGGCCTGTTGCTGTACTTCGCGGACTACGCCGAGCCGCTCCGCGACCGGCCGGATGCCGCTCGTGCCCGCGAGCGCTGCCAGACGGAAGGGTTTTTCCGGGCGCTCTATTTCGTGGCCTGCCAGAAAGTGCAGTACATCCGGACCCGAGGCTCGGTAGACCCCATTTCGGAAGATTTCTTTGCGTGGCTCGGCCAGGAGCTGCTGCGCCAGGGCCACCTCTCGGAGCATGAATGCGCCGTGGGGCTGCTGCAATGACGGAAGATGCGTTCGCGACGCTGGCGCGGTACTACGACCGCATCATGGCCCATGTCGACTATGACCGGTGGTATCTGGCGTCCCTCGCGCTGGGAGAGATGCTGCCTGCGCCGTTTCGTCATGCCGATCTGGCCTGTGGTACAGGCACCTTAGTGAAGCGGCTTCACCGGGCCCAATGGGACACCGTCGGGCTTGACCTCTCCCCTGCCATGCTCCGCATGGGCCGAAAGAGCGGGCATCCCTGGCGCAGTATTGTCGGCGACCTGCGGGCGCTGCCGTTTCGCGAGACATTCGGGTTGATCACCTGCCTTTTTGACAGCATCAACTTCCTGCTCAGCGAGTCCGACATGGCCGCGGCCATCCAGCAGTGCGGCAACGCCCTGCGGCCCGGCGGTCTGTTCTATTTTGATTATGTGACCGAGGAGATGGTTTTGCGCCATTTTGCGGATCAGAACTGGACGGAAAACAACGGGGCCTTCAGTACGCGATGGGAAAATATGTATGACCGGTCCTCGCGGATTACCGAGACCACCATCCGAATCAATGGCGGAGTGGCAAACATCATTCTCGAGCGGATACACTCGCAGGCAGCCATCACGTCGGCCCTGGCGAAAGCGGGGTTGCACCCTCTTGCGTTTCTGGATGCGGAGACCTGGAAACCTCCCGGCCAGAAGACCATACGGGTGGATGTGGTCGCAGTCCGGGGTAAACCGGGGCCCTATGTGAAGGCATTCCGGAAAACGCAGGCCGTGATACAGGCCCTGTTGCAGAGCTAGAGCAAAGGAATTGCCGTGCGCCTACCACGTTCAAGCGGAGTGCTGTTGCACCCAACGTCCCTGCCGTCCCCGCATGGGATCGGCGACCTGGGCCCGGAAGCGCGCCGGTTCGCTGATTTTCTGCACGCGGCCGGGCAACGCATCTGGCAAGTCTTGCCTTTGGGCCCGACCGGCCACACCCACTCGCCCTATCAATCCTACTCGGCCTTTGCCGGCAACCCGTTGCTGGTCGATCTCTCCGCACTTGTGCAGGATGGCCTGCTTGGCAGCAGCGAGCTGGAATCCGCCGGTGTTTTCAGCGAAGCCTCCGTCGACTACGACGCGGCGACGGCATTCAAAGAAGAGGCAATGCGCCGCGCCAGTCACCGTTTCCACGGGGGCGCCGCGCCCCATTTGCGGGAAGAATATGACCGTTTTTGCGCGGAAAACGCCGCGTGGCTTGACGATTACGCCCTGTTCCGTGCCATTAAGGAAGCCCACGGCGGCGGCGCCTGGCACACCTGGGATGCCAGCCTGGCACGTCGTGAACCGGAAACGCTGCGAGCCTGGCAGGAACGACTGGAACCGGAAACGCTTGACCTCAAATTCCGGCAGTTTCTGTTCTTCCGCCAATGGCATGCGTTGCGGGAGTATTGCCGCGAGCGCGGCATCGCGATCATGGGCGATATTCCGATCTATGTCGCTCACGACAGCAGCGACGTGTGGAGCCATCCCGACCTGTTCCACCTGGACGAGGAGGGCAAACCCACGGTCGTGGCCGGTGTGCCGCCCGACTATTTTTCAGCGACCGGACAATACTGGGGGAATCCCATTTACCGGTGGGACGTTCTTGCTTCGCAGGGCTATGCGTGGTGGATCGACCGGATCCGGTCCATGTTTTCCATGATGGACATCCTGCGGATCGATCACTTCCGCGGATTTGAGTCCTACTGGGTCATTCCCGCCACAGAGACCACGGCTGTCAACGGCCATTGGGAAGCCGGCCCGCGGGATGCCCTGTTTCATGCCATTCAAAACGCCCTGGGCGCGGTCCCGCTTGTGGCGGAAAATCTGGGGCTCATCACGGACGAAGTCGAGGCGTTGCGCCAACGGTTTGAATTCCCCGGCATGGGCGTGTTGCAGTTTGCCTTTGGGCCGGACATCGACCGTGCGGGCTTTCTGCCCCATCAATACTATCCGAACCTGGTCGCCTATACGGGGACCCACGATAACGACACACTGATCGGCTGGTGGCGGGCTAAAGGCGAGGGGACGACCCTGTCGCGGGCTGAACTCCAGCAGGAGCGCGACTTTGCACGCCGATACATGGCCACCTCGGGGAAAGAAATTCACTGGGTAGGAATCCGGGTGATCATGGCGTCCGTAGCCGATACGGCGGTGTTCCCCCTCCAGGACGTCCTCGGCCTGGGTTCTGAGGCCCGCATGAACACTCCCGGCACCAGTGGCGGGCAAAACTGGCGCTGGCGGTACCCCGCCGGTGCGCTGACGTCCAACGTGGGCGACCGCCTTCGCGAGCTGACCGAGATTTACGGCCGCCTGCCCGGCAACCGTTGACATAAGCGCCCGCACGCTACCGCGCGGACAATGCCTCGATGGCCTTGGCAACTTTGTCGCGATGACGTTCGATCGGCGCCGGGTCTTTGGTGTACGTCATGAGGTTTTTGGATATCTCCTCGGGGACTGTCAGAAGACTCTGGAAGCGGCGCTTTGTTCGCGCGGGGAGTGCATCGCCTTTCTCATCCAGCAAGCGTTCAAGCATGGCGAGATACTCGTAGTCTTCGATGCCGTCGCGCAACATTTCCATGCGGTAACAGGCCACCGGGCCATCGAGGACGGGCTCACTGGCAACACCGCCCGCCGCTTCGGGCGGGTATACGAAACGCCCATCGCCGTTCCCCCACGGTTCGCGTGCTCCCTTGACGTAGGGGGAGGAATTCCATCCCATGGGATCTTCGTATGGATTCTGAGGATGGTCTGGATAGGCCAGGGAGGTCGTCCAGAGGGTGGTGCTCCAGAAGAGCAGACCGGTCACATCGTATTGCCAGGTCTGCCACACCCAGATACGCAAATCCGTGCCCGGATGGTCGATGAAGACTCCCGCGAAAGGCCGTTTCGGATGAGTGCAGATATACCACCAGATGGTCTCACCCGCGGCCCGGCGTTCTTCGGCGTCATCATGATTATAGGTCCAGGTCATGGGGCACCAGATATTCGGGCCGCCGATCAGTGCCGGAGCGATCTCTTCGGTGATCATACGCCCAATACCGGGCGCAGCGTTCTTAAGACGGACATACTGGTCGCGGACGAACTCGTATTGCCTGGGATTGGGTTCATCGAAGAAATAGACGTAGCTCATGTCCAGCCAGCCCTTGTCACGCAGATGGGCTTCGACTGCCTTGGCATACGCATTAAACGCCAGTTCAAATTCAGGGTCGCCCAGCTTGTAGTCGAGCAGGGTGGGTTCTCTGTGTCCCATGTAGGTTCCGCCGCCGAGGCCCGGAATGCCAATCTGAAACGTAGTGATATGGCGATCGCGAATGGCCGATTCCATCGCAGCGTCCCAGTCTGACCAGGCAAACCGGGGCGTCAGGTCCTTTTCCTGCAGCAATGCACGCGTGGCCGGGTCGAACTCAGCGCCCTCATCTTCACCGAGTTTCACCCACTCCACCTGGATCCCGTGGCCCGGCACCGGGTCGTACAGGGAGATGTGGTTACGGGCAAAATACTCGAGATATTTGTTGAGAACTACTTCGCGATCTTCAGGATCCTGAAGCGCATGGTATTGATAGACCGTGCCTGCGTTGAATCCAAACGCAGTCGTGCAGGTCATTCGGTCGGGCAATTCAAAGGCATAGACCTGCACGCGCAGAGGAACCTGCGCTGAAAAACCGTCCGCTTCAAGCGTGATCGTCCCGCTGTACACCCCGGGAACCGCGCCGCGTGGAATGCTCACTCGCACCCACAACGGCTGGTTTTTACCCGCCTCCAGCGAGATTGGTTCAGTGAAGGGTGGCAGCGGATCGGGCCACAGATCGCGCGCGCCCCAGGCGTCCGTTTGAAACTCGACATAGACGTAGCGCACCCGCAGGATTTCAATGGTTTCAGCGGGCAGAACGGCGCCGTGCGGCCCGGTCAGACTCGATGCTTTGGCGGTGAATTCATTCAGGGGCCGCGTGGGGCGTACGACGAGTTGCGCGGCTTCGGCCTCATTCCGAGCGGCGCTGATCTGGATGGCCCGTCCCTTCCGGGATGGCACGCGGCGGGTCTGGCTTACCTTCCATCCCGAAGACGCCCACCACAGCGCAACGTCCGAATCCGGCGAAGGCAGCCGCTCACCATACGAGTCGTCGTACAGGATGCACGCCGCTTCCGCGGCGCCGGCCCAACCCAGGTTTCCCGCCAGCAGGCATGCGGCGAAGACCAATGCAACGGCTTGTCTCATGGCTGTCCCCCACGTTATGTTGAAGTCTACTGGTCTTTTGAGCCTATCACGATTTCCCCTAAGAGGCCAGAAAATCCAGCACCAATCCCCGGGCCTTCTCGATGGTCATGGCAGTCTCGCCGGCGTTGCGGGCAAGAAAATCCCGGCACTCGCAAAACCAGGCGTTATCGGGCGCCGCATCGCGGGAGAACAGCCCGCGCCCGTGTTCAAAAACGAGCTGGTGCGGGCTGGTCCCGTCCGAGGCATAGACCCGCTCGACCCGGCGGCGGGGCGCATGCCAGCTCCCCTCAACGCGCAGGAAGGCCAACAGCTGGAAGGCCGTGAAGTGCTTGTGCGGTACGCCGTTCTCCTCACAGACCTGGATGCGGGCTTCATCTATATCGTCGGCGTGCAGGTTGGCCGCCAGCATGCAGCCATTGTCGCTCATGGCGCAAAACCGCCTGAGTGGCTCATCCCAGAGATAGGCAAAGTAGGGGCCCGATCCGATTTCGTGACAAATCAGGCAGGTGCGCTCTCCGCCCTGCGACCGCAGGTATCCGCGTAGCGTGCCGTCCGCAGCAGCAGTCAAAATCGTATCGGCGGGCACGAAATTGAGCAGGGCGCACATGACCGTGGTCTTGCCCGCACCGCCGGGCCGGGCTCCAATCATGAACGAGGCGCCACGTGAAATGTGCGCGAGAAAGTATGCCGCCAGGTCAAGGTCCAGCGTTTCTGCCGCGAGCAGGTCGAACACGCTCAACATGCGGCCGCCCCGCTGATTGCAGCGCGCCAGTTCCATGCAATGCCGGCGAAGGGCGTCGTTCATGCTCAACTGCCTCGGCAATTGTGAATGTTCTGCGTTTTGGCAGCCCTCGAACCTGTCTCTGCAGCTTCGCTGCAGGCGGGGCTTTTCCAGGCGCTCATCCTATCATAGACCCCAAAGACTGCGCTGGAACATGTCCTCGCTCTGGTGGCCAGAGGATCCTCTGCTGCATATATTTTCGTGTTTTAGCCGCAGTCTAACCCGGAGAAAGCCGCATCTAATGATTTTGTGTGTAACAAATCATGAATGCCAAGTGTATTATACGCGAGGTTTTGGTTTGTAGGTGTTGTAACAACAGGAGAAAAGACATGAAGCACATCAAATCGACTTCCAAAATCTGCCGTCCGGAAGTGGCCCAGATCCCGATCGTGAGCGAGGTTTTCTGCGCGATTTTCCCGGCCAAGCATAAGTGCGAAGTTCCGGAGCCGTAATCTCACCGTCGCATAGAAATCCAAAGGAAGCTCCCCACCAGGGGAGCTTCTTTTTTTGGAGCGGAAAAGCAGCAAAATTGAGGCCGTGAACCAGCCGGATACGCCCCACCCTGATGCCTGACGATCCCCCGCCGCCTGTATTTTCAGATGGAAACCCGCCACCTCACTTGGAAAAAGCTGCTTTCGGCAATTTTGTGTGGAATGAATCGTGCGGGCCGGGTGTATTAGATGTGACGTTTTAGTGTGCAGATGTTGCAACCAAAGGGAGAACAAACATGAAGCACATCAAATCAGCCTCCAAAATCCGCCGTCCGGAAGTGGCCCAGATCCCGATCGTGAGCGAGGTTTTCTGCGCGATTTTCCCGGCCAAGGAAAAGTGCGACTACCGTTACTTGTAATCTCTCAGTCGCACGGAAATTCAACAGAATGCTCCCCATCAGGGGAGCTTCTTTTTTTGGGGGAAATACACGAAAAAACGGCTGGGAGCCTGCTGGATAAGCCCCCTTCCTGATGCCTGACGATCCTCCGCCGTAAGTATTTTCGGATGGAAAGCCGCCGCCTGGCCCAGAGAAAGCCGCTTCAGACAATTTTGTGTGTAACGAATTGTCCGGACAGGATGTATTGTATACGAGGTTTTGGTTTTCAGGTGTTGCAACAAGAGGAGAAGAGACATGAAACACATTAAATCGACTTCCAAAATCCGCCGTCCGGAAGTGGCCCAGATCCCGATCGTGAGCGAAATTTTCTGCGCGATTTTCCCGGACAAGGAAAAGTGCGACAAGTAATTGGGCGTAATCTCGCCGTCGCATAGAAATCCAAAGGAATGCTCCCCACCAGGGGAGCTTCTTTTTTTGTGCGGCGGTATAGACGCCAAAGAGGCGGCCAGAAGCTCTCTGAGACACCGGGATCGAAACCGAACCAAAACCGATTGAATGATACCTGCCGTGCCGTTATGATACTTCCCGTGGTTTTTGTGAAAACCCTGCCGCCTGGCCGTGCTCAACATGCCGGAAGGGTCTGCGGTTGACTGGTGTTACAGAAGCATCCGGAGTCTGGAGGTTACAGTGACAGGTAATATCCGAATCCTGATATTTTTTGGGATAATTGCAGGAGTGGGGCTGGTATCGCATGGCGAGGACTGGCCCATGTGGCGCTACGATACCGGACGGACGGCGAGCAGCCCCGAAGAGCTGCCCCGCGACTTGCATCTCCAGTGGCTGAACCATTATCCGGCGCGGACGCCGGTGTGGGAAGACCCGCTCAATCAGGATCTTATGCCGTACGACGAGATTTTTGAGCCGATTGTTGCGGGAAATACGGTATATCTCGGGTTCAACGACAGCGACAAGTTGATTGCGCTGGACCTCGCGACAGGCGAAGAGCGGTGGGCCTACTACTGCGATGGCCCTGTACGGCTCCCCCCGGTGGTCTGGCAGGACCGCGTCCTTTTCATCAGCGATGATGGCCATCTCTATTGCCTTCGAGCTGCAGACGGCACGCTTGTATGGAAACGGCGCGGCGGGCCGTCCGACCGCAAGATCCTTGGTAACAGCCGCCTGATCTCCACCTGGCCGGCACGAGGCGGCCCCGTGGTGAATGAAGGCGTGGTTTACTGGGCCGCCAGCATCTGGCCGTTCATGGGCATCTTTCTTTACGCTCACGACATTGAGACGGGCGAGCTGATCTGGATCAACGATGGGGAAAGCGCGCGTTTCCGGCAACAGCCGCACGGCGGCGCGATAGCGTTCGCCAATGTGGCGCCGCAAGGCCCCTTTGCCCTCAGCGGCGATGCACTCCTGGTTGCGGGCGGCCGCTCCGTCCCGGCGGTATTTGAACGCTCGACTGGGGAGTTCCGCTATTACCGGGTTGCGGATTACAACAAGACGGGCGGCACGTTTGTGGCGGCGATTGGGGACCTCTTTTTCAATCATTACCGCGAACGAGTCACCAGCGTTTACAACCTGGAAAATGGCGACGCGGTATGCCCGCAGATTGGCAAACACCCCGTTTTGTCGCCGGAGATGATTTACCTGTCCGGCCCCGAGGTTACCGCCCTCGACATGGCGGCTTTCCGGCGAGACCCGGCCACTCTGGAAGGAGCGAGAGCCTGGTCCATTACCGTCGATGCGTCCGGCGACCTCATAAAAGCGGGGAACCGCCTGTATGCGGGCGGCGAGGGGCGCATCACAGCGGTCGATCCTCCCGGACCGGGCGGCGGGCCCAGCGTCGCGTGGGTGAAAGCTGTCGATGGGACGATCGAGCGCCTGGTCGCCGCCAACGGCACACTGCTGGCGGTGACGCAGGACGGCCGGATCATGGCCTTTGGGCGCGAAGCAAAAGCGCCCGTAGTACGGCCGCTGGCGCCCTCCATCACCAGCCCGCCGGAGCCGGCCCTGAGACAAGCCGGCGCGATCCTGGCCCAAACGGGAATCAGCGAGGGGTATGCACTGGTCTATGGACCGGGAGACGGGTCGCTTGTGGAGGCGCTGGCCGCGAAATCGAACCTGCATCTGGTGGCCGTGAGCCCCGACGCGGAGGACGTCGAGCGTCTGAGGCGGAAATTCGACGGGCTGGGCCTTTCAGGAAAGCGCGTTGCAGTGCTGGAGGGCGACCCTTTCACCCTCGAACTGCCTCCGTATTGGTCCTCGCTTACGGTGGTTCAGGACCTGGATCCCAAACAGTGCCCGCGGGACAACGCCTTGCTGAGCCGGTTGTATCACACCGCCCGTCCCTACGATGGCACGATCTGGCTGGATAAATCGGCGGAGAACGAGCCTTTGGCCGCCGTATGCAAAGCATCGGAGCTGCCGGGGCTGCGCTTCCGCGGGGACGGCGCACTGATCATCGCCCGTGAAGGCCCTCTGCCGGGCTCGGCCTGGTGGACGCACAACCTGGGCGATGCGGCGCAGACCGCGAAATCCGACGACACGCTGGTGCGTCTGCCGCTGGGGCTGCTGTGGTTTGGCGGGAGCTCCAATCTCGATGTGCTGCCGCGCCACGGGCATGGTCCGTCCGAGCAGGTGGTGAACGGCCGTCTGTTCATCCAGGGCATCAACTGCATGAGCGCCCGGGACGTGTATACGGGCAGGGTCATCTGGAAACGGGTTCTTCACGACCTGAACACGTACGACATCTACTACAACGAGACCTACAAGGAAGCACCAACCGACACCCGTTATAACCAGGTCCACCTTCCCGGAGTGAACGCCCGCGGCACGAATTTCGTGGCTACGGTCGATGCCGTGTATATCATTCAGGGAAAAGAAACTCACGTACTCGATGCCGTTTCCGGGGCCACGAAACACATTTTCCGACTCCCGCCCATTGACCCGGAAGCGAAGAAAAAGCAGTACCCGGATTGGGGATATATCGCGGTCTCAGGCGACCTGTTAATCGGAGGCGCGCATTTCGTGGCGTTTTCAGACGTGGCCCCGGTTAAATCCTCGGAATACTCGATTTGGTCGGACTACGACTGCACCGCCAGCCGGGAACTGGTAGTAATGGACCGGCACACGGGCGAAGTCCTCTGGACGGTGAGTTCGCGGCACGGCTTTCTTCATAACGGGATCGCGATTGGCAACGGGACGCTGTACTGCCTCGACAAGATGCCTCCGGCCATTGGAGACCGCCTCCGGCGGCGCGGCATTGAACCAGAGACCTCCCCCCGGCTGCTGGCGCTGGACCTGCAAAGCGGCGAGATCCGATGGGAAACCGAGGAGAATGTGTTCGGCTCGTTCCTGAGTTACTCCGAAGAACACGACCTCCTGCTCCAGGCCACCCGTCCGTCGCGCGATAGACTGGAAGGCGAAGAAGGCAAGCGGATGATCGCCTACCACGGACAGGATGGCCAGATCATCTGGGACAAAGAGGTCGAGTACGCGACATTTCCCATTCTCCATAACGATCGCATCATCACGGAAACCACGTGCCTGCAGCTGGCCACCGGCGACGTGTTGACGCGGGAGCATCCGCTGACCGGTGAAGTGCAAGCCTGGGGCTGGACGCGCGCTTACGGCTGCAACTACCCCATTGCGGCGGAGAATATGCTGACGTTCCGGTCGGGCGCAGCTGGTTTCTACGACCTGCTCCATGACGGCGGGACGGGCAACTTCGGCGGGTTCAAATCGGGTTGCAGCAACAGTCTCATCATTGCCGACGGCGTGCTCAATGCGCCGGATTACACCCGTACGTGCTCCTGCGCCTATCAGAACCAGACCTCGCTGGCCATGATACACATGCCTGAGGTGGAAGTGTGGACATTCAATTCGCTGACCGACCCCAAGGGTCCTATTGTTCGCCTGGGCATTAATCTGGGCGCCCCGGGCGACCGGCGGCTGGACGACGGTACCCTGTGGCTGGACTACCCGGACGTCGGCGGCCCATCCCCGAAACTCACGGTGACCGCCCAGCCGGAAGACACGCACTGGTTCCGCCATCACTCATCGCGCATTCAGGAAGGCACGTATCCGTGGGTGGCGGCGTCCGGCGCGCTCGGGCTGCAGACGCTCCGCGTCCGGCTTCAACCTGAAGGCTCGGAAGAGAAGCGATACCAGATTCGACTCTTTTTCGCCGAAAATGCGGGTGCGGAGCCTGCGGAACGTGTCTTCGACATCCGCCTGCAGGGCGACGTCGCCGCGGAAGGCGTGGATGTTGTGGCCCTGGCGGGCGGCCCCTACCGGGAGCACGTGCTGGAATTTCCGGGCATTGCCGTGACGGATGATCTGGTGATCGAGCTGACGCCGCGCTCCAAACTGGAAACCCTGCTCTGCGGCGTAGAAGCCATCGCGGAGGATAGTTCTCCGGAGAAAGTGGCCAGAGCCTATGAGTAGACGGAATCAAAAGCCGGCCTGGACAGATGCGCGTCATTTCGCACGGGCCGTGCGGCCGTTGTTCGCGCTGACACTGGCGCTGGCGCCGGCCGTCGTGGTCTTGGCCTGTGAAATCCCCGTGTATCAATGGGCTTTGTTGAACTGGGAGCCGGACGTGTATGAGCTTCTGGTTTTTCATGACGAGCCTCTGGCACCCGACATTGCACGGGCCCTGAATGAGCTGGCCGAGAAAGCATCCCCTGCCCATCGGGCATTGAATGTAGTGATACGTGACTTGGGGCCGGAGGCGGATGCAGGGGAAGATGTCGCGCAGATCCGGCAGCGTGAGCAGGCCGGGGACTCCCCGTGGATGGCGCTGCGCTATCCGGGCATGCCCCCGAATATTCCCAGCCTGTGGACAGTGAGCGCAAGCCCCGAGACGCTTGGGCTGCTCTCCCGATCCAGCGTGCGGGATCGGATCACGAACGCCCTGCTCCGAGGGATCTCCCATGTCTGGGTCGTGCTCGAATCCGGCGATCCGGCCAAGGACGCCGCTGCCCGGGAGCGGTTGGAAAGCGCTCTGGCCACTATGGCCGCCGATATCGATCCCGACACGATATCCCCCAACGCGCATATCACGAGCGAGATCGTTACGCTGCGCCGAGACGACCCTGAAGAGGCGCTGCTCGTCCAGACCCTGCTGCGCAGTGAGCCGGATCTTTTCGCATACGAAGAACCGATGGTCTTTCCAGTGTTTGGCAGAGGCCGCGCGCTGTATGCGCTGGTGGGTGCCGGGATCTCCGCCGATAACCTGCGGGACGCTTGCGCGTATGTAGCCGGCCGCTGTTCGTGCCTCGTAAAAGACGAGAACCCCGGAGTCGATTTGCTGCTGAGCGCGAACTGGGACGGCGTCGCGGCGGCCGTTGCGGACGCACTGCCTGATTCCCCGGAGCCGACGGACGCCGCGGTGGCCGAGGCGATAGCGGCGGCTCTGCCGGAACCACGGCTCGTGCCCGGCTGGTACATCCTGGCAGCATTAGCCGGTGCGCTGATGCTGGTAGGCATACTCTCTGCCGTGTTTCTGCGCCGTTCCTATTCACCTTCTGCGTCGCGATAGCCCTGATCTGCAGCCAATTCACACGGCACGGTAACGGCCAACGGAGGGTTCGTGTATGAGACTGTATCTGGTGCAACACGGCGAAGCGATGGAGAAGCGCGAGAATCCGGATCGCCCGCTCTCCGCACGAGGGCGCAAGGATGTGGCCGCAGTGGGCCATCTGCTGCGCCAGGCCGGCGTGAGCATCCCTCTTGTTGAACACAGCGGCAAGGTCCGCGCGCGGGAAACGGCCGAGCTCCTGGCCCGCGCCGTGGGCAGCGCAGCGGTGGAGGAGCGCAAAGACCTCGCTCCCAACGATCCGGTGGACATCGTGAGCAAATCACTGAAAAACATGGAGCACGACCTTATGCTGGTCGGCCATCTGCCGTTCATGAACAAACTGGCCTCACTCCTGGTTACCGGCGATGAATATGCCAATGTGCTGACGTTTCAGCAGGGCTGCGTCGTTTGCCTCGAGCGTGAGGTGGACGCCACGTGGCAGGTGGCCTGGATGGTGACTCCTGAGCTCGCCCGCGCAGAAGGCTTCTGACGGCAGTCTGCGGAGTGATACTAAAAAGAGGCGGCGGCGAATCGCGCCTGGCGCGTTCGTGGAGCGTTACGACTGGGCCCGCAGCGCAATCGCCTGAAATTCGATGCCCTTCTTCCCTACAACGGCCCGAACCGGCCCGAGCAGGGTTTCCCGCAGGCGCACACGGTGTGTGTAGATGTCGAAGATGGTTTCGGGGTAAGCCACAGTCCGGACAATGATTTGGGGACGGCCCCGGCTGTGCAACTGGGCCAGCAGCTCTTCCCGTTCCGATTCGAGTGTTGCAAGAGTAGAGCGCATATCTTCAATGTTGCCTGCGAGCAGCGTGAGGGCCTCGCGGGCGCTGTCGCTCAGCGTGCTGTTCTTTCGCTTGAGAGCACTGAGCGTTTCCTTGATCTTCATGAGGCTGCTGCGGATGCGCTTGATCTCAGCGTCCTTCTCGCCAATCGCAGCGGTCAGTGCAGGGTCCAATTCAATGGCCAGCCGCGTGCGTACCAGGCCCTCGCTGCCGGCCTGCCTCACCCGGATGCTTCCCTGGGCGACGACGCTGCCCCCCACCAGGCGGCCGCCCGGCATGATGAAGGAACCCTTGGTGAAAACCGTGGAATTGATTGATTCTCGCTCAACCCAAACGTCGTCCCCGGCTTCAATGTTTGTTTCCACGAGAAAACGGGCCTGCACCCGGCCGCCCGCCTTGATGTGGCGGTGACCGCCTCCTGTGATCCCGCGGCGCACGAACAAGTTGCCGCCGGCATCAATGTCAGCGCCCTCAACAATTCCCCGCACCTCGACATCGCCAACCGAACGGACGCGGGCCTCCGCCTCCACGTCTCCCTCAACGAACACCGCGCCCGTGTGGTCGATGTTTCCAGACGCCAGGCCCACATTGCCGTCGATGATATAAACCCGGTCGACGCTCAGCACCTGCCTGGAGTATCGGACGCGCCCGCTGCGCGTGGCACGGTACTCAATGCCGTCTTCGCTGACCTCAACATTCGTACCGCACCGGACGTACAGGGTTTTGGGCGTGGCTGCAGGAATGCACCTGCCAAACACGTCCTGCCCGTCCTGTCCCGGCTCGGCCGGCCACACGCGGGCGATCAATTCCCCTTTCTGAATGGTGGGATCGCCGATGCGTTCGCGGTAGTTGACGGCACCGGTCTGTTCATTCACGACAAAGCCGGAACTGAAAAAATCGCGAGGCCATTCGATCCAGCCATCTTTTGATGGCTGCGGCGCCGTGCCAGCCACGAGCACCACGCCGGTCAACCGGCCGTCTTCATCCGGGGTTGCCTCCGACAAGGCTTTCCAGAGCCCGGCTTCGGAAGGAACGGGTGTGACGCCCAGGGCGGTGAGTTTTTCAATAATGGCAGCGATAATTTCCCGTTGCCGCGCTTCATCTACCGTCCCGCTGAAAAGGACCGCCAGGCGGTCCACCGTGACGGAGAGGCGGACATCATCTTTGTTCTGGTCGCAGACCTCGCTCATGATCTGAGATAAGTGCTGAAATCCACGTAAACCCTACCATTTACAAGGCGCATCGTGGATTTTCGGCGTATACCAGTTTCAACTACAGGCCCACTTGGTTATAAACAAAAGTGTGCAACTTTTGCAAGGTACTTGTTGCGGGAGGTGCCAGCACCAAAAAAGGCCTGTTTCATGCAAGGCAGGGCGTGAGTAATCTAGCACAGTCATCCGAAGCTAACAGCTGTGGGGGTAGCGGAGCGTTCTCTCTTTTCTCACTCGGGCGACATCTCAAAGCGCGTCGATGTGGCATAGACCTGGACATCATAGCCTCGGATGCCATCGCGGAAGCGATTGTTCTGCACGGTGATGGTTTCGTTGGAGTACAGGCGGTAGAGGGATTTGCCGTTCAGTTCGGGCGGAAGTTGTGACACCTCAAACCCGATCCCGGCGTAGGATTCGTTGACGGCGATCAGGATCCAGTCTTCGCCGGCCCTGCGGAGCATCAGCACGGGTCCCTCGCTTCCAACAGAGGCATAGGTGTCGTCTCCGGCGCAGGCAGGCGGCGTGGCGGGCGGCTCCCCGACAATGCCCGGTTCCAGAGCGCGAAGCTCGCGGGCCAGCCGGAGC
>DAOSJS010000026.1:0-15613 GCA_035367355.1 Candidatus Hydrogenedentota bacterium
GTTGCCACGCGAATGTCAAACTCGTTGTCGGCAAAATCAAACGTGATATGCCCGTCCTGTGGGCGGCGTGTCTCGGTGATGTCCATGTCGGCCATAATCTTTACCCGCGAGACCACGGCCGCTTCGATCTCATGGTCGATGCTCATAACGTCATGAAGCACGCCATCGATGCGGTACCGCACGCGCATCTCCGGCTCCTGCGGATCAAGGTGGATGTCGGTTGCGCCCGAATTGACCGCGCCTTCGATCATCTTGGTCACCAGCTGCATAACGGACGCGCCTGATGCCTGGCGCGCGATCTCCGCGAAGTCCATCGTTGAGCGTTCCACTGCGATTTCTTCAGCCATCACGACGTCATCCTTCTGTTCCGTGCCTTGGGTTGCTGTTTTGGAAGGGGTCTCTTTTTTCGGGGCGGGTTTCGGGGCGGCGTCCTTTGCCGGTTTGGGAGGTTCGGTTTGTGGTTCCTTCAACGGTGCGGTCTTGCGGCTTCGATAGCGTTTCTTGCTTTCTTCCTCAATGTCGTCAACATGGGTGAGGATGGGGTGAATGCGTTTGCCCAGGAAAACTTCAGCCGATTCCAGCGAATCCCGGACCCGCGGGTCATTGATCAGCACGGACAGGCGATCGCCGTCGATTCGGACCGGAATAAACCGGTATTTTCTGGCCAGGCTTTCGGGGATGGCATCCAGGGCTTCGGCCGTGCTCGCGGTTTTGCTCAGCACGGCATATTCCAGTTTATGTTGTTTGGCCAGAGCTTTCGCCAGCGCCTCGGGTTTCACGACGCCGCTGTCGAGCAGGATTTTTCCCAGGAGCCGGCCCGTTCGTTTCTGCTCCGCCAGGGCTGCTTTCAGGTCGTCCTTTGAGATTTCCTCCATCTTCACCAGCGTCGCGCCGATCGATTCGTCGAGCTTTCGTTTTGCCCGGGAGTGATATTCAAACTTGAACAAGTCCTCCAGTGCGCCGATGCTGATGATTTCCTTTTGAAGGAGCTGCCGGTACCAGGGGACGCCACTGACCGCTTCCTGCTCCATAATGGCGTCGAGTTCTTCGCGAGTCAGTACTTCCTGGCGTACGAGTTCGTCGCCAAAATCATGCCGTCCAGATATACCTGCCATGATTACCCCCTTCTACAAGCTTGGGCGCCGGTAAAATTGCGATACGCCATTATATTCAGGCAACGCGGGAACGTAAAGGGATATCGCTGTGTTCACAAGCGCGCCGGTGGCGTTTCCTACTTGCGATAAACGAGCTTACGGAAGTCCGGATGGTTGCGGTAGCCGGCAAATTCCTCGTCTTCGCTGGCTTCTTCGCGAAACACCTCCCCGAGCACGATTGCCACGTTGAGATACGCCAGCATGCCGTCCAGATCTCCGCGCCGCGCGGCGGTGCACGCCAGATTGTAGTAGGGGGCAGGTTCCTGCGGATCCAGCGTGATGGCTTTGCGGTATTGCGCCTCGGCCTCCTCGACGCGCCCGCGTTTCAACAGGACGTTCCCGTAGTTGTTGTTATTGGCTACGCTGTCGGGGTCGAGGGAGAGCGCGATCAGCGCTTCGGCTTCCGCTTCATCCAGCCGTTTCGTGTGGCGGAGCAGCACCGCCAGATCGTTGTGCGGGCGGCTCCATTTGGGGTCGAGCTGAATTGCATGGCGGTATGCGGCCTCGGCTTCCTCGTACCGTTCCAGATGCATCAGTGTGAGGCCGAGCCCGTTGTACGGGAGCGCCCAGTCCGGGCGCAGTTCGATGGCCTGTCGAAAGGCCGTTTCCGATTTGGCGAGCGGGGCGTTTTTCCAGCGCTGACCGTAGCGGAGCACGCCCTGGGCAAAGCAGGTTTCCGCCGTTTGCACGCCCCCTTCTTCTGCCAGTGCGGCAACTGCTTCCACAAGATACCGCGTCCGTATCCGCCGCGCCTGGGGATCTTCGTCCAGGCACACCAGCATCGTGTCGATCAGGAGGCGGGATTGCGCCGGCGACAGGTCTACCAGGTACGGCGCGCTATGAGGCACAGCCGGTTTACGCATGACGGCCACAAACACTGCCAGAGCGACAATGGCCGCGGTAATGGTCCAAATAGCCTTATGTGACCGCATGAATTCTTGCCAGACCCCATTTACCCCGGGTCTACCGTACATCGAATTTGAAAAAATCCTTCGGAAACCGCCCTTTCAACTCGGCCGTGCTTCCTGTTCGGACCGAAGCATAATATCATGCTGCTCAACCCGTTGCGAGCTTAATTCCGCAGAAAAACGCAGTCTATCCTGATGAGGCGCCGCTCAGACGCGGATAGGCGTCACGCAGCGACTCAGGCAGACGGGCGCCCTTCTGAATGCCCAGCGCGGTTTGAAGCTCGAACGCGTTGACCACCGCCTGGCCGCGATAGTGGTTGTTTGTGATGACGTACAGCTCAGCAGCCCTTTCCCGGAGACGTTCGATTTTCTGCAACCACGGGTTCAGTTCTTCCAGACTATACAAGTAGTCGTAGCGTTCATTGCGCCCCGCATCCTCGCGGAACCAGTCGCCGGCGTTCCGGCCGTGAAGGCGAACATAACCCACCCGGGCAGTCACCCGTGCAGTCGGGCCCAGGGAACCGGAAAATAGCGGCTGATCGACATTGCAGAACGCTATTTCGCGCCGGGCGAGTTCGTCAAAGACCTCAGGGCGGTTCCAGGACGCGTGGCGCACTTCCAGTGCCAGGGGATACTCTGAAAATGTCCCCAAAACCCGAGCCAGCCACTGGCGGTTCTCGACCGTCCGCTTGAAACTCCAGGGAAACTGCACCAGCACCGCACCCAGACGTTGTGCACCCATCAACACGTCGAATCCGGCGCGCACGGCGTCGATGTCCGGCTGCTGCGGCCAGGATTCCCGTTCGTGGGTGAAGGCTCTGTATAATTTCGCCGTGAATTTGAAGCCAGGGTTTCCGCGCAGAAGATTGACCCAGCGTTCCGCGTTGCCGGGTGGGAACGGGCGGTAAAACGACGCATTCACCTCGATCGTGTCGAAATAGCGGCTCAGGTACTCGAGAGGGTGCAGCTGGCGCGGCATCTCCGGCGGGTAGACGATTCCCTTCCAGTCCGGGTAGGACCATCCTGCCGGGCCGACTCGTATCACTGCGCTGCCTGCTGTCATCGCGTGCTGCTCCGGGCGCCAGAGTACCACGCCCCGGAAAGCCGGCGTTAACGCGGTTCTGCGGACCGGTGTGCCGGGTTTGCCCCTGGCAAAAGCAGTTGGCAAGTTTTCCAGGGTGCATGGCCGCGTCATTTGCCAAATCTTGCCGGGGTGCGCGACTCGTACCATCCCCGGTAAGATCTTAGATGGCGCGATTCGTGCGCTTGACTTGGGTCGCGAAAATACGCTAAGCTACTGTGCTTGCCGTGTGATAGCGTGAAAAAGAGGGTCACATTCAACGGCGGAATATCGCTTGTTCCATGCGTATACCCGGCACGGAAGCAGGTGTGTTTTTCGGAAAAGCGGGTAATCCAGGGAAAAACTGAAAAGGACCATCATGGGCAGGTACACGGGACCAAAACACAAGCTGTGTCGTCGACTGGGCTCTTGCGTGTGGGGCGATCCGAAGTGCCCCGCGATCAAACGCCCGTATGCGCCGGGCCAACACGGCCCGACCTTGCGGCGCAAGGCTACGGTATACGGCCAGCAATTGTTGGACAAACAGCGGATCCAGACGCACTACGGGCTGCTTGAAAAGCAGATGCGGCGCACGTTCGCCCGGGCGCAACGGATGGGCGGCGTGACGGGCAGCAACCTGCTGTTGATTCTTGAATCGCGTTTGGACGCGGTGGTGTACCGCCTTGGGTTCGCAAGAACCATGCAGCAGTCGCGCCAGATTGTCACCCACGGCCATATTCTCGTGGACGGCCAGAAGTGCAATATGCCCGGGTTTCAGGTGAAGCCCGGCATGACCGTCAGCATCAAGGAAAAGAGCCGCAAGGTTCCCGTGCTCGCAGAAGGGGCAGCAAATCCGCCCGCGGTCATTCCAGAGTACCTCGACCGGGCCACCGATTCGTTTGAGGGCAAGATGATCGCTGCGCCGAACATTGAAACCATCCCGTTCAAGCCGGACACCGCCGGGATCATTGGTTTCTACTCGCGCTGAGCCGCAGTGGCGTGTTTTCCGGGCGGGCCGTGCCAGCGGCCCGCCCGTCGTGTCTATCTCACCCGCGTACCGCCCGGCTGGTCGCGGCATCGCGTGAACCATGGCGCTCGTATTCCCTACATTACAGGCGGTCGGAGAGGCGGCGCGCGTGTTGGGCGGCCAGCCCGGCACGCACGTCGAGATCGTGGGGCCCTGGGGTTCGGGTAAATCTCTCCTTGCCGTGCAATTGGCCCAGGCACGCGGGGCGTCGCTCCTGATCGCAGCGTCGAGCCGCGCCGACGCCGACGCCATCTACGAAGATCTGTGCAGTTTCCTGCCCGGGGAGCAGTGTCTCCAGTTCCCGGCCTGGGAAGTGTTGCCGACGGACTCCATGGAGCCCGCCGACGACATTGTGGCCGAGCGCATGAATGCACTGATGCGCCTGTCAGAGGCGCTGGAGCGCAGCACTCCGGTGGCCTGCGTGGCGCCGGTACAGTCACTGGTGCAGCGGGTAGCGCCGCACAGCCGCATCCAGGAGCAGAGTCTGACCCTGCGCGTGGGCGACGAGCAGGAGATCGACGCCCTGCTCCTGAAGCTCACGGACATGGGCTATGAACGGGAGCTGATGGTCGAGCGCCGGGGTCAGATGAGTCTCCGGGGCGGCATTTTCGATATCTTTCCCATTGCGAGCGAGCTTCCGCTGCGTATTGAATTTTTCGGCGATGAAATCGAGTCAATGCGCCGTTTTGAGCCCGAGACGCAGCGCAGTGTCGGTCGCGCCGGGCAGGTCCGGATCCTGCCCCGCTCCGAAAAGCAGCTTCTCCAGGAAGGCGCTGGAGGCCCGGGGCTGGGCACGCTTTTGGAATACCTGCCGGATTCGGCCCTGCTCGTCCTCGATGAGCCGGCCAGGCTCGCCGAGGAGGCCGAGGCCCTGTCGCGGCTGCATGCGGACAGCCGCTATTTCATCCCGTGGAGTGAGCTCCAGCAGGCGTTCGAGGCGTTCTCGTGCGTGAGTCTGGCCCAGGTAGCCCCGGGCGGCCCGGGGCAGCTGCCGCGCATCGCCGCGCCGATGCGCTCGATCACCGGCTGGGAGCGGGACCGGCAGGCGTTCTGGGACCAGCTCACACGATGGGATGCTGACGGCTACCGGGTCCGCATCTTCTGCGCGAATGCGGGCGAGCGGCGGCGGCTCCACGAACTCCTCGAAGAACAGGGCCACCGGCTCGGGCAGGATGCGTTCGATCTGAGACTCGAGCTCGGGCGTCTGCGCGGCGGATTTGCGTCTCCCGCCGACAAGCTGACGGTGCTGAGCGAGCGGGAGATGTTCGGGCGGCATTACGTCCGCCGGCAGCGGCGCCGCTTCGAGGCGGGCGCCGCGATCACCTCGTTCGACGATTTCAGGGCCGGGGACTATATCGTGCATGCGCGCCACGGCATTGGGCGCTATCTGGGGCTGCGCCGTTTTGAAGGCAAGGCCGGCGATTTCCTTGCGCTGCAGTATTTGGGCGGCGACCGGCTTTACCTGCCCGTCACACACATCGACGAAGTGCAGAAATACCAGGCGAGCGAAGGCGCGGCCCCGCGCATTGACAAGCTGGGCGGCTCGACCTGGGCGCGCAAAAAGGCCCGGGTAAAAAAAGCGGTGCGCGACATGACCGAGGAACTCCTCAAGCTCTATGCCGCGCGCGAGGCCCGCGACGGGCACGCCTTCTCGAAAGACACCCACTGGCAGGGGGAATTTGAAGATGCGTTCGAATACGAGGAAACCCCTGACCAGGCGCGCGCCATTCTCGAAGTAAAACGCGATATGGAGTTTCCCAGGCCCATGGAGCGGCTTCTCTGCGGCGATGTGGGGTTCGGCAAAACCGAGGTGGCGATCCGCGCGGCATTCAAAGCGGTAATGGACGGTAAACAGGTGGCCGTGCTCGCACCGACGACGGTTCTCGCGGAACAGCACTACCAGACGTTTTTGCAACGCATGGCCGACTATCCCGTCACGGTGGAGATGCTGAGCCGGTTCCGTTCGCCGGGGCAGCAGAAAATCACCATCGAGCGCCTGCAATCGGGCGAAGTCGACATCGTGATCGGCACGCACCGCCTGACATCCAAAGACATCAAGTTCAAGGATCTCGGGCTGGTGGTGATCGACGAGGAGCAGCGCTTCGGCGTCGCTCAGAAAGAGAAGCTTAAACACCTGCGGAACACGGTCGACGTGCTGACCATGAGCGCGACGCCCATTCCCCGGACACTCAATCTTGCCCTGCTCGGCGCACGCGACATGAGTGTCATCAACACCGCGCCCAACGATCGCCTGCCGGTGCACACCTGCATCGAGCAATTCGACGAACAGCTTATCCGCGAGGCCATCGAACGCGAACTGGCTCGCGAAGGGCAGGTGTTTTTCCTCCACAACCGCGTCCAGACCATTATGTCGTATGCGACGCTGGTGCGGAAGCTCGTCCCGCTTGCCCGGGTGGCGGTTGCCCACGGCCAGATGCACGAAAACGAGCTGGAACGCATCATGTCCGCCTTTGTCCGGCGCGAGATCGATGTGCTGGTCTGTACGACCATCATCGGGTCAGGCATCGATATTCCCAATGCCAACACGATCATCATCACCAACGCCACGAATTTCGGCCTGGCTGAGCTGTATCAGCTGCGCGGCCGCGTGGGCCGTTACAAGCACCGGGCCTTCGCGTACCTCCTCGTGCCCGGCGACCGCGCCCTGAGCGAGGTGGCTCAGCAGCGTCTCAAGGCGCTGGAGGAGTTCTCGACGCTCGGCTCGGGATTCCGCGTCGCTCTGCGGGACCTGGAAATCCGCGGATGCGGCAACATTCTCGGTGGAGAACAGCACGGGCACATTGTCTCGGTCGGGTTCGAGGCTTATACCAACCTGCTCGAGGAAGCCATCAGCGAATTGAAGGGCGAGCCCGCCCAACACCGCGCACTGCCCCCATTTGACGTGGCCGCCGACGCCCACATCCCTGGGGATTATGTGCCGTCGGAAACACAGAAAATCACCCTTTATAAACGTATTGGCGGCGCCCGATCCGTTGAGGAAGTGGATGAGCTTGAAGATGAGATCACCGACCGCTTCGGTCGCGCGCCCGCACCCGTACGCCGGCTTCTCGAGATCATGCGGTTGCGTGCTCTCGGCGGCGAGGCAGGCGCGCGCAGACTCAGCGCCACCCGGGACGCGGTCATCATTGAATTCGACACTGGCCGCCATCTCAGCCGAAAGGCCCGGACTTCTCTCGAGCACGAATTCGCGGGGCGGCTGGTTTTTGCCTGGCAGGATCAGCCTTCGATCACATTCAAGTTTGCTGAAGGCAGCGAGCCACTCGCCGCGGCACGCCACATCCTTCGCGCACTGACCGCGCTGTGATGCGGGCTAATCGGTATCCGGCTCCCGGCGCTCGAACCCCAAGGCCTCGTATTGGAGGGGGTAGTCATGGCTCAGCCAGCGTTCGAAGGGGTCGGTACTGCACTGGTAGAGGTCGAGCAGCTGGCCGATGGGGGCGCCATTGAAAAAGAAGCCCAGTTCATCGCGCGCATCCTCGACCGTCTCGCCTTGAAGCAGCCGGTAACACGCCGCGGCAATGGCGGCCCGGTGAACTCCGCCCTGGCAGTGGACGAGAATCGGCTTCTCGGCGGCGCGTACAAGGCTTGCAAACGTCTGCAGCGATTCGGGGTCCGGGGGGCGGGACATGGTCCAATCGAGATCGTGGTGGGCAACGCCCAGGCTGGAGCACAAGGTCCGCTCGTCCCGGTACCACGATTCGTGGGGAGATTCGCCCCGAAGATTGACGACTGTTTTGATGCCGTGCCGCCGAATTGTAATGTCGAGCGTTGTGGCGTCCATCTGGCCGGAACGGTAATAAGCGCCGGGTTCCACGGTCTGGAGGTTGCCTTTGAGGTGCGCGCACCCGGTGGCCGCCGCGAAGAGCGCCAGAGGCACAAGACAGAAGAAAACGGCCCAGCGGCCTGCGGAACGCCCAGTATCCGTACGCGCCCTTCTGAAATCAGGCCCAATCGTGCGGTTTGAGTGTGACCGGGCGGGATGTTGCGCCGATCGGGGAAGGTGTGGAAATCTGCGGTTCATTTGAGTGAAAATCATTCCAGAGTCCTCTCAAGTGCAAGGAAGGTACGGTATTTACCATGAGAAATGCAAGCGGCGTGTTCGTGTTACTGCTGCTGATCCTGCTCGCGAAGGCCAGTTGGGCGCAAGGCGGCCTGGACGGTGCGTTCCAGCAGGCCTTGCGCGACCTGGGCACCGATCTGCGGCTGATGTGCCTGGCGGCCCACCCGGACGACGAGGACGGCGCAACGCTGGCCTGTTACCGTAAACAGTTCGGCGTGGCGGTCTATGCCGTGATCGGCACACGCGGCGAAGGCGGCCAGAACGAAATCGGGCCGGAACTCTACAACGATCTGGGGGTTTTGCGCACGCTCGAGCAGTTGGCTGCGGCGGAGATCACCGGCGCGCAGGTGTCGTTTCTGAATTTTCCCGAATTCGGCTATTCAAAGACCCGCGAGGAGACCTTCGAGCACTGGGGCCGCGAGGAGACGGTCCGGCGCCTTGTGCGCGCCATCCGGGAGATCCGCCCGGATGTGATCATCACGCACCACGACCCTGACACCGGCCACGGGCACCATCAGGCGCTCGGCGCGGCGGTGCTGGATGCCTTCGATGCTGCCGGCGATCCCGGCGCGTTCCCGGAACTTGCTGAAAACGGCCTGGAACCGTGGCAGCCGGGCCTCCTCTATGTTCGGGCCTGGGAAAAACCGGAGAGCCCCGGCGCAGTTGAAGTGGACCTCAATCAAGTGGACCCGGTTGAAGGGGTTTCGTATGCCGAGATCGCGGCCCGCGCGCTCGAACAGCACAAATCACAGGGCATGCAGTTCTTCATCGACTGGCTGCGCTCGGGCGAGGCCGTCGCCTGGTACGTTCCGGTAAAAACGGCGCCCCCGGTGGAGGAACAACCCGGCGCGATCCCGCCGCCCGCAGGCGCCGCGCTGTTTGCGGGCATCCCGGACCGGGTGACGGCGGAGGAGCGGGCGCTTGCACAGGCCACCGGTAGCCGCGACGAGCTCAAGCCGCGTTTGCTGGCGGCGGCCGCATCCATCACCGCGGATACGCCGCTTGCGGAACGCCGCTTGCGCCGGGCCACGAAGGCTGCCGCGCTTGCCCTCGAGCTGACCCTGGATGCCGCTGTGAACGACGCCGAACTGGTGGCCGGCCAGGAGGGCCACGTGACGGTCACGCTCACGGACGCCGGCGCGCCGGACTGTCAGAGCGCCGAGTTCACCCTGACTTCCCTGGCATGGGCCTCTGCGCAGGCGAACCCGCCGGTTCCCGCGGCCGTTGACGGCGGGAAAGCCAGTGCCGTCTTCCCGCTTGCCGTGCCCGCCGGTCAGCCGGTGACTGTGCCGCACGCAGCACATCTGTTTGACGAGGGATTTCTGGCGCCGCAGCTGGAGGCGGTGGCGCGGGTGGCCTGTGGCGGCCAGGTCTTGACTCTGCGGACGCCGGTGTACGTGGATGTTGCCCCGCCGGTTACCGTTGATTTCCCCGGTGAACCATTCCTGGCCGTTGCCGGGCAGGATGCCGCGGTGTCATTCAGGTTGCGGGCAACGAACCATATGCCCGGGCCTTTCGCGGGCCGGCTGGTTCTTTCGCCGTCGTCGGCGTTCAAAGCCGCCACCGACGCGGAGAAACGGGTCATTCCTCTGGAATTCGCCGCGGAAGGCGAGGTGAACGAGATCGAGCTTCCGCTGGAACTGTTCCCGGAGGTCGGCGAACGCGAGGTCTTCGTTACGGCAATGCTTGAGGGGTTCGATTACGTGTTTCACGGGCGGGGCCAGATTGTGCGGATGGCGATTCCCGAGGACATCACCGTGGGCGTGATCACTTCATACGATACGACCGTGATGGATACTCTCGCCCGGTTGCGCGTGCCGCATGAAGCGATTGAATCCGGCGAGATCACGGGCGAGCGGCTCCGGCCGTTCCCGGTGGTGATTGTCGATATCCGCGCCTACCACGCGCGCGAGGACCTGGCCGCGAACAATTCCGTGTTGCTGGATTACGTGCGGCAGGGGGGCACGGCGCTGGTCATGTATCAGAAGACCTTCGAGTGGAAACCCGAATACGCGCCGTATCCCATCCAGGTGTCGACCAACCGGGTGGGCGCCGAGAACGCCCCGGTCACCCTGCTTGTTCCCGATCATCCGCTGTTTACCACCCCCAACGCGATCGCGCCCGAAGACTGGCTGGGCTGGGTTCAGGAGCGCGGGCTGTACATCCCCGACGCCTGGGACGAGCACTATACGCCCCTCGTGCGCACGAACGATCCCGGCGAGGACATTCCCCCCGGAAGCTGCCTGATCTGTGACTACGGCGAGGGCATTTATCTGTACACGTCGCTGGTATGGTACCGCCAGCTTCGCGAGGCGCATCCCGGGGCGTTGCGCGTGTTCGCCAACATGCTGGCGCTGGGGAAGTGATTTTCGGACGAGGGGTACGGCATACTGTGGGGCCTTCAGCGCGCATAACGAAGAGAGGAATTCATCATGTCCAAACCTGTTGCCTTTGCCGTGGCCGCACACCCGGATGATATCGAATTCATGATGGGCGGCACGCTGCTGCTTCTCGGGAAAGCCGGATACGATCTGCATTACATGAATATCGCCAACGGCTCGATGGGCACGGCGATTTATTCGCGCGAGGAGATCATCGCCATGCGCACCGGCGAAGCCCGGCGGGCTGCAAAGGCCATGGGCGCGACGTTTCATGAGCCGCTGGTGGATGACCTCGACATTTACTACGACCGGGAGCTGCCGGGCCGCCTGTGCGCGGTGATTCGGGAGATCAAACCGCGGATCATGCTGTTGCAACCGCCGACGGATTACATGGAAGACCACACCAACGCATGCCGCCTGGCCGTTTCGGCGGCATTTTTCCGCGGCATGCGCAATCTCATCACGGACCCGCCCAGGGATCCCATCGCGGACCCGGTGACCCTCTACCATGCGCTGCCGTATGGCCTGCACGACCCGCTGCGCAGGCGGGTGTGGCCCGGGCTGTATGTCGACATCACGACGGTCATTGACAAGAAGCGCGAGGCCCTCGCCTGCCATACCAGCCAGAAAGAGTGGCTCGACGTGAGCCAGGGCATGGACAGCTATCTCATCACGATGGAGGAGATGTCGCGCGAGGTGGGCAAGATGTCGGGCATCTTCGAATATGCCGAAGGCTGGCGCCGTCATCTGCACCTGGGGTACTGCGCTCCGGAGGATGATCCGCTGCGTGATGCCCTGGGCCACAAAGCCCTGGTGTCCAGGACATACGAAGAGGCCCTCGAGAAAGAACCCCAATAAACCCGCCGGCGGGGTCTCGCGCGCTTCTCGTGCTATGGCACGGGAACGCGCGGTCGCGCCGCGGATCGCGTTTTCAGCGATCTCTCCGTTGAACGCTCATGGAGAGGTTCCGCCGGCGGTTTCGCGGCCCGCCCGGCTCCGGGAGAGATGCATTGCCCCGTACGTTGTATTTCAAGCTCTCGGCGATGATGTTCCTGCAGTACGCCATCCCGGCGTGCATCAATCCCATCATGAGCCTGTACCTGATGAACAACCTCGGTTTCCCGCCCGGCCAGACCGGCCAGATCCTTGCCGTCGTGGCCATTGGAGCTATCGTCGCGCCGTTTCTGGCCACCTACGTTGTGGATCGGTTCATTTCCGCGCGGATCCTGCTCGCCGCATGCCACGGCCTGGCAGGCGCGGTCATCGGGGTGCTTTCGGCGTCGCGCGCCTTCTGGCCGGTCTACGTGCTGTATTTCGTCTATGGTCTGCTGTTCCTGCCGACCCACGGTCTCTCCAATACGGTCGTGCTGCATCGAATCCGCGACGCCAGGCGCGATTTTGGCAGCATCCGCATGTGGGGCACGGCGGGCTGGGTGTTCATCGCCTGGACGTTCGGCCTGTTCTGGCTGAAAGGGGCGCCTCCCGGCGAGGCTGACCCGCGCCTGGTGGACGCGCTGCGACTGTGTGCGCTCCTGCATCTGGCCCTGGCGGTTTACAGCCTTTTCCTTCCCCGCGAGGAGCGAGCCCAGGACGCGCCGATCAGCTTGATGCCGTGGGAGGCCTTCCGGGTATTTGCCCGGCCCAGCGTGATGGTCTTGTGCATTGCGACGCTGTGCACCAGCGCCATCCATCAACACTACTATTTCGGCATGGCGCCCTTTCTCAAAAGCCTGGGCGCCGCTGAAAACCACATCATGCCGCTGATGAGTATTGGGCAGGTTGCCGAAGTCCTGATGCTGGGGCTGCTGGGCCGCGCCCTGGTTCGCCTCGGCACGAAACGGGTATTGATCATTGCCCTCGCCGCGCAGGCCGCGCGATTTACCGTCTTCAGCATCGGCTCGCCGTTTCCGCTCGTTGTCGCGGTTATCACGGCGCATGGTTTCTGTTACGCCTTCTTTTTCACCGCCTCGTATATCTATATCGACGAACACAGCTCCCGGGAGGCCCGTGCCGGCGCGCAGCAGCTGTTCACCATCCTGATCATGGGTGTGGGCTATTTCCTGGGCCATGTCACCGCAGGCAGGCTCGGCGAATGGTCTCTTGATCCGGTGACGGAGGCGATTCGTTTCCGCCAGTATTGGGCGGTTCCGGCGGTGAGCGCCGTAGTCATCGCCCTGTTTCTGCTGGTGGCTTTCCGTGCCGAAACGCCCGAGCTCAACGAGGTGCCTGACTCCGCCGCGGCGCTGGAGTCGTGAGCGCGCCACGCGGGTGCCCGCCCGGGCACAAGCCTATTCGAACACGATCTTCAGGGTCTTTATCTCGAAGGGGGCGATCGGCAGGGTGATGCTGCGGCGGCGCGCCTTGACGGGCGTGTCGCCATCTTCGAGCAGGCTGCATTCCGACGCCTGCTTGATGCGCCGGTCGAACGTCAGGGTGGTCTGGCCGCGCGTATTGCCGGCTTCGTACAGGCGGACGATTACTGCGTTGCTTTCCTCGGCTTTTTTGACGGCCTCGATGACCACGTTTGGATTGGAGACCGAGCAGAACCGCAACGCCTGCGCTTCGGCTGTCCGGTGGCCTGCCTGCATGAGCGCAAGCGGGACATTGAGGTTATAGGCTTCGCGCACCACTTCTTCGGCGGTAAACGAGCCCAGGTGCGGCAGCAGCGCGTAGGTGAACGTGTGTTCGCCCCGGTCGGCCAGCGGATCGGGCGCCACCGGCGATTTGAGCAAGGTTATCGACAGCATGCCGTCGAGGGTGTCGTGGCCGTATTTGCTGTCGTTCAACAGGGCAACGCCGTAGTCGCCTTCGGACAGATCGACCCACTTGTGCGCGCATACCTCGAACTGCGCCTGATCAAACGGCGTGTTGCTGTGTGTATTGCGGGTCACATGGCCGTACTGGATCTCGCAGCGAAATTGGGGTGCGTTCAAATCCAGCGGGAACCCGGCCTTGAGCAGGGTATGCGTTTCCTGCCAGTCCACCCACGTCTTGAAGTCGATCCGCGGGCTCGCTGCGTAAAAGGTCATATCCTGCACCAGCGTGGACCGGCGCCCCAGCTCGTATTTTGAGCGGATGGTAATGCACAGGGGGCCTTCCGTGACCACCTCGCGCGAAATCATCCGGTCCTGGGGCACGAGTGTGTCGCGGTAATGCAGGTCGATGTCCCAGGCGTCCCAGTTCAGCGGCAGGTCCTCGGCAGTATACAAATCGTTCAGGCGGCGGCCGGCCTGCACCAGTTCGCGATCCACGGAACGGTCTATCAGGCTGGTGATCTTGCCCGCCGTATCGAATTTGACCTGGTAATACGGGGTTTCCAGCGTCCGGTCAGAACAGGCGAAGGGCGACATAGGCGCGTCGGTGCCCTGGCGCAGGTAGATGGGCATGGTGCTCAGGGCATCGATAGTCACTGCGATGGCGAGGCCGCGCGTCTTGCCGTCGCACACCCACTGGCACGGCACGGGCTGTCCTTCGGCGTCGTCGACGACAAGGCCTTTGTCGCACTTGATGAACACGATGCCTTCGCGCGGCCAGGACAGGGCATTCGAGATGAGGTACGGCGTGCCCGTGCCGGTGGTGTCGATATGTTCGGCCAGACTTTTGAACGCTTTCCGTTTGAGCTGGCTCAGGTCTTTTTCCATCGACGCATAGGCCGCCTCGGCATCTTCGTAGACCCGGCGGATCGAGGAGCCGGGGAGGATGTCGTGGAACTGGTGGGTCAGCAGGGTGCGCCAGAGGCGCTCGAGTTTTTTGGCCGGGTACTTCAGCCCGAATGGCATGGCCTGGACGGACAGGAGCTCGACCTCGCGCAACAGGAGTTCGAGCCGGCGGTTGTATTGTTTCGTGCGGGCCTGGGCCGTATACGTGCCGCGGTGGATTTCGAGATACAGTTCACCGACCCAGCGCGGCCGTTTGGTCTTCTGCTCGCGCAGCCGCGCGAGGAATTCCGAGACGTTCACAAACGCGGTCTTGATGCAGCCTTCGAGATCGCCCATGCGGCGCGCGCGTTCGCACATCTCCCGGGTGACGCCGCCGCCGCCGTCGCCATAACCGACCGACGCCAGCGTGGCATCCTGCAGCTCCTTCTGCTGCACGTGGTCCCAGCAGTCTTTGGAAATTTCGGGGCCAACCTCGGCGTTGTAGCCTCCGTTGCGGCAGGTGATGTAATGCGTGAATACTTCGCTGCCGTCGATCCCCTGCCACCAGAACGTGTCGTATGGGAAACGCGTGGTATCGTTCCAATTGATTTTGCTGGTGACAAAGTTGAGTATCCCGCATTTCCGCAGGATCTGCGGCAGGGCGGCCGAATAGCCGAAGACGTCGGGCAGCCACAGGGTGTCGCTGGTGTAATTGAACAGTTCGCGCGTCTTTTTGCGCCCCTCCAGGAACTGGCGCACGAGTGATTCGCCGCCCGTGAGGTTGCAGTCGGCTTCGACCCACATGCCGCCATTGGGTTCCCAGCGCCCGGTCTTCACCTCCGCCTGGATGCGCTTGATGACGTCGGGATATTCGTTCTGAATCAGGTCGAGCAAGGCCGGTTGCGACTGTAAAAACCGCATTTCCGGATAATGTTCCATGAGATGGAGCATGCTCGTGAACGATCGGGCGGTCTTGCGGATGGATTCGGCGATGGGCCACAACCAAGCCACGTCGATGTGGGTATGGCCCGCCAGGCCCACGAGGGGTGTCGTAGGGCCATTCTGAAGCGCGAGGAGCGGCGCAATCAGGCGTGCCGCCGCCTTCGCCGCGTCCTCCAGCTCCGTTTCGGATTCCCAATGGAACGGGATCAGATCCAGGGCGCGGTTCAGGTCGTCGAGGATGCGCGCGCGGCGCAGCGAATGCTCATCGAGGATCAGCGCTGTGCGGAACAGCACGTCTGCGCCATAATACAGCGACGAGACAGCCTCGCGTTCGACGACCAGCTCGCTGGCTTTGAGTTCGAGCGGGGGCGGCTGGCCCGGATCGGCCCGGCGCGGGTGACCGTGCCGATCTATCCGGTCGC
>DAOSJS010000026.1:15623-22985 GCA_035367355.1 Candidatus Hydrogenedentota bacterium
CCGGATCGGCCCCCGTGAACTGATGGAAATACTCAAAGGGGTCCAGGGGCCGCAGGTTGGGCATGCGGTGGCCCGAGTATTGTTCGATGTGCAGCGAGAAACGCTCCCGGCCGGTTGCCTGAGCCGTCAGCAGCACTTCGCGGTGCCAGATGTTCATGCCCGCGAACGGTTTGCCGTTCACGAAGAGGAGCTTGTCCGCGAACGAATCCATGCGGTAATAGACACGGCGGCCGGCGTATTCGGATGGAATCCGCGCCTCGCCGCGAAACCACACCGAACCCCATTCCTGGCCCCAGCGGCTGCCGACGGGCGCCGGCTTGAACCGGGACGTGGCATCGCTTTTCAGACCCGGCGGCACGCGCAAGTGATCCAGCGTCTCCAGGCCTTCGAGGGGCACCTCAGCGGCTGTCGCATACCGCCATTCGCCGAGCCGGGCAATACGTTGTTTCAATTTCTCTAATGCTTTCGGCGGGATCATGGACTCTCCTCATAAAGGCATGGGGGATGCGGCGCAAGCACACGCCTATTTGGTAATTTCGATTGGGATTCGCAGACGCATCGGTTCTCCATTTTCTCCGGCGACCGGGTCGCCATAATTATCGTAGGCCGCTAGCTCGACGAGATGCGAACCCGTAAGAAGGGTGGACGGCAGGATCAGGGTGCCGGTCCAGGTCGCATCATTCGGCGTGGCGTCTCCGTGGGTGCCGTCGTTGTACAGATCGGCGAGCACACCTTCCGCGCCCACAATCCGGGCGCTCATAGTGTCAACGCGCCGTTCCGGGTCCACCAGCATGGCCGACACCGTGATGTGGTCGCCGGGTTTTGCGCTTGCGGGGTCGGCCGCGGGGTGATAGAGCCCGGGCGTGTCCGGCAGGGCCGCCTGATCAGGGCGTTCGCCCATTCCGGGGATATCGCCGGCCGCGGCGCCCTCGATAAGATCACCGTCGGTTACGACGCTGTGCACTTCCAGCCGCAACGGCTTCTCCGCGTCGTCTGGCGACTCAAATCCGAACCCCATGTTGCGAAGCAATTGCAGAACCGGGAGCATGTCATTCAACGAGCCGCTGATGGATACCGTGACTTCCGGACCCGAACCGGCCGCCCAGGCGCCGCCGGTACACCAGGCCGCCGCCAACGCCAGGATCAGCACGCTGCCAACGTTTCTGCTCTTCATTGTCGTTCCCCTTTCGCAATCCCACTTGACCTCTTCAGGAGCCCCTGCGGAGAGACAGCGCCCGACGAGCGGCATCTCACCGCTCATTTTCCCGGCGTCTGCGCGCCTTCTCTTTCAGCATGCTATTCCACTTGCGCGCGTACATCAAGCGACGCTCTGGGCGCTGATCGCAACGCGCCAGCGTAATACGGCCGTTGGACATCAGTTTGGCTACGGCCCAATACGAATGCAACCGCGTGCTTTCACCCAGGGCCGGGCAGGCAACCTGGAACCGCAGCGTTGCCGTAGATTGCGGGGCGACTGTCACGCCCTGGGTTCGCGGTGTGATCGAGACCAGAGAATAGTCGCCAGCGTCCCGGGCGGGCCAGGCTTCCAGGGGCGCCACCAGCGCCACCTCCGCATCGATGTCTTCGCAGGCCGGATTCGTCAGGCGCACGACGATATCGCCGCCCTCGTGGGCCGCGTCCATGGTGAGCTCGAACGCCTCGCCGATCTCGAGGACATCCTGGAAGGTCTGTCCGTCAAATTCATAGCGAAGCTTCACCTGCCCCGGCGCATCGGCTTCCGGGCGCGTGATCTGCACTTCTTTCGTGCCGTGTCCCAGGGCAGGCAGTTCGAACGCCAGCGCGCCCGGCGACGCCTGCCAGCCTTGAGGCACGGCGACGTTTGCCGTCACCGCGATGGCTGCGTCGGTATAGTCGTTGACCGCGTTGACCATGACCCGCAGCACGCGCCCGTGGTCTTCTTCGCGTACCTCGCGGCCGAGGGTGCAGGTGACCGCGCCGTATCCCATCGGGAGAGACTCCGCATCGTGCTCCCAGGAACGCACCCAGACCGGCTGCACGGGCTCGGCCTGGGTTCCGAGTGTGCGCCGGCCCGCTTTGGGTCCGAGCGGATTGGGCACGAACCCGACCGTCTCGATCGAAAACGGCGGTACGGGCACGTCCAGCCCGTTTTCGCGGATGGGGAGAGGGCGCGATTCCTCTTCCAGCAGATTCGCCATCCAGGCGTCGCTCATGCCGGCCGCAAACGTGATCCGGGCCGTGCTGTCGACGCCCTCCGTGTCGTAAAGGCGCAATGTAATGCCGTCGGCCGGGTTCGACGCCACCGTGCGCTGGAACGCAGGCAGCGGGTTGCCGGCCGGTTTCATGGCTGCGAGAATGACGTTCGAGGGCGATACGGTCAGGAAGGCCTGTTCAGGCGGAAGGATGGCTTTTGCCGCCGGTTTGACCTCCCGGGCGAGGAGCGGGAAATTGAACTCGTGCGCGGCGTGCTGGGTGTTGGCTTTGCGCCAGTCGCCGCTGTGGGGATAGAGCGCATAGCGAAACACGTGATTTTTGTTTTCCGGCACAAGATAGCCCTCGGGGAAGGTGGCAGTGCTGCCGTACCAGCGGCAGGTGTGGCACAGCATCATGCACAGGGTGCCATTCCGTTCGATGCTGTTGGCGTACGTCCCTTCATTCAGCAGGGCCACGCCGTATTCATCGACCACGCCTTTCCATCCCGTCGCGTCGCATTTCCCGGGGATGCGCAGCACCGCGGCGTCACGCAGATCGCTTAGAAGACGGTCGCACGCGCTGGCGAGGTCTTTTGGCGTCTTTGCCTCAATGACGAGTACCGGCATCGGCCCCCACGAGAGGTCTTCCAGCTCGGAATCGCTGGTGAACAGGTAGGCGAATCCTTCTTCGTTGAGTTGTCTCTGGAATTCCGCGACGGTTTTGGCGCCCTGCCTGTTGAGCAGGTGGTTGGAATACTGGTTGTTGTGGTGAACACCCAGCGAGATGCGGAACCGCGTGTACAGCAGGTCGTCGTCCATGTGGTCCTGGTATGAGCCCCAGTACGGTCCGCCCGTGTCGTGCCAGGGCGTGCAGGTCACGCCGCGCTGGATCAACGCGCGCTGGAGTCCTTCAGCGATGCCGGTGATCTCGCTGGTTTTTGGCGTGATCAGCCCAACCATGCTTACCGGATAAGCGTTCCGTCCGGCCTTGAGCTGCACCGAGGGGCCATAGTCCATCCATTTGTTGGCGGCGTACACAGCGCAACCACTGAACATCGCCATCTGATGCGTGCGGAAATCGAGGTAGCCCCGGCTGCTGCCCCGGCTGACTGCGCCGAACCGTTCGTCGAACACCGGCGTAGCGCCGGCAAGGTTCACGGGGAACGTCACGCAGAACAGGTGATCCTCGCCCTGATAATCCTCCAGAATGGTCTGGAAATCAATCCGGGCGACGCCTTTGGTCAGCGTGATGTCCTGGGTCACTCCGCAGAGTTCGCCCATTCGGTACGTGACGCGCAGCGTCTCGCTGACGGGCCCGCGGATGGCCGTTACGGATGCCGGAATCTCTCCGGAGAACAGTTTCAGGCCCGTGGTGTAAAATTCGTGCTGGGTTTCCTCCCGATCCGCAATTTCCTGGAGGGCCGCCAGTTCATTGCCCACATGCGCGCCCTGCTGCAGCACTTCGCGCTTCGCTTTTTTGTCGTAGATGCTGACCAGGCCGCCTCCGCGCGCCGGATCGACCGTGATCCGGTAAAATTTGTTTTCGATCGACGTGCGGCCCGCCGTGGTTTTGCGTTCTTTGGGCTCTTTTTCACTGGGCGTCACCTGATATCGGCGATACCCGAGAGAGGGCATGTCTTTGGCCACAAACGCCACGCGCGCTTCGGTGATGCCGCCGCTCCGGTTGCGGGCCGCGTCGAGCAGCTCGAAAGGAACCTCCCGGCCGCGGTGGTCGGTGATCGCAAACTGCGTGAGGCCGCCCACGTGGATCTGCGCACGGACCACGTCCGTCCGTTCCCAGGCCAGTGGGTTGAACACGACCAGCGGCTGATCGTCACCCCGCGGCGCCACGGCCTTGCCGAGGTAGTGCAGGCTGCGATCGAGCACGTCCGAGCCGAGTTCCAGCGCTTCCCGGTAGGAGTTCATCAGGTCAATGTAGGAAAGCTCGTTGTGCGTACCGGTAATGGAATCGTGGTGGTGGCCGCACAGGAGCTGCCGCCAGGCCTTGTCGAGCGCCTTGTCCGGGTAGACAGCGCCCAGCAGGCCGGCGAGCGTTGCGAACCGCTCCGCCATCAAAAGCACGTTCTCACCCAGACGGTTCGCGATCTTCAGGTTGACGCGCGACACGGCGGTGGCCGCGTGGTACAGCGACATATCGCGCGACGTCACCGGCAGGCAGGCGCCGCTTTCCTCGCATTGCCGCACGACGATGTCGAAGAGGTCGCGGTACGTCGCCTGCTGTACCTTGGGGAGGAGGGTCTCGTGCCAGTCCGTCGGCGGGGTTTGGTCGATGTCGCCCACGATGACCGACAAGCCCATGTCCGCGGCTTCGCTCCATCCCCAGTTGCCGCGTTTGTGGGGCAGTGAGGACCCGTCCAGCGCCAGATGCTGGAACAGGGGCGGGAAGTTATAGATGTATTTGTCCCAGCTTACGCCCAGGCACCCGGCTTTTCGCGCGATCTGCGACAACTGGTTCGGATGTCCGAACACGTCGCCCGGGGCGTACACGTGGCAGATGCGGCCCAGGACCCGTCCGTGGAACAGCTGGCCATAGAGAAAATTACGTACCAGTGCCTCACCGCCGCAGTTCATCGCATGGGGCTGGTTGTACATCGCATCGGAATTCGAGCGGTTCTCGCGGAATGCCCGTATCAACGTCTCGCGATCGTCCGGAAACACGTCAAAATACGGCTTGAGATAGTCCACTTCCGACAAGGTCGACCGGAACTGCGGGTCGGTGCGGTGCAGGCGGCAGTACTGGCGGACGATATCGAATGCGCCCATCGCATAGACCCGCTGTTCTTCGTGGTAGGTCGTGTCAAAATGGAATGAGGTCAGCACCATCTCGACGCCGGCCCCCTCGGGAGGCGCGGCTGCCTCGTATTGAAACGGGGCCGCAAGCTCCCGCCCGTAGAGCCGCGCCGTGACCGTCGCGTCTACGGTGGTTCCCTCCGGCACGGCGGGCAGCGACAGCCGCAGCGTCGTAATGCGGCCCGGCGGCAATACGGCGTTGATCTTGTCTTCGGCGGTGGGCGCGCTTGATACGCAGGTGAAAGTGGCCCGTACATCCACGCGGGACGTGTTGATCGCGGCCACTTCGATGAGTTGCCGCGGCTGTTCGGGCGTGCCCGTGAACCGGGGCAATGCACGGACCCGGCCCAGGGCGATGGGCAGGCCCCGCTCGCTCACCAACGGCGACAGGCGCACATCCCGCACCCGGAAATCGATCCCGTCGGCGATATATCCCGGCCGGAACTTGATCAGCAGGAGATTTAAACCTGCCTTCAACGACACACGCGTGCCGGGCCGGGTCAGCCGCACCCCTTTGGGAAAACCATACGGCTCATTGCAGACCAGCTGGCCATTGAGCCACGCTTTCATTCCGGAGTGCTGCGCGTCGAGCAGGGCGCTTGTGTCTGTGGCGGCCTCAATAAACGCGGCGGCATAGATCACGCAATTGCGCTGCACCGTCTCGTAGATCGCTTCTCCCGCGATGCGCTCCCCGTCGAGCTCCGCGCCCTCACACGCGCTCCAACGCAATTGTGCCGGGCCCAGGCCCGGGTTCCGGTGGACGCGCCCCGGCTCCGGCCGTACCGCCGTTTCGCCGCCGTCGTCCGCAAGATAGTCGATGTCGAGGATACGTTCGCGCTCGTACAGATACTCGCGCTCGAACTGCGGGCTGGTCTGGACCACGAAGGGTCCCAGCACCAGCCAGCGAGTCACAGGATGACCCGCCGCAAGTTCCGCGAGGGGATGGATGTTCATTGTCGCGCTCCTTTATCTCGCGCCGGCAGCCCCGTGAAGACGGCAGCCGGAACTCAAAGCCAGCGGAAAATGTCCTGAATCTGCGCCGCAGGCCCGCGTTGCTCTGTGGCAATCGTTGCGCCGGTACACCCGCTTCCCGGTGCGTTCCCCATGACTTCAGCTTAGCCTTTTGATGGAGGGCTGCTCAAGCGGTCCCCGCTGTCACGCCACACAACAACAGGATCATCTGGCTCCATGCGGCGCCGCGCCGTTTTTCAGGGTGTCTTTGATGATTATCTCGATGGAACGGGCGCCGATCCCGGGCAGGCTGCGCCGGTTGATGAAAATGGTGGGGATACTTTGGACTTGTAGCTGTATTCCCAGCTCAATATCCTGGCGTACGGCCGCGCGCACCTCCTCTGACGCCCGCTCCGCGTTGAACCGAGCCAAATCCAGGCCGATTTCAGCCGCTACGGCTTCCAACGCCTCCGGAGTCGGAGGAAAATGCGTTTTGAACAGCGTATCGTGGAATTCCCAGAATTTGCCCTGCCGCTGGGCCGCGGCTGCCGCGAAGGCCGTCTCGCACGCGCCGCTTTCGCCGGCTTCACCGCCCGCGCTGGGATTGCAGGCGCCGTCCAGCGGGAAATGGCGGAAAACCAGCGAGATCGCGCCCGGGTTGCTGTCCATCAGCACCCTCATTTCGCGGCTGAACTGACGGCAGGCCGGGCAATGAAAGCTGCTGAACACCACCATTTCCACTGGAGCGTGTTCCGATCCGCGCCGCGGATTGGCCGGACTGACGGGCAGTTCGATTTCCGGCGCGTCGGCATAGGCCGCCAACAGCCTGTGCGGACTGAAAACGTCCCGTGATTCACAGAGCCAGCGCTCGGAGAGAATAAACAGGCCCTCATACAACGCCAGCGCGGTCAGGGCGGCCGTGAACAGTCCCGTCGCCCGCCAGCGCCACAGGGGCGGCCGGCCGGCAGGTTTCTGGAAAAGCGGGCGCAGCGCCGAGGCGAGAGCTTTGGCCACTCCGGCCCAGCTGGAGCCGAGGCGTATCTTCAGCGCTGCGGCGAGGAGCAGGTTGATCACGTGCACGACCATGCACAGGGGGCAGAAGGGCGCCCAGCCTCCCAGCAGGAGCGTCGCGAGCACGAGGCTGCTCATTGCGCCCGCTACCGACATCATGAGGGCGGCCGTCAGCGACTGCGGAGCGAACTCGTCGCCCAGGGCGCGAGCCATAAAAAACAGCATAAGGAGCGCGCCGTAGTAGACAATGCCCCATCCCGCCAGGGGAAGGCCCAGCACCCACGACGTGGCGCTGAGCAGGGTCTTGTCACAACCAGCGCCGAAAATCGCCGAGCATACGTCGAACGCATCGGGGTCCTGGCTCATCAGGAGGGTCAGCGTACGCCCAAAGAGATAGCCCGACACCAGCAGGCCCAGG
>DAOSJS010000027.1:0-22801 GCA_035367355.1 Candidatus Hydrogenedentota bacterium
CACGGCGGCCGTGCGCATGGCCGTTGAAATGGCTGAATCGCGCCTGATCGACCGCAACACGGCCATTATGCGCGTCGACCCGATTCAACTCGATGAATTGCTCCACCCGATGCTTGACCCGAAGGAAGAGAAGAAGGCGACCGTGCTTGCCAGTGGGCTTCCCGCGGGGCCGGGCGGCGGCGTGGGCCAGGTTGTGCTTACGGCGGATGAAGCGGAGAAATGGGCGAAACAGGGCAAGAAAGTCATCCTGGTTCGTAACGAGACGTCGCCCGAAGACGTGCACGGCATGCACGTGGCGGAGGCCATACTTACCTCCAAAGGCGGCATGACCAGCCACGCGGCCCTGGTGGCGCGCGGATGGGGCAAATGCTGCATCGTCGGATGCGGAGCGCTGCACATTGATGTCGCCGGGAAAAAGATCACCGTCAATGGCAAGACGATCAAAGAAGGCGACTGGATCTCGATGAACGGAACGCTGGGGAAGGTGTACGAAGGCCGGGTCCCCGTGTTGCCGGCCGAGCCCGAGCGCGACAAGAACTACGCCAAGCTGATGTCGTGGGCAGACCAGCTGCGCCAGATCAACGTCCGCACGAACGCCGAGAGTCCGACGGATGCGGAACAGGCGATCAAATTCGGCGCGGAAGGCATTGGCCTGGCCCGCACCGAGCACATGTTCTTCGAACCCAGCCGCATCATCCACATGCGCGAGATGATTCTGGCCGAGGACGAAGCCACCCGGCGCAACGCCGTCATGAAGCTCTTGCCTTATCAGAAGGCGGACTTCCTGGGCATCTTCAAGGCGATGGCTGGCAAGCCGGTCACGGTGCGGCTGCTGGATCCGCCGCTGCATGAGTTCGTCACGCTGGACGATGCCCAGATTCAGGAGCTGTCCAAGCGGATTAATGTGACGCCCGCTCGCATCAAGGCCCGCATTCAAGAGTTGCACGAGCTGAACCCGATGCTCGGGCACCGCGGCTGCCGCCTCGGGATTGCCTATCCGGAAATCACCGAAATGCAGGCGCGCGCCATTCTTGAAGCGGCGGCTGAGCTGCAGAAGAAGAAGGTCAAGGTGTTCCCGGAGATCATGGTGCCGCTGGTAGGGACAGAGAAAGAGCTGGCCCATCAGGACGCCATCATCCGGCGGGTAGCGGACGAGGTGCAGAAAGCGCACAAGATCAAGCTGAATTACATGGTCGGTACGATGATCGAGATTCCGCGTGCGGCTCTCCTGGCCGACCGGATCGCCGGCGTTGCCGAGTTCTTCAGCTTCGGCACCAACGACCTCACCCAGATGGGCTTCGGCTATTCTCGCGACGACGTTGGCGGCTTCCTGCCGCTGTACCTCGACCAGAAGATCCTGCCCCAGGACCCGTTCCAGGTGCTGGATCAGGAAGGCATTGGCCAGCTGGTTGAGATTGGCATTCAGAAGGGCCGCGCCGCGCGCCCGGGTCTCAAGGTTGGGATTTGCGGAGAGCACGGCGGCGAGCCCGAATCGGTCAAGTTCTGCCACCGCGTGGGCATGGATTACGTGAGCTGCAGCCCGTTCCGCGTGCCGATCGCGCGTTTCGCGGCAGCTCAGGCCGCCCTCGAATGGCCGCGCAAGCCCGCCAAGAAAACGGCTGCCAAGAAATCCGCAGCGAAGAAGAAGGCTCGCGCGAAGAAGTAAAAACGGCTTCTTGGTGAAACAGACGATTGGAACCAGCCCCCGCGAAGGCAATGGCCTCGCGGGGGCTTTTCTGTGTCGCTGCGCTCGTGACCACAGTGGCTGTTGCCGGGGGAAGCGCCCAGCCTGGCCGGTTACAGCATCTGAGTTCGCGACCGGTGGGCGTCGTGTCCCCGCGCCGCCGGTATAGGGTGCGATGGGAGATTGGCAGGGGCGGCGCCTGCGTCGCCCCTGTATCAACGCGCAGGATTTCAGCCGCCTTCACGGAAGAGAGGCGCTATTTCTCCGCAGTCTCCGTTGTTTTGCCCGGTGCATCGACGACGGCGGAGGCGGAGTGCTGCTTATTTTCCTGGGGATGATTTACGCCGCGGAGGCAGTTGCCGTCTGTCCAGGGGGCGATGCCCACGGAGTAATTGGGGTTGAAGCGGCCCAACAGCGTGAAGTGCTCGTCGGTTTTCAACAGGCCCTTGTCATCCTCATAGCACCCGAACCACCACGCGCCATCGAACCAGCAGGTGGTCTGGATCCCCATTTTTGTGTAGCCGCTCTGAATCACATGCCGTTTCACGAAATTGAAGTCCCGGTCGTATTCATAGGCGTAATTCTCAGAGTAGCCCACCGGAAGTCCTCCCACGACGATGAATTTTCCTTCGTGAAAGGCCATCCCTCCGGCGCCATGCACCAGTTCCGGCACGGCCTTCTTTTCCAGCAGTGTGAGATCCTGGTCGTCATAGATGTACACCCAGGAATCCGCCTGGCCGGGCTCCTGGTTGAATTTGCCGAGGTTCACCGCGACGTATACTTTGCCGTCAACCCAGGTCAGGTCGCCCTGATGGCTCGGGGCGGATACGGTTTTCAGCAGCTCGCCCGAGCGATTGGTCTTGACCAGGGCCACGGTGAACGACCAATAAATGTTCTGTTCGTTATCCGTAGCGAGCCCCTGCAAGTGTCCTCCGTAGGTACCCGGACACACGATTTCCTGGGTTGCAGGACCCTGACTCAACCCGGCGACAAGAATGGCGGCAATCAGACAATGCATCAGACAAGCCCTCCTATGCTGTTTTCAGTGACTTTACGGATTTCAGGCAGCGAGATTCAACACGGGGGCTCTTTTTGCCGGCAAAAGAGGCCTTCGGGGAAGAAATGTGGCATGCGGGCGTGCTTTCGCTGGAAAATGTCAGGTTTTGCGGGCGGACTGCAGCCGCTGGAGAGAGAGTCGCCGCCCACCTGCATCCGCGCTCGTTATTTGAGCCGTTTTAATACATTCTCGCGGTATCGGTCCTGGTTCAGGGAGATCTGTTGCAGTTCGGCCTGCGGATATCTCTGCAGCTGGTTCTGCAGCCGGGCCAGGCGTTCCTGGGTGGGGGGATGCGATGCAAAGATGGGAAGCGGGTGGCCTCCGCCGCTGCGTTGCTCTTCCGCGATCAGTTTCTGCATAAACGACACCATGCCATCGGGCCGGTATCCCGCGCGGTACAGGAACTCCATCCCCAGCGCGTCGGCTTCCCGTTCGTTGTCGCGGCTGTAATAACTCATCATCCCCTGTCCGAAGACCCCCGTTGCGATTTTCGCAAGCGCACTGGGCTGTTCGCCGAGCACCAGCTGAGTCAACAGTTCAAAGCCGAACTGCTTGGTCATGGCTTCTCCGTGATGGTGCGCCGCGACGTGCGCGATCTCGTGGGCCATCACACCGGCGAGCTCTGCCTCGTTTTCACAGATTTTCAGCAGCCCCGTATAGAGGTACATATGCCCGCCGGGCAGGGCGAACGCGTTGACGGTGTCCGGGTTATCGATCACCGTAAAACTGTACTGGACGTCCTGGCGTGTGGCGACGCTGCCGAGCCGCGCGCCAATTTGCGAGACGTAGGCCTGCAACGCGGCGTCTTTGGAAACCTTTTCCTGCTTCTCGACTTCTGCTGAAAGCTGTTTGCCCAGCTGAATTTCCTGTTGCGTGGAGAGAATATTGAATTTGACGGGCTCGCCTTCCAGGGTCATGCAGCCCGCCATCGCGAGAATGCTCAGCATGAGCACCGAAAACACCTTGCGCATTGCCGTTCCTTTCCATAACTTGACTGTCATTGCGCAATCCATCGTACGCTATTGCAGTATATCCCGCAACGCCGCAACGAGCGCATCCATTTCCGGGTCCGTGCCGATGCTGATGCGCAGCGCATCCCGAAGCCGGGGGGCGTCAAAATAGCGTACAAATATCCGGCGATCTTTCAGGCGTTCAAATATGGCCTTAGCCTCTGGTTTGCCGCTCCAGTGGGCCAGCACAAAGTTCGCCTGCGACGGCGTCACTGTGAAGCCGAGCGCTTCCAGGGCAGCCGTGGCGCGTTTTCTGGTTGCCGCCACCCGGGCTGCGTTACGCGTCATATACTCATAATCGTGTAACGCTGCCAGGCCGACTTTCTGCGTAACCGCATTGAGGTTGTACGAGTCTTTCGTCTTCAGAAATTCGTTGATGATAGCGGGGTGCGCTACTCCCAGCCCCAGCCGTAACCCGGCCAGGCTGAACGATTTTGAAAAGGTCCGCATCACGATAACGTTGTCGTGGCGTTTAGCGAAATCCATGCAGTTGTCGTCGGCGAAGTCGACGTAGGCCTCATCAAGCACGACCAGCCCCTGAAAACCGCTGCAGAAGCGCTCAACGTCCTCGCGCGGCGCGCAGGTGCCCGTGGGAGCATTCGGCCGCGGCATAAAACAGAGGCGCCCGCCGTGCCCGAAGAACGACACCGGGAGCTGGTACTCGGCATCCAGCGCCACCGCCTCCACCCGCGCGCCATGCAGCCGCGCCAGCGTGTCATAGAGGGTGTAGGTCGGGGAGGTCGTCAGGATGCTGTCGCCGGGATCCACAAACGTGCGGACGGCCATGGCCAGGAGCTCATCCATGCCGTTGCCGGCAATCACCCATTCGGGACCGGGGTAGCCCTGTATCTCCGCCCACCGGGCCCGCAGCTGAATCGACAGCGGGTCGGGGTATTTGCGCAACGCATCCGCGCTCACCTGCGTGAGTGCTTCCAGCGCCCTGGGAGATGGGGGATAGGGGTTTTCGTTGGTATTGAGTTTGACAACATCCGGATCTTTCGGCTGTTCACCGGGGACGTAGCCTTCCACGTCAACCAGCAATGCGCGTGCATACTTCATTTCCGTATCTCCACGGCCCGGGCATGCGCCGTAAATTCTTCGGCCACCGCGAGCCGCATGATGTCGTCGGCGTCCTGCTGCAGCCGCTCCTTCGAATAGGAGACGTAATTCATCACTTTCCGGAAATCTTCCGCCGACAGCGGCGATGAAAACCGCGCCCGCCGCCCGGTCGGCAGGATATGGTTTGGTCCGGCGTAGTAATCCGTCACCGCGACGGGTGTTCCTCCGCCCAGCATCACGGCGCCGGCGTTACGGATATGTGCAAACACGGCCATCGGATCTTCGGTCTGAATGGACAGGTGCTCCGGTGCGAGCACGTTGGTCAGACGAATGGCGTCCTCCAGATCGGGGACTACATACAGGGTCCCGAAATTCGCCAGCGACTCCCGGATGGTTTCCGCCCGAGACAATAATTTCAGCTCCTCTTTGATAACCGATTCGACCCTGCCCGGCAATTCCGCGCATGGCGTTACCAGCATGGCCACTGAATCGGGATTGTGCTCGGCCTGAGCAAGCATCTCCGCCGCGACTTCACGCGGGTTCGCTTTTGCGTCCGCCAGCACCACTACTTCTGATGGTCCGGCTTCCATGTCGATCGCACAAACCGAAGACACAAGCCGTTTGGCCAGGGTTACGTAGATGTTGCCCGGTCCGGTGATTTTCGGCACGGCCGGGACCGTGTTTGTGCCATAAGCCAGTGCGGCGATGGATTGCGCTCCGCCGATCCGGAACACCCGCGTAGCCCCGGCAATCTTCGCAGCAGCAAGCACCAGCGGGTGAATCGTGCCGCCGTACGAGGGGGGAGAGACCATGATGATCTCCTCGACTCCCGCCACTGACGCCGGGGCGATGTTCATCAACACCGAGGACGGATAGAATGCCGTCGCTCCCGGCACATAGACGCCCACGCGCTCCAGCGGCACGATCCGTCTGCCCAGGACCGTGCCATCGGCAGCGGTCTCCTCCCACGATTGCCTCAATTCGCGGGCATGGAACGCGTGAATGTTCGCAAGGGCGCGCTCCAGCGCACCCACCAGCGCGCGGTCAACCTGGCTGAATGCCGCGTCGATGTCCGCGCGCGCGACTTCGAATTCGCCCGGATCCAGGGCTACGCCGTCGAATTGCTTTGTGAACTCGGCCACAGCGGCATCCCCGCGCGTCCGCACGGCTTCCACAATCGCGCGGGTGTTGGCGAGGGGTTCCGCGAGGTGCGCTTCTCCGCCGGCGGATGCGTCCTCTCCCTGTTCAATGGAGCGAATCACGCGTTCCAGTTCATGGCGGTTCGCTATGATCAGTGTTCGCATAGGTCTCTCCCTTTGGGAATATCAGGCCCGCGTGATACGCGCTTTCCGCGTCTTATCCCGCCGCCGGCCGGTTGAAGCCCGGTCTTTTTGGAAGGAACCGGGGGTTAATGCCGCACGCGCTGGATGTCTGCCCCAAGCGCACTCAAACGTTCTTCGATACGTTCATAACCCCGGTCAATATGATACACGCGCGCCACCGCCGTTTCCCCTTTTTCAGCGACCAGTCCGGCAAGCACCAGCGCGGCGCTTGCGCGCAAGTCCGAGGCCATCACCGGCGCGCCACTCAGGCCCTTGACTCCCCGCACAAGGGCCACATTGCCATCCAGGTCGATGTCTGCGCCCATTCGCGCCAGTTCCGCCACCTGCATAAACCGGTTCTCGAATACGGTCTCCCGGATCACGCTGACTCCTTCGGCCACGCAGAGCATGGCCATGGCCTGTGCCTGGAGGTCGGTCGGAAATCCCGGGAACGGCTGGGTCGTGATGTCTACGCTTTTAAACCCGTTTACCGCCCGGGCGCGAATCCGCTGCCCCAGAATCTCAACTTCCGCCCCCGCCTCACGCAGCTTCTGCAGAAAACTCGTCAGGTGCTCCGCGCAGGCGTTTTGAACCGTGACGTCGCCATGTGTGGCCACTCCCGCCAGCAGAAAGGTGCCCGTTTCGATGCGGTCGGGGATAACCGCATGTTCCGCGCCGCCCAGGGCATCCACTCCCACCACAGTAATGAGATCTGTCCCTGCGCCGGAAATTTGCGCTCCCAATTCGTTCAGAAGGATGGCGAGATCGATGATCTCGGGTTCGCGCGCGGCATTCGTCAAGCGTGTGACCCCTTTCGCGCGGCAAGCGGCCATGAGGAGGTTTTCCGTTGCCCCTACGCTGGGGAAGTCCAGCGCGATGTCGGCGCCGCGCAGGCGGCCTTCCGCGACGACGTAGCCTTCCTGGATGCTTATGGAAGCTCCCAGGGCTTCCAGCCCTTTCAGATGGATGTCCACCGGGCGGGTTCCGATAGCGCAGCCCCCCGGCAGCGACACCCGCGCCTTCCCAAAGCGCCCCAGAAGAGGGCCCAGCACGAAAAACGACGCGCGCATCTTCCGCACCAGGTCGTACGGCGCTTCCTGGGAATTGACGCCGGAGGCGTCCAGGGTCATCGAGCGCCCCGTGAAATCTATGCGCATGCCCATCCCGGACAGAATCTTGTCCATAGTGAACACGTCGTGAAGGCACGGTACGTTGTGAAGTACGCACGGTTCCTCGGACAGCAGGGCCGCGGCCATCAACGGCAATGCCGCGTTTTTGGCCCCTCGAACGTACACCGAACCGTGGAGTGGCCGGCCTCCGCGAATCAGGATTTTGTCCATGCCTGGAGTGACGCTCCTTTACTCTGACAGGCGTTTGTTCCGCAATACTAACCCCGCAAAAGATACCGGCCCAGAGCCGGGGAAGGCTCTGGGCCGGGTCGCGTTTCCATATGCCTTACTGCGCAGGCGGGGGTGAAGCCTCCCCGGAACCGCCAACAGGCGTCTCCGCAGGAGATTCATCCACAACGGCCGCTGCGGGTTCCGCTGGAGCGCTTTTTTCGGCCGCCGCCGGGGCGGTTGTGCCGGTCTCGACAGCTTCGGATGCCGCCGCAGGCGCACCGGGCGCGGCCCCGATTCCGGCTTCTTCATAGCCGCTCATGTCGATGGTCTCGGGTTTCACCAGTTCGGGTGCCTGACCCTTCGTGATTCGACCCGAAAGGAGCGACATCGCCAGCGCCAGCAGCAGAAACATCGCCGCCGCCACGTACGTAAGCTTCACCGGGAGGCTTTTGCTCATCCGCGGGCCAAATACCGTATCTGCCCCTCCACCGCCCAGGCCGAACGCGCCGGCAAACCCAACGCCCTTGCCCTTCTGGAGCAGAACGACGGCTATCAAACCCAGACATGCGGGGACATACAGGAGTATGCACACCCACCACAGCCAGCCATGAACCGAGCTATACATCCGTGCAAATTTCCTCTCAGGCTGCCCGCGTTGCCGCCCTGTCCGTTCGGAGCAGGCCGGCCCGGGGCCGTCCCTTGTCTAGGTTAGCTGGTTTTCAGCGACTTCTTCACCAGCTCCGCAAAACCCTCGGCGTTCAACGACGCCCCGCCCACGAGCGAGCCGTCCACATTCGGCTTCGCCATCAGTGCCGCCACATTATCCGGCTTTACGCTGCCGCCGTATTGTATCCGAACCTTATCCGCCACGGCCTCGCCAAACTGGTCCCGGACGAGGCTTCGCACAAAGGCGTGCGCCTCTTCGGCCTGCTCCGGGGTGGCGGTGACGCCCGTGCCAATGGCCCAGACGGGTTCGTATGCGATGGAGGTATTGTCAAAGTCGGATTCCGACAGCCCCATCAGGCCGTTGGTGACCTGGCGAACCAGCACGTCGTTCATCCGGCCGCCCTCACGTTCTTCGAGGGTCTCGCCAATACAGAACATGACCTTCAGGCCGCTGGCCAGCGCAAAGCGCAGCTTTTCATTCAGAAACTCGTCGGATTCGTTGAAATACTGGCGCCGTTCGCTGTGCCCGATGATGGTCCACGTGCATCCTGCGTCTTTCAACATCTGCGGAGATACTTCACCCGTGTAGGCGCCGCTTTCCCGGGTGAAGCAGTTTTGTGCTCCGAGCTGGATCGCGGAGCCTTTCAATGCCTCCGCTACCGGGTACAATGATGTAAACACAGGGCATACAACGACATCGACTCCGTCAATGTCTTTTACAAGCGGTTTCAGCGCGTTTACCAAGGCCAACGATTCGCCCACCAGCTTGTGCATTTTCCAGTTACCCGCGACCAGTGGTTTTCTCACAACATCCCCTTCCATTTTCTGGCCCGCCAAGCAGCGGAATCAGCAACTATCCGAAACAGCTCACAAGCGTATCACACGACCATGCAGGGAAACAAATTCGCGGCAGCAGCGCGCCGGGCTACAGGCCCGCCTGCGTGGTCTCCCCGGGATGAGGCACGGGGAGCCGGCGGCTGCCCAGCGCCGCCAAACCGGCAAAATAGCCCATCATCCAGTCGCGGAAATCGTCGATGAGAGAATAAAACAGCGGGACAACAAACAGCGTCAGGATCGTCCCCGACGTCAGTCCGCCGATCAGAGCCTTACCGAGACTGTGAAACGCGATCTCGCCTCCAACCCCGCCTCCCATGGCCAGGGGCACGCAGCCCAGAATAGTCGTCAGGGCGGTCATCATCACCGGGCGGAACCGGTCCCGGCCGGCCTGGATCGTCGCCTGTAGGCGTTCCGAACCGCCGAGGCGCAACTGATTGATATGGTCAACAATGACGATGCCGTTGTTTACAATCACGCCCACCATCAAGAACATCCCGATGTAGGCGACCGTGTCCATCGACGTTCTCGTCAGGAACATCGTCCACCAGACCCCCATGAAAGCCACCGGTATTGTCGTCAAAATCGACAGCGGCAGAATAAATGACTCGAACAGCGCGCCCATCACGAGGTAAATCATGACAATGGCCAGGATGATCCCCGTGATGAAATTCGCCCGATCCTGCGCGAGCTCCAGCAATTCGTCTCCCAGCTCGATGGAATATCCCCGCGGGAGCGGAAAACTTGCCGCCAGATCCTCCAGATGCTTCTTGATCTGGACCAGATTATCCCCACTCACGTTTGCGGTAATGGTTGCCACGTTTTTGGAGTTGATCCGCGTAATCTGTTTCGGGCTGTAGGCCTTTTCGAAGCGGACCACCCGGTTCAGCGGCACCAGTTCCCCTCTCGGCGTCAGCAGGGAGACATTGTCGAGGCTGGTCTTGCGCTTTCGGTCCTCCTCCCGGAATTGTGCCCAGACAGCAATCTCACGCCCTTCCCGTTTCATATAGGGGAGCCGGGTGCCGCGCAAGGCAAAATCTACGGTTCGTGCCACCACCATGGGATTGATGCCAAACCGTTTCGCCAGTGCCTCATCGATGCTTATCTGAACTTCCTGCCGGTCGCGCTCCGCGTCCGTCTGCACTTCACTTATATCCGGTATTTGCTCCATGAGCCTGCTGAAATGCTGGGATTTTTCCGCAAGAATCGCTGCATGATCTCCCCGCATCCGAACCCGGATCGTCCGCGTCGCCCCCTCCGATTGCGCGATTGAGAAACCCAGCTCGGCGCCGGGCAGCCGCGTGCCGGTTCCCGGCGCGGAGAAGCGTTGCCAGAGGATGTCCATGACTTGTTCCGTGGAAAATGGCAGAGCCCTGCCCTCCGGGTACTCGTCCGGGTCGTACAAAAAGCAGCTGATTTCTCCGCCCTCGGGCCCGTAGTTCACGAATATGTTCTCGATGCCCAGCTCGTCTCGCTGGCCGTTGAGCGCAGTCAGCAGCTGGTCCATGACGGCCCTGGCCATATCCATATCGAAATTCTGGTCGAAATTGACTGCGATGCGAACCTCTCGCGTGTCAATCTCAGGCATGCCCTGCATGCCCACGTGCCTGAACGGGATCACCGCGGTGATGACGCCAAACAGAAAGAGGAGGACTATCGAAGCCAGTCGCCACCGCATTACCCAGTGAAGGGTTCCAATGTATCCGTCAATCAGACTCTGCAATGGATGGACACGCCTGAGCAGATGAATCAGCCGGATCGATTTACCTCCGGGTACCCGCTCGATACATGCGGCCAGCCGGCGCAGAACTGGGTGCTCCGACAGGTTGGACAGCTCTCTCATGCGGCTGCTGGCCAGAGGAATGACCGTCAGTGCAATCACCAGGCTCGCTACGAGAGAGACGGTGATCGGCAGGGAGAATTGCCGCATGTGCTGGCCCATCTCGCCACTCTGCATAAACAGCAGCGATGCAAACACGACGATGGTCGTCAGGGTCGACGCCGTAATCGCCATCCCGACTTCAGAGGCGCCGCGCCGGGCGCTTTCCAGCGGGTCCAGTCCAAGCTGCCGGTACCGGTAGATATTTTCGATGACTACAATCGCGTTGTCCACCAGCATGCCGAGCGCGATGATGAGCGCGCACATTGTGACGATATTCAAAGTCATCCCGATGAAGTACATCACCACCAGGCTGACTACCACCGACGCCGGAATGGCCAGTGCAACCACGAGCGTCGGGCGAATCCGCAACAGAAACAGGAACAGAACCACGATGGCGAGCAGCGCACCTGATTTTCCCGCCTCAATCAGGCTGTCCAGCGATTGACGGATCAATTGGCCCTGATCGAAAAACACGTAGATATCCAGACCTTTGAAATCGGGCTCCTGCCGTGCCTTTTCCAAGGCCTCGTGCACCCGTTTGCACGTCGCAATGGCATTGGCTTCCGCTTCTTTGCGGATCAGAATGAATGCGCCGCCCTTGCCGTCCACCGTGAACTCGCGCTGAAATTCCCGCGCCGCAAACCCGACATTCGCAATGTCTCTCACCCGGAGACCGTTCTGGGCGAGCGGCAGGTTGGATATCTCGTCCGGATGCGTGAATTCGCCGAGCGCCCGTACGTAGAACTTCGTCGGACCGTCCTTCATCTCGCCCACGGTGATGTTCAGGCTGCTGCGCTGGAGTTGCGCCACTACTTCGTACATCGCCACGTGGTGCGCCCGGAGCGCGTCCTGATCGAATTCAATCAGCACTTCCTGTTCCGGCTTGCTGAAGACCTGGACTTCCGCCACCCCGTGCACCCGGAGCAGCTTCGGCTGAAGCAGGGTCCGGATCCGGTGTGCCAGTTCTTCGCCATCGCCCTCCCGGCCCAGTCCGATCAACAGGATCGGCAGCGACTGCGAACTGAATCGAAACAGATAGATGTCGTCGACGCCGGATGGCAGTTTGAGGCGCAGCCGTTCCATACGATCCCGCACCTCCGAGGTCGCGATCGACATCTTGGTGTCCGAGTCAAACAGCAGACGGATGCTGCATCCGTCGCTGTTGGAGGTGGTCGTGATGCGCTTCAGGCTCGACAGCGTACGGAACTCCCCTTCCGCTGGGATCGCGATCTCCGCTTCGACCTGCTCCGGCGTGGCGTTGGGGTAGGGGATCGAGCAACTCATCATCGGGAAGTCCATCCGATGAATGAATTCCAGCGGGATTCTCTGCCACGCGATGGCTCCGAGCCCCATCACCGTGAGCAGCAGCATCGTGACGGTGATCGGCCGCCGGAGCGCCATATCCGTCAACCCGGATTTCATGTCTTGTCCCGGCCGCCAAACACGTGGTAGGCCATCGGAATAATCATCAGCGTAAGCAGCGTGGCCGACGAGAGCCCCGCCATGACCGTAATGGCCATCGGACGCCGGATTTCTGCGCCCTCGCCTGATGATAACGCCATCGGAATCAATCCCAGAACCGTCGTCAGGGTGGTCATCAGGATCGGGCGCAGCCGGACGAGGCCTGCCTGCACCACCGCTTCCCGTTTGGCCATGCCCCGTGCCCGCAGCTGATTCACGTAATCCACGAGCACAATGGCGTTATTGACAACGATGCCGGCAAGAATGATCCCGCCGATGAACACCATAATGCTGATGTTCATCCCCAGAAAATACAGGACGTATACCACCCCGATGAATGCCAGCGGCACCGTAAACAGCACCAGCGCCGGATGCAGAATGGATTCGAACTGGCACGCCATGACCACATAGACCAGGAAGATGGCCAGCAGCAGCGCAAACTGAAGGCTTTGATACGAGGTTGCCAATTCGCGGTTCTGCCCGCCGAGGGTCCAGTCAAAATCGTCCGGCATACGGATCCGGGATACCCGTGCCTCGATATCCCGTGATACCGCGCCCAGATCGCGTCCTTCCACATTCGCCGTGACCAGGGCCACCCGGCGCTGATCGATGCGCCGAACTTCGCTGGGCCCTTCTTTCACGTCGATGCGTGCCACGGTCTCGAGCGGGATGGGCGGCGTACCTTCGATCACGGATACCTGGCGCAGGTCGCGCAGGCTGCTCAATCCTGCCCGGTCCGTCCGAACCCGGATGTCGACTTTTTCGCCGGCCCGGTTGAATTCCGTCGGCGCATCGCCCTGCACCTCATTCCGCAGACGCAGCGCCACCTGATCGGGCGTCAGGCCTTTCGCGGCCAGCATTTCACGGTCCAATCCAATGATCACCTCCGGATAGCCGCGTTTCATGTTCAATTCCGCGTCTTTCAACCCCGGGACGTCTTGGATCGCTGCCAGAATTTCCTGCCCCACGCCGCGCAGGGTGTCAATGTCGTCGCCTTGAATCTGAAGTTCGACGGCGAATTTGAAGCTGAATAAGGCCGGCAGTGTAAACGTGATTTCATTGCCGGTACGGGCGATGATCTCGTGCCGGATTTGTTCGATGATCTCATCTTGATACTGGGCGTTCTCATCCGGATCTTTCAAGGTGACCGTGAACTCCGCCACGTTTTCGCCGCGTTCGCTTTCTGCTTTGGATTTTTCCGAACCCACTTCCACGCTTACGGTGTCGACGAGCGGATAGCTGCGGACAATTTTCTCCACCTGGATCGCCTGCTGCTCGGTCTGTTCAAGCCGGGTGCCTGGAGGGGCTTCCATGCGGATCCCGAATTCTCCTTGTTTCAGCGGCGGTATCAGTTCCGTCCCCAGTTTCGGTATCAACCACCCGGCATGTGCAGACAGGCCCAGCATCGCAATCAGCACCAGGATGCTGTAATTCAGGCTCGAGGTAAGGATGGTCTCGTATGCTTTGCGAAATCCGTTGAATGCCGTCTCGAACAGCCAGAACGGGACCCACAGGAGCAGCGACACCGCCTGGCGTATCACCCAGAATACCGCGACCAGAAGCAGCGAGACGGGGAAAACAACCGATATCAGCAGCGCCGCGATCGACATCAGGAACACGCGCATTCCAAAGAGGAACACGAGACAGGGCGCCAGTAGTGCGCCTTTCACGGCGGCGAGAAAATTCCCCAAAGCACCCCGCCGGGCGCGCCCCTTCCAGGCGGCCGTCAGCGGGCGGAAATCATGATGCGCCGCCTCGCGCAGCCACGCCATTACGTAGTTCCACCCGCGCGGCGCCAGGCCCGCCATCGACGCTAAGCGGCCTCTGCCCGTTGCCCGCCCGTCGTGATAGGCCCGGAGCATCCATACCACATCGCGGTCCGCCAGCAGGCTCAGCGGCGGGCGCGCGGCCACCATCGGGATCAGATACAGCGCGACCAGCAGTGACGCCAGGAGCGAAAAGGTCACCGTCAGGGCCAGGTCGCCAAACAGCTGGCCCGCTATGCCCTCCACGAACGCCAGAGGAAGAAATACGGCCACCGTGGTCAGGGTGGATGCGGTGACCGCGCCGGCCACCTCGTTGGTGCCCCGATCCGCGGCGTTGATCGTGTCGTCGCCCTCCTCCGAGCACCGGAAAATGCTCTCCAGCACCACGATCGAGTTGTCTACGAGCATGCCGACGCCCAGCGCCAGACCGCCCAGGGACATGATATTCAGCGAAACCTCCCGCATGTACATCGGCACAAACGTCGCTATGATCGAAATGGGAATGGAAACCCCGATGATCAGGGTGCTCCGGAGCTGTTTTAAAAAGAAAGCCAGAATAATCAATGCCAGCAGACCGCCCTGGATGGCGGTGTTCTGGACCTCTTCGATCGAAGCCACGATGAAACGGGACTGGTCGCTGACCAGCACGAACTGGCTGCGGTCCGGGTCTGGAAGCCGCGAAAGGAGTGTCCGGCGCAGATCCCGGCTGCGGCGCGTTTCTTCATTCTCTTCCCCGGCGTTCCGCAGCCGGTCAAGACGCTCTGCCGCCAATTCCCAGAAACTGAGTTTCCGCTCAAATCCAAACAGGTCTTTGAGTTTGTTGCACACCTGTACGGTGTTGGCGTCGCCCCATTTGTAGATCTCAAGTTCGACCGCTTCGCCGCCGTTCAGGCGAATCACGGTATCGCGGTCTTTCTCTCCCTGGATGACTTCCGCCACTTGAGACAGGGCTATCGGAATGCCCGCGGGCGGCACGATCAAGGTGTCGCCGATTTCGGATACCGACTTGTATTCATTGACCGTCCGCACCAGGTACTCGGTCTTGCCTTCTTTGAGCCGTCCACCCGAGAGGTTGATGTTCTGCTGAGCGAGCGCGTTGCTGATGCTGTCCAGATTCAAGCCCAGGTTTTTCAGTTTGCGCGAGTCAACCAGAACCTGGATCTCTTCTTTGCGCCCGCCTTTGACCAGCACCTGCGCGATGCCCAGTTCCCCTTCGAGATCGCTCTTGATGTGGCGTTCCGCCGACTCGCGAATCTGGGTCAGGCGCTCCTGTTGCCGCGCCGTATCTTCCGATGTATCCACAATGGCCACGCGCATGATCGGGTCGAGCGTCGGGTCGTAGCGCAGAATGACCGGTTTCTGGGTGACTTCCTGCGGCGGGTCGAACAGGTCCAGGCGATCGCGCACGTCCTGCTGCGCGGTATTCATGTCCGTATCCCACGTGAATTCCAGCACAATTTCGGATAAACCCGGCGAGGATACGCTGCTGATCTGCACCATTCCCGGCACGATCGCCAGCGTCTCCTCCAGCGGGCGCGTCAGCAGCTTTTCCACGTCTTCCGGGGCGGCACCTTCATATTCCGTGCGCACGGTAAGCGTGGGATAGGAGATGTCCGGCATGAGGTTGATCGAAAGGCCTTCGTAGGATTTCCAGCCGAACACCACCAGCGTCAAAAAAACCATCGCCGTGGTTACTGGACGGCGGATGGCCAGGCGATGCTGTTGTATGGGGGGAGACTGCGCTTCACTCATACGTATACTTGACACTTCCTGAGATGGCCACAGGCCCGGAGGCCTGTACAGAACGTACCGTCAGCCGCGCTCGCACAACAGAGCATGAGGCGGCTAGGGCAACCGATGGCGCCGCTGCCGGGATGCCTGGGGGGCCTCTTTTTTCTTTTTGGCCTCTTCAGCCGCTTTCAGCGCTTCCGTTGCACCCAATCCTGCGCTGCGAGCCAGCTCTCTCTCTGCCGTCGTGATGCTGATGCGCGTCCCCGGCTTCAGCGTCTGCTGCCCCAGCGTCACTACCAGGTCGCTTTCATTTAACCCGGAGACAATTTCCGATGCATCGCTGTCTTCGAGGCCCACCTCCACCTCGGTCCGCTCCGCAATCCACTGCTCTGTTTCCATCGCCTCCGGCGCCGCGGCCGCGGCATCGGAGTCAGCTTCCTGCTCGAGTGCCGAAGACTCGCCCCCGTCCGCGCTGTCTTCCATCGCTCTGGGACGCGCCACAAAAACATACGTGCGCGCATTCTCCTCAATCACCGTATCTTTGGGAACCAGGAGCACGTTTTCGTGGGTTTCCATCACCAGACGGACTCGCACAAACGCCGCTTCCCGCAAGCGCGCCTGGGTTGCGCGGCTCAGGCTCAACACCACCTTCACCGTGCCGCTCGTGGGGTCTACGCTCGGGTTAATGCGTGTGATGCGCGCCTCGAATTCTTCTCCGGCAATCGCGTCCACTGTGAATTTGGCGGCCTGCCCTTCCCGGAGCTGCATCAAGTTCTTTTCAGGCGGGCTGATGACAAGCTGGTAGGACGACGGGTCTACGACGGAAAATGCCGGCGTTCCCGTCGACACCAGCATTCCCACCTGGATGTGCCGGTGGGTTACGACGCCGCTGAGGGGCGCACGAATCGTCAAATTGGCCAGCCGGACCTCCTGAATGCGGCGCGTTGCCACTGCATTTTCGTATGCAAACTGGGACGCGTCCCGGTCCTGTTCCGCCAATATTCCCGCATCAAAGGCCTGCCGGGCCCGTTCATAGGCCGTTTTCCGCTCACTTTCTGACACCATAGCCTGGCGCAACGAGGCCTCCGCTTCGGCTTTGTCCAGTTCCGCCAGTACCTGCCCTTCCTTGACCGTGTCTCCCTCATCGGCAAAAACGGCCACGCAGGTCCCCAGAGCTTCCGAAGTCACATCGACGCGTTTCTCGGCCTCGACCCGCGTCGTAGTCTCGAAATAGGCTGAAATATCGCCCCGGCTCGGGCTCTCCACCTCCACGGGGATGACGATCTCGTCGATGGTGAATTCCGGTGCGGCTTTGGCATCCGTGTTCGCACCCGTGGTACCGCCGCATCCGCAGACTGCCCACAAAGCGGCCGCGACGCCCAGAATTCTCAAATAGCTGTACATCGTACCTCCACGCGGGATGGAAATCGCGTTCCAGATAATCCGGTTCGTGTGCAAATCGGCGCATGGTAAAGGGTTTCGCATGGAAACTTCAAGGCCACATGCCACGCCACGCCCGTCCCATCCAGCGGCCTGAATTACAACGGTTTGACCCCGCAGACGGGTGCGAAGTTTCATTTGCGCCAAAATTGGCGGAGGGAGAAGCCGGGGAGCCGGGGCCGCTGGGCTGAGCTGCGGTCCGAAGGGCGCCTACAGCCGTCCGCTGTCTCTCATGTGTGCCCGGCGCGCATTCCGGAATTTCATGCGGATTCCCGGGTCATATTGCGGGTCACCGCTTCGCCGCCACTCGTCGATGAGATGCTCGATGCGCATATCATATTGGGGTGCATAATTGTTCAGGAGGAAAGTCAATTCGCTTTTGATGCGTTTTGCTTTCCCATCCCCGCCCTCGCTCATTTTCGTTCGCAGCTCGTTCAGGCCGGCCTCAATTTGCTTCGAATAGCCTCCGCTGGTGTGCACATCGCTCCGGGGCCCCTTTACCGTGCGTTTGGCCTCTTCCCGGATTGCCATTTTCCATTCAGACTTTGAACGGGCTTTCATGACCGAGTCCTCCTCGCAGCCGGGGAGCCACGACGTTGCCAATTCGATTGAGAAAGTATGGTCTATGTGTCACGCCAAGATCAATTTTCACACTGTCAACGATCGCAGTTTGCGCCAGAGTTAAGCTGCAAACTCTCTGAAAGGCACAAAATCTTGCCGGTCACCGGCGCTCCGCTCAGTCAATCTTTCACTTCATTGCGGGCGTTGAGGTCGGCAAAAAATTCCTGTTTGTGTTGCTACGTGCCCGTCTCCGTGCTACACTACCAGTTAGTTTATTGACATTCAGTCAGGATGCGCAGAAATCCTGTGCGAAGCAGGTATGCGGCGCGAATAAACGCGCCCTTGAACCGGGGAGTTCGGCGTCAAAAGGAAGACCAGTGTCAGACGAGCTTCCAGACAATTCCAGCCAACTTCCGGCGGACCTTCCAGAACAGGGCGCGCAGCCCCCGGAAACGGCGCCGGAGATGGTGCAATCGCCCAACGCCGGCGACGCCGGCCAATCAAACCTGGACACCCTGATCGAACGCCTGCGACTCCGGGATTCGCCCGCCGGCGGGGGAGAGGACACCAGCCAGGCGCCGTCTGCGGCAGGTGCCGGACTTGAACCATCCAATTCGTCAGAGATGGACGAAATCCTCGCGTCGATTGCAGGCGAACAGGACGAGCAAAGCATCGAGGTGGCCGCCGGCGCACCTCGTGCAGTTGCGCCAGTCGCTCCCCCGTTCGACGAGTTCACCCCGGAGGCGAGTTCCGAACTGGATCTCGCGCCGGGCGAGCTGCCCGATCCCGAAGTACCGGTTGCGGGCCTGGATGACCTTGATACCCTGATTGCGCGGGTCGATGACAGCCTTCGCGACAAGGTGGAAAGCCGTGGCCCGAATCCAGAGGCTGAACCAGGTTCACCACCTGCAAAAAAAGAGTCCGGGAAAACCGGCGATATGGATGCCGTTATTGCCGCGCTGACCGGGGGAGGCGCTGGCGCGGACGGGGATGTCGGTTCGGAGAATCTTGCTGCCGCCGGGGCGATTCAGGAGCGTGCGGGCACGGATGCAACGGCCCAGGAAGCCATTCGAGCCCTGCTGAACAGAGCCCCAGAAACGCCCGTTCAACCGTCAAAACCACAGGCCGCTTCGGTTTCGGCCCCGCTCCCAGGCGAAGCTGCCGCGGCTTCCCCTGCCGAGACGCCTGAGCCCACTCGGCCGCCGAGAAGGAGGCTGAACCTCCCCCTCGGCCTGCTTGCTAAAGCGGGATCTTCGTTGGCCGCGGGCCTGCTCTTCGGGCTGGCCACCTACACATTTCTGTCCTCGTATACATCGCGCGTGCCTGAACTCGATGTCCCCAGCGTCACGCGGACCCGGGACCTCGAATCAGTGCTGGAACAGGCCAAAGCGGCTTTTGCCACAGGCAGCTACGCTGCGGCAGCACGCCTGCTTGAGGCGCCCTTGCGGGCGGCGCCGCCCAGTCCATTGCGAATCGAGGCTGAATTGCTTCGCCTCGAAGCGGCCTACCGGGCTCTACCGCCTCATGCCCCGGAATTCGAGATTGAAATCGTCAACAGCTACGTGGACACGTTCCTCGCACAGGCTCCGTCGCATGCCAGGGCTCCGGAAGTCCTGCAATGGAAGGCGGATCTCTATGAGCGCGCCGGCGTTCCGATTGCGGCATGCAATGTGTACGCCGATCTTCTTGCCGACTATCCTGACCTGCCCAACAGGCCGGAGCTCTTGTTGCGCGCGGGCCGTCTGGCCCTGGATACCGGCCGGTATGCCGAGGCCTCCACGCATCTCGAGCAGCTCGTCAAAACCCATCCGGGCACGCCGGAGGCCGCGGATGGCACCTTGCTCCTGGGAGAGGCCCTGGTCCATCTCGGCAAGCAAGCCGAGGGTGAGGCGCTTCTAACCCGGGTCGCCCAGACGAATGCGCAGAACCGTCTGGGGGCGGGTGCCTGTACCGCCCTGGGGCGCATAGCCCTTGACCGCGGCGACTATCAGACCGCGATCACGCTGCTTAAGACGCGCCTGCAGTCGGGCACCACGAGCGTCGGCAACGACGAAGTCCTCCTCATGCTGGCCCAGGCCTTCCGGGCCGCGCACCAGATACAGGACGCCCAGGATGCCCTGCGCGATATCATTCGGTTTTTCCCCGGCAGCGCATCGTCCCCCCAGGCGTATCTGGAGCTGACCGAAACGCTGGATATGGCAGGGCGGCGCGACGATGCCCTGCGAATCGCTTCCGAGGCCACTCAAAGGCATCCCGGCAATCCCGAGATCCTGTTGCGTTATGCGCAATTGCGGGAGCTGACCGGCGATACCCGCGGCGCGGCCCAGGTGCTCCTGGCGGCCGAACAGGCCGGCGCTTCCGACCCGCAGGTCCTGCTGACCGCCGGACGCCAGTTTCTCAAGGCGGGGTACGCGGACGAGGCGGAGACGGCGTTCGAAAGACTGGCCTCCGAATTCCCCGGGACCCCGCAGTCGATCGCTGCCAATGTCGCTTTGGCGAAGCTCGCGTTCAAACGCCATGAGTCTGGTCGGGCCATGGCGCTCCTGCAAGACATGGCCGCTCTGGCCCAGGGCACGCCGCAGGAGACCGAGGTCATGCTGGCCCAGGGCGAAATGTACCAGGAGCTCGGGCTTCTTGACCAGGCCGCCGGCATCTACCGCGGGGTCGCTGCCCGGGCACCCGAATCGGAAGTCCTCGCCCAGGCCGCCCGGGCGCTGTACCGAACCGGGGCGTGGGCTGAGGGGAACGAGGTCGCGCGCCGGGTGGATGTGGAGCAGCTGGCCCCCGCCACGGCGTATGCTTTCCTCATGGAATACGGTCACGCCATGCGACTGGCCGATTCAGGCCAGGCCTTGCGCTTGATGGAACAGGCCCATACCGATTTCCCCGGGGAGCGTACGCTGGACTACACCCGGCAGCTCGTCGAGACCTGCCTCGCCCTGGATCGCTTCGAGCAGGCCATGGCGATCGCAATCGAATTCTTTGCGACTGCCGATGGCGCCCGTGCAGAGAATTGCCGGGAGCTCTTGATCGCGTGCGGTGATTACGCCATGGAACACCAGGATCACGCCCAAGCGGCCGCCTGCTACTCCCGGATACTCGAAAAAAATGCGCCGGATACCCGGAACGTGCAATGGGCCCGGTTTCAGCTCGCCAACGCCCTTCAGGATCTGGGCAAACTCGATGAAGCCCGGCCTTTGCTCACTGCGATCGCGGCATCGACATCGCCCTGGGCTGCCGAGGCCCAGTTGAAACTGGAGTACCTGGGGTTGCGTGCCCGGATGGGAGTGGACGGGGTTTCTGAAACGCCCAAGCGGACCGGAGGGCCTGCGCCATGACGGACCATTCGATTGCGGCACGCCTTGCCGACTGTTTCCAGCGTCAGCTCGCCTTGTTCGAGCGCATGGCCGAGGCCCATGCGTCGCTGCCCGGCGATCCTGAGTCACGCGAATGGGCGGAGCTTTTGCGCATTCAAACCGAGTTTTCGCGCGATTTGGCGGCCCTAGAGCAGGAGTTCCAGATTCTCAAACGCGAATGGAACCGCGCGCCCGACGCCGAGCCGGACGCGCGCAGCCAGCTCCGCGAACTGGCCGAAGCAGCCCGACACAAAGCGGGCGAGATCGCGCGGGCAAGCGCCGCCAATGCGGAACAGGTCGCGGAGATGATGCGGAATGCACGGGAACAATTGGCCGAGATCCAGAAAGGCAAACGCATTTTGCGCAACCTGCGCGCAGGTGAACAGGACGGCGCCGATTATATCGACAGGAAGGCATGAGAGAGAACAGCGATACCGATAAAATGCAGGCGCTTGAACATGCCTTCGCCGAGTTTACCCGGACCACCGCCGCCATGGGAGAGTGGTACCGCTCGCTGCAGGCGCGCGTGGACGAACTGGACCGGGAGCTCGAGGACAAGAACCGGCAGCTCGCGCTGGCCAATGAGTACCTGAGTTATATTCTTGAGAGCATGTCCGACGGTGTGATCGCCGTCGATACCGCCGGTTGCATCACCCGCTTCAACCGCGCCGCGTCCGAGGTTCTGGGCTATGCCGCTGAGGATGTTGTCGGAAAATCTTTCCGCGACGTGTTTGGACGGGAATTCGCCGCTCCGCCCGGCGGCCGGCATCCCATGGAGCTCCGAACCCGGAATGGCCGCACCTTTCCCGTGAGCGAGCGTGACGCGCCGATCGCGGATCGCAACAACCAGCGCATCGGGACGGTCAAGGTCTTTGAAGATCTGTCGGAAATCGAGACCCTGCGTCAGCGGGTCCGTCAGAAGGACCGGCTGGCTGCCCTGGGCGAGATGGCGGCGACCGTTGCGCACGAAATCCGCAATCCGCTGGGCGGCCTGAAGGGCTACGCCGCCCTGCTCGCACGCGACCTCCCCGGTGAAGACCCGCGCGCCCGGCTGGTCTCAAAGGTCATCGATGGAGCGAACCAGCTGGAACTCGTGGTCTCCGATTTACTCGAATACACGCGGCCTGTCCTGCTCCGGCTCGAGGAGATCAGCTGCGCTGAAACAACGGAAGCCGCGCTCCGCTATCTCGGCGAGATTCCGGCGGGCATCCAGGTGCTCAACCAGGTTGGCGAAGACCATCGCGTGGTCGCGGACGGCATGAAACTCCGGCAGGCACTCCTCAACATCCTGCAGAATGCAGTCCAGAGCATCGATGGCCCCGGCGAGGTCGCCATTGCATCCGAGCAGGACGCCACCTCCACGGTGTTCACCATCCGCGACACGGGCCGCGGTATCCAGCCCGGCTTGCTGGAAAAAGTGTTCTCGCCGTTTTATACCACCCGCGAGAAAGGCACCGGGCTGGGCCTGGCCGTAGCCGCCAAGATCGTGGAGGCGCATGGGGGGAAAATCTGGGCCGAAAGCTGCGAGGGCCGCGGCTCCCAGTTTCATATCCGGCTGACGCGCGCCGGCGGGTCCTGACCGCCCGCGCGCTGGTTTCTACACGGAATGCTGTCTCACGACAGACCGGTTCC
>DAOSJS010000028.1:0-22591 GCA_035367355.1 Candidatus Hydrogenedentota bacterium
CGAGGCCGTGACCAGCCAGTACCTGTCCAGCCTCCTCCTCGCGGCGCCGCTGGCCGACGGCAGCACGGAAATTGAGGTCACCCTGTTGAATGAGGCCCCTTACGTGGCGATGACCCTCGATTGGCTCGAGCGCACGGGCATTGTCCTCGAGCACGACGGGCTCCGCTGGTTCCACATACCCGGCGGACAGCAATATACGGCCTTTGACCGGCTCATCCCCGGCGATTTCTCGTCGGCAACCTTCTTTCTGGCCGCGGGAGCGCTCGAAGGCAACGACATCGTGTCGCGGGGTCTCGATCTGGCCGACGTGCAGGGCGACAAAGCCGTGCTCGACTATCTCCGCGCGATGGGAGCAGAAGTCACGGAAGAAGCCGACGGGATACGCGTGCGCGCGAAGGCGTTGAAAGGCGTCGAGCTGGACCTGAACGCCACGCCGGATGCGCTGCCCATGATGGCCGTGCTCGGCTGTTTTGCCCAAGGCACGACGCGCCTGGTCAACGTCCCGCAGGCGCGTCTCAAAGAAACCGACCGCATCGCCGTGATGCGCCAGGAACTCACGAGACTCGGGGCGCAAGTCGAGGAACTCGATGACGGCCTGGTGATTCATCAGAGCCGCCTGCACGGCGGCGATGTGGACGGGCAGGACGATCACCGCGTGGTGATGGCGCTGGCCGTGGGCGCGACCGGCATCGCGGAACCGGTGCGGATACGGGGCTACGAAGCAGTCTCCGTCACCTACCCCGGGTTTGCAGAAGAACTGAGGCGGTTGGGCGGAACGGCGCGCCTTGCGGAATAGCAGGATCGCCGCCGATCTGCCGGAGCGCGTGACAATAGCCAGAAACACAAGAACATGAGGAGAGAGAACCCATGCTCGGCTGCACCTACGGCAATATGTTCAAAACCACGGTGGCGGGCGGCTCGTACCAGGAAGGACTGACGGTACACCTGCAGGGCGTGCCCACCGGCCTCCGCATCACCGAAGAGCTGATCTACCGCGACCTGCTGCTGCGCAAACCCGGCCAGGGCGAATTGACATCGCCCCGGCGCGAACCCGATGTGCCGGTGATCTACAGCGGCCTGAATGCGGCGGACACCATGCCGGGATTCCACAACCAGGGCAAGACCAACGGCACGCCCCTGGTCGTGCTGATCCCCAATCTCGACCGTCACTTCGAGCACATCGAACAGTACCAGGTCACCAACCGCACGCCGCGGCCCGGCCACGCCTCGTATGCCTCATATCAAAAATACGGCGAGGACGACGACTCCATTGGCGCCGGGTTCTTCAGCGGCCGATACACCTCCACGATCGTCGCCGCGGGCGCGGTGGCGAAACGTGTGCTCAAAGACCACGGCATCGACGTGTTCGGCTACGTAAAGGAAGCCGCGGGCGTCCGGGCCGCAGATTTACCCCGCGACGAGGCTCGCGCCAGGGTCGAAGCATTTCGGACCGTGTGCCGCCGGCACGATGTCATCTACGACTGGATCTTCGGCGCGAAACGGTTTCGCGACGACATGCGGTTTCTTGAAAAGATGGCCGTGCTCGCAGAACTCGAAAAAAACCTCATCGAGATCCGCAACAGCGCTGAACCCATCGATATGGAGGCCGTCTGCCGCGAGGCGGGCGTCCATCCCCTGCTGAACTGCCCGGATGTCGACGCCGCGCGGGCCATGTACAAACGGATCGTCGAAATCCGGGATGAAGGCGATTCCAGCGGCGGGGTGTGCGAAGTGGTGGCGACCGGCGTGCCCGTGGGTGTGGGTGAACCCGTCTTCTCCAAGCTCGATGGCGAACTGGGCCGCATGATGAGCATCGGCACCATCAAAGCGGTCGAAATCGGCGCTGGAGCGAAGGTAAAAGACATGCGCGGCTCGGAGTGCAACGACCAGATGCGTATACGCAACGGAGCGGCAGTCTTCGACAGCAATAACGCGGGCGGCATCACCGGAGGCCTGACTACGGGGCAGGACATCGTCGTGCGGCTGACAGTCAAACCCACGCCGACCATTGCGAAGGACCAGGCCACGATCGACAAGGTCTCGATGGAAGACGCCACGCTGTCCGCCGTGACGCGCCGCGATCCCACGATCGTCGCTCGCGTATGGCCGGTGGCCGAGGCATTCATGGCCATCATTCTGCTCGACCAGCTGGCCATGCACTACGGCTACCGCGCGCTGCAGGAAAAAGTCACCGGCTGAGCCGTTGCGCCATTACCCTGGCGTTGCGCGAGTAATCTGTCCGGTTGTTTGCCCGCTCAGTCTATTGTTACACGGACGCAGCGGGCCTTGGCCGCCGGCGTCTTGGGCATCGTCACCGTGAGCACGCCTTTGCGGTAGTTGGCTGTGCTCTGGGCCGGATCGATCTCGCAGGGGAGCGCTATGGCCCGGCAAAACGAGCCGTAGCTGCATTCGCAGCAATGATACTGGCGCCGTTCTTTCTCGCGCGCGGATTTCCGCTCGCCGCGGAGAATCAGGCGCTGTCCCTCAACCTCCACCTTGAAATCGTCTTTATCGAGGCCCGGCAGCTCCGCCGTCACCACGATCTCGTCGTCAGTCTCCTCCAGATCGATGGTCGGGCCGCCGCGGGCCATGAGCTGGAGCGCCCAATCGCGCATATCAATGCGCGGTTCACGCCGCCAGTCTTCGGGCAGCCACCGGTCGAAGGTCTGCACCACGCGATCGCGGAGTTCATCGACTGAGCTGCGCCAGTGTACCGGGAGCAGTTTTGTCATGGCGCGTCACCTCCGTCAAACACGGGCGCCGGCCGGGCGGCGAGCTCTGGCCGCCCGGCGCACCCGTCCTCACGAAACCTGTACGGTAATCTGTCTGGGCTTGGTCTCCTCACGCTTCGGCAGGTTGATGATCAGCACGCCGTGCTTCATTTCGGCCTTGATCCGATCCTGGTCGACTTCTTCGCTGAGCTGGAATTGGCGGAAGAAGTTCTGCAGCTCGTACTCGTGCCGGAGCGGCTCTCCGGGCAGTTCGCTCTTGGCCGTGGCCTTGAGCGTGAGAATGCCGTTCTCAACTCGCACCTCGGCGTCATCCTTGCCCACGCCGGGAAGGTCGGCCACTACGACCAGCCCGTCCCGGTTCTCAAAAATATCCACCGGAGGCGCCAGCGTCCGCGCCTCTTCCCGTGTGTCAGGCACTGCGGCCTGTTCCTGGGTCTTTTCCGGTACCGTTGTCTCTCTCATGCTCCACACCTCCTTACTGAAAGCTGACCGCGTTCACGGCGCCCGTGCCTAGCTGACCGATACCTCGATCTGGCGGGGCTTGGCCTCTTCCGCTTTGGGCAGCGTAATCGTCAATAACCCGTTTGCATAACTCGCCTTCACTTTCGCCGGGTCCACCCCGGTGGGAAGGCTCAGGGTCCGCACGAAACGTCCCGCACTGCGTTCGTTGCGATGGAACGCCTCGGCCTTGATGTCTGGGTTTACCGTCGGCTTCTCACCCGCGATCCGCAACACATTGTCGCGCACCGTAATATCGAGCGACTCGGGCGCCAGGCCGGGAGCAAGGGCCTCCACGTACAGCGTGTCTTTGTCTTCGTTGATGTTCAACAGCGGGTAGCTGCGGGCGGACAAGCCCGGAAGAAACGCCGTACGCGAAAAGGGCCGCCGGCCTCCGCGGTAATCCTCGAATGCCCGTTCCACCTGGCGCCGCAACGCCTCCAGTTCCTGGAAGGGATCCCATGTCCAAAGAGCCATTGCCTGACCCTCCTTCTCTCTCAGGCGCGTATCCCGCACCTGCACCTCAATCTACTCAACACAACCGCTTTCCGGTTGATTCTCTACCTGATAAAAAGCAAATCCGATGCCAAACCGCCCATAATCCGACGTTCGTGAGCGCCCCACAAAAACCATTGCCAATAAAGCGCTTACACCAACTTGATCTTCGGGCTGGCGGGCCATTCTGACAAGCGCTGCGCCGGCTGTCACAAGATGCGACGAGCTGCTGTTGCAATTCGAGACATCGCCGCATTTCTTCAACGTCCCGGCCAGGCCTGGCCGCGCGGGCGGGAAATCGTTCAACTTTTCATGCGGCGCTCAAATTCATGCCGCTTTGGATACATTGCGGAGTCGTCGAGCGCCTTGAATTTCTCCATGATCTCGCGCTGTTCGCGGGTCAGCCGTTTGGGCACCTCGATCAAGACGCGAACGATCTGGTCGCCTTTCCCGCGGCCATGCATCGAGGGCAGTCCAAGCCCGCGAAGCCGGAACAACTGGCCGGACTGCGTCCCTTCGGGGATCTTGAGGTCGGCCTTGCCGGTCAGCGTCGGAACGCGCAGCGTGGCTCCCAGCGCGGCCTCGGTAAAGCGCACGGGTATCTCACACAGAATGTCCGAGCCCTGCCGCTCGAACACGGCATCGGGCCGGACCGTTACGGCTACATACAGGTCGCCGGGGGGGCCGCCCCGAAGCCCGGCGTCGCCCTGCCCCGCCAGCCGGAGCCGCGTGTCTGTATCTACTCCCGCCGGGATGGTCACCGTCACCGTCCGGCTGCCTTTGCGCACGCCGGAGCCGGCGCAGGACCCGCAGGGAGACGCGATGACCTTGCCGGCGCCGTGGCACTGCGGGCAGGTCTGGGATATGAAAAACGCGGCATTACCTCGCGCCGCCCGGCCCGTGCCGCCACAGGCGGGGCAGGATTGCGGCTGGGTGCCCGCCTGGGCCCCCGAACCGCCGCAGTCCGTGCAGGTGGCCCGGTAAGGGATGCGGATGGACTTGCTGACGCCCGACGCCGCTTCGCGCAGCGTGATCGTCAGGCGGCCCTCGACGTCGTTGCCGGGGGCCGGCCCCTGGTGGTGCGGTTGCTGAGCCCGTCCGCCGAACAAATCGCCTAAACCGCTGAAAATACTGCTGAAATCGCCCGTGAACCCGCCGCTTGCGCCGCCAAATCCACGCGGATCAAAGCCCGGTCCGCCCCCGGCGAACGGCGACTCGCGCTGGAGGTCGTATTCCCTCCGTTTCTCAGCGTTTTTCAGCGTGTCGTAGGCCTCGTTAATGGACTTGAGCTTTTCTTCCGCCGCCTTGTCGCCGCCGGTCTTGTCCGGGTGGTATTTCTTGGCAAGCTTCAGATAGGCCTTGCGGATCTCGTCCTGCGTGGCCGTGGGCGATACGCCCAGGAGTTCATAATAGTTGCGTGTGGCCGTGCCCGGCATAAGGTATCGTCACCTCCCTCGAATCGTGTCAGGGTGCGGGGAAGGCGGCGCGACCGGTTTCGTTCCGGCCGCATCGGCCGCCTTCTCCACGGCATCCTTATGTTTAACAGCGTGTTACGCTGGGTTGTCCTCGTCTACCACCGTGAAATCGGCATCCACCGAACCGTCTCCGGCGCCCGGCTGCCGCCCGCCCTGCGGACCCGCGGCTCCCGCATCAGCCTGTGCGCCAGCCTGGTGCTGCGCCGCCGTCCGATACATGGCCTCGGCCATCTTATGCGACGCCTGCGTCACGTTCTGCGTGGCGGCCTCGATGGCGGCCGTATCTTCCCGCTTCAGGGCATCGCGCAGCTCGTCCAGGGCCGACTCCACCGCGCCCCGGGCTTCCGGGTCAATCGTATCGGCGTTTTCTCTGAGCGTCTTTTCCGTGGTGTAGAGCAGCTGGTCACCCGTGTTCCGCACCTCGATCACGCGCCGGCGCTCCTTGTCCTCCTGCGCATGGGCCTCCGCGTCCTTGACCATGCGGTTAATCTCCGCCTCGTTCAGGCCGGAAGAGGCCTCGATGCGGATCTTCTGCTCCTTGCCCGTAGCCAGGTCGCGCGCGGAAACATGCAGGATGCCGTCGGCGTCGATGTCGAACGCCACCTCGATCTGAGGCAGTCCGCGTGGCGCCGGAGGCAAACTCTCAAGATTGAAACGTCCGAGAGTCCGGTTGTCCGAGGCCATCTCACGCTCGCCCTGGAGCACATGAATGGTCACCGCCGTTTGGTTGTCTTCCGCAGTCGAAAAGACCTGCTTCTTCGACACCGGGATCGTGGTGTTCCGCTCGAGCAGCCGGGTGAACACCCCGCCCAGGGTTTCAATGCCCAGCGACAGCGGCGTCACGTCGAGCAGCAGCACGTCTTTTACGTCGCCGCTCAGCACGCCTGCCTGGATCGCCGCGCCAATGGCCACCACCTCGTCGGGGTTCACCCCGCGGTGGGGTTCCTTGCCAAAGATCTCCTGCACGACCGTCCCGACCGCCGGCATGCGGGTCATCCCGCCAACCAGGATCACCTCGTCGATGTCTTTCGGAGACAGGCCGGCGTCGGCCAGCGCCTTCCGGCAGGGTTCCTTGGACCGCTCCAGCAGATCGCCGCAGAGCTGTTCCAATTTCGCCCGCGTCAGGTTCATGCTCAGATGTTTCGGCCCCGACGCGTCCGCGGTGATAAACGGCAGATTCACGTCCGTCTGCAGGGCTGTCGAGAGTTCGCATTTGGCCTTCTCCGCGGCCTCTTTGAGCCGCTGCAGGGCCATGGGATCCTGGCGCAGGTCAATGCCCTGCTCCTTCCGGAACTCGTCCGCGAGCCAGTCGATCACCCGCTGGTCGAAATCGTCGCCGCCCAGATGGGTGTCGCCGTTGGTGCTCAACACCTCAAAACTGTCTTCCTGAATCGACAGAATCGAGATGTCGAACGTGCCGCCGCCCAGGTCGTAGACCGCGACCTTCTCGTTCTTCTTCTTGTCGAGCCCGTAGGCTAGCGCGGCGGCTGTCGGCTCGTTTATGATGCGGGCGACCTCCAGTCCCGCGATCTTGCCCGCGTCTTTGGCCGCCTGCCGCTGCGAATCGTTGAAGTACGCGGGCACCGTGATGACCGCCTTCGACACGCGCTCGCCCAAATACTGCTCGGCCGCTTCTTTCAGCTTCTGCAGGATCATGGCCGAGATCTCGGGCGGGCGGTAGCTCTTGCCCTGCGCCTCCACCCGGCAGTCTCCGGACGAAGTCCTCGTTACGTTGTAGGGCACGAGCTTCAGCTCTCCGCTCACTTCGTCGTAACGCCGTCCCATGAAGCGTTTTATCGAAAACACCGTGTTCGCCGGATTGGTCACCGCCTGCCGTTTGGCCGCGGCGCCAACCAGCCGCTCGCCGTCTTTCGTGAAGGCCACCACCGACGGCGTGGTCCGGTTGCCTTCCGGGTTGGTGAGCACCGTCGGCTCACCGCCTTCCATCACTGCCACACACGAGTTTGTCGTTCCCAGGTCAATTCCTATCATCTTCGCCATCGTAAAAGCACCTCCAGAACATCACGGAAACAGCCGATACCACTCAAGGGCTGCCACTCCGTGGTTAAATTTTCCAGTTCGTGCACCGCTTTGTGACCGGTATACCGCATCACGCGTGCCAAAGTCCGCAATTCAGGCCTTGAAGGCGCCATAGTCTCATAAGCCCTTGTATACCAATAAGAAACCGGGACTCTCGCCGAACCGCCCAGCGCACAATCGTCTCAGTGTCTCCCGAAAAATGCTCTGTTATGAAACGTCCCGATTTCAGTTTTAAACGGCCCGAACGCCTCCCGGCCTGGCCCATTGCTGCGCCCCGCCCGGGCAGCTCTGCCGACAAATTGAACGCCTGGTCAAATCAGCCGCACTTGACCGTAAATTGTTTATCACGGATGACCAACTTCACCGGCAATTCACCGAAATCTACTTGGTCATAATATCAGTCGAAACAGTATAACTCCGTACTACTGCCAGCATTACAGCAACCTCGCAAATTTGGCGCGAATTTTGCTCACCTGCAAGTGCGGGCATTTGCGGCAAATCACGTGGGCCCTGGGTACAAAAGGCAATCGGAAGAGAAAAACGAGGCAACTCACAAAAGCAGTGGGAGGGCTAAACAGTGAAAAAAACAGCGATTTTAGTGATGCTGGCGCTACTTGCCAGCGCGCCAGGGTGGGCGGCTCCGTATCTCGATGTCAACGCGGCGCATGAAATCACCATCCCTGACGATATGGCGAGTGTTGGCTTCGACGGCGGCCCCCTAGGGATCGCCGGCGAAGACAATGAGGTTGAGCAGGGCTGTGTGGCGTCACAAATATGGGATCTCGAAGCCTTCTATCTGGACGGCAGCACCAACCTGCTGACTATGGTGGGCGGCTTTGATTTCGTGGCAGGCAGACAAGGTACCGGCCAATGGTTCGACCCTGGCCACTTGTTCATCGCCGTTAACCACAAACCCAAGTACGGGAAGGAGGCCGGAGACATAAGCTGGGGGGATGACAGCGGACCATCTTCCATTCAGCAGACTTTCGGCTACGACTTCGCGTTGGTTTTCAACTTCACGAACCTGACGTACGAGGCATACGCGCTGGATCCAACTGATACGACCCTTGTTGTGTGGTATAACCAGAACAAAAGGGCAAATCCATGGCAATATGCTAGTGGCGGCGATGCTGTATCCCTTTCGGACAATAGTTTCGCTTACGAAACTGGAAAATTCAACATTGATTTCCCGGTCCAGGCTGGCACTCTCTTGGGTGACACAGGCGGAAAGGGGTCGCATAACGCGGTGCAGGTCAACCTTAGCTGGCTGTGGGGGTTGGTAGATCCCAATGACGACGGCTTGATTGAGATCTACACCCATTACACGTATGAGTGCGGTAACGACAGCATGATGGGCTGGGGGTTCCTCACTGAGGATCCCAACGCCTTCGTTCCCGAGCCGGCATCCATCACGCTGATGGGGCTTGGGATTGCGGTGGTCGCGGTCTCGCGCATGCGCAAAAAAGCCTAAACGAACCGAACCTGAATTCTGTTGCATCAACCTGGCCGGGGAGCTTCTCCCCGGCCTTTTTGTGTCTGCCCACCCCGCCGGCCGCTCTCCACCGGCCTGCGCCCCCGCTCAAATTGAAAACGCAACCTGACCCGGAGAGCCAGGTAATTGACTCATGCCTGCGGCAAGATCGGAAAAAATTTCGACTGTGTCACGCCAGAACACTCTTTGCCGCGCAGTAAATTGTTTATCGCGATTGAGCATTTTTCCTGGCTGTGCGGCGATATTTTCTTGACCACTGGATCAACGCGGAGTCGATAACCCTTGACTACTACTCTTATTACATCGACTCGACCAAGTTGGTACAAATCTTGCTCCTCTGCGCCGGCGTTTGCGGTAAATCTCATGGATCTTGAGTACAAACGGTAGTCTGGCGAGATAACAAGGCACCTACAAAGGCAGCCGGAGGACTAAACAGTGAAGAAGGCAGCGATTCTGGTGGTGGCAGCGCTTCTTGCGAGCGCGCCGGGATGGGCAACATCCTTTGACGGGCTCGGGAAAAATATCACCGTGTTCGACGGGCAGGGCAGCCCTGGAGAAGACAACGAGGTTGAGCCCGGCTGCGCTCCGGGCCAGCAGTGGGATCTTGAGGGATTCTTCCTGACGAAGGACAACGTGTTGCAGCTGGTGGGCGGTTACAGCTTCGCCGGCGGGTTTAAGTATGAGGGAAAACAGATAAAGCCCGGCGACCTGTTCATCGACATCGATGGACTGTTTGGATCTACCTCGTATGGGTCAAACATGGGGTACGAGTACGCGGTGAGCTGGGTGTTTGGGCAGACTAAGTCGACGCCTGCGGATTCCGTGGTCTACAAGCTCACCACACGCACCAAACTGTCTCCGGTGTCCTACAAAACACCGGAGTCCGACCCGTGGAAAATTAAGCCCGGTGAATTCTCCAACTTGAGCATAGTACATAGCGGAATGGATAGCGTCTCATACACAACGGGTGTGAACGAACTGGCCGGGCTGAATTCGTTCTGGGAGACTCAAGGCACCCACAACATCGTGGAATTTGATCTCAACTGGCTGTGGGACGAACTCGGAACAGGCTGGAGCGGACTCTTCAACGTTCGCTACACCTATGAAAACGGGTTTGACGTCGTCGTGGGCCAGAGCGCCCTCGTGCGTCCTGGAAGCACCCCGGATCCTGACCCTGTCGTTCCCGAGCCGGCAACCCTTACCTTGGTGGGGCTGGGCATCACGGCAGCCGCAGCCTCGCGCCTGCGCAAGTCGTAACTGGACAACCGGCTGAATTCTGTTGCATCAACCTGGCCGGGGAGTTCCTCCCCGGCCTTTTTGTGTCTGCCCGCCCCGCCGGCTGCCCTCCATCGGCCTGCGCCCCGCTCGAATTGAGGGCGTAACCCGCGTGGAACCCTGCGCTTGACTCCCGCCCCTCGGCCAGACTGAAAAACTGCCGTGTCACGCTTGACCACTCTTTATCGGACAGCAAATTGTTTGTCACGGATGACCAACTCCAGTCGCAATACATCGGTCTTTGCCTGACCACTGCCTCAGCGCGAACAGCATAACGCCGTGCTATTCTTCATATTACACCGACCCGCCCAAGTTGGCGCGAATCTTGCTTTTTCGTGCGCGAGGGTGTTTGCGGCAAATCTCGTGGGCCCTGGCATAAACGGCAATCGGATTGGAAAAACGAGGCAACTCACAAAGCGAATGGGAGAATACGCAGTGAAAAAGACAGCGGTTTTAATGGCAGTGGCGCTCCTTGCGAGCGCGCCCGGATGGGCGGCATTCATTACCGACCTCGGCCAGAACATCACCATCCCCGACGGTGTTACGGGTTCTGGGGCCTGGTACACCGGAGTGGGACAAGCCGGTGAGGATAATGAGGTCGAGCCCGGCTGCACAACGGGCCAGCTATGGGATCTGGAAGCCTTCTATCTGAACCAGAACAATTTCCTCACCATGGTCGGCGGCTACGATTTCGAAAACGGCGCTTCCGGTAGCGGTCATACGTGGAAGTACGGCGACCTGTTTATCGACGTCAATAACAACGCTGTCTTCGGACAGGCTGCCGCCGCTATCAGCACCGGGAGTCAAGGAAACAACCCGGACTCCATCGCTAACACGTTCGGATACGACTACGTCCTGACCTTCCGCGGCGACACGGGTGTGGATGGGAACCCACTGTACCGCGCTTATAAGCTGGACCCGAATGACTCGACCCTGCTTGTGTACTACAACCAGAACGCTGCAGCGAATCCGTGGCGTTATGATTCCGGCGGCACAGAACTGTTCAACAACGGAAGTTTCAGCTACTTCACGGGCCTGGGGGACGACCTGGACGGCGATGGCGTGGCTGATGTGCTTGGCGGTACGCATAACGCGGTACGAGTCGACCTGACGTGGCTGTGGGACGAAGTGAGGAAAGACAACCCCCAATGGAATGGGCTGATCACCACCCATTTCACGATGGAATGCGGCAACGACAACCTGATGGGCCAGGGCGTCCTGCCGTATGACCCCGGTACGCCGGTTCCCGAGCCGGCATCCCTCACCTTGATGGGGCTGGGGATTGCGGCCGTTGCGGTCTCGCGCCTGCGCAAAAAGGCATAAACGAACCGAACCTGAATTCTGCAGTAACAACTTGGCCGGGAAGGATCTCCTCCCCGGCCATGTCTTTTTTTCCCGCCCGGCGCCGACTTTTTATCTGCCGGCCTGCGCTTTGATCAGGTTGAGCGCCGAGCCCGCCTTGAACCAGGCGATCTGGGCTTTGTTGTAGCTGTGGTTGACCGAAAACTCGTACGTCGTCCCGTCGGTGTGATGCAGCACCACGGTCAAGGGGACCCCGGGCGCAAACCCAGTCAGCCCCACGATATCGATGACGTCGTCTTCCTGAATCGCGTCGTAATCGGCGGGATTGGCAAAGGTCAGGGCGAGCATGCCCTGCTTTTTCAGGTTGGTCTCGTGGATGCGCGCAAACGACCGGACCAGGATGGCCCGAACGCCGAGGTGCCGGGGTTCCATGGCCGCGTGCTCACGAGACGACCCCTCGCCGTAGTTCTCGTCGCCCACAACGACGGTGCCGATACCCTCCGCCTTGTAGGCGCGCTGAACCCGAGGCACTTCATCGTAGACGCCGGTCAACTGGTTTTTGACCCGGTTGGCCTCACCGTTGAACGCGTTGATCGCGCCAATGAAGCAATTGTTGGAGATGTTGTCGAGATGTCCGCGGTAGCGCAGCCACGGGCCGGCCATCGAGATGTGGTCGGTCGTGCACTTGCCCCTGGCCTTGAGCAGCAGCCGCAACCCCTTCAGATCCGCCCCCTCCCAGGGGGCAAAGGGTTCGAGCCGCTGCAGGCGCTCCGAATCGGGCCGGATCACCACCTCGAGCGCGCTGCCGTCCGCGGCGGGTTCCTGGTAACCCGGATCGTCAACCTCGAACCCCTTCGGCGGCAGCTCCTCTCCGCAAGGCGGTTCGAGCCGGACCTCCTCCCCGTCCTCATTGATGAGGGTATCGGTCATGGGGTTGAATCCGAGGTCGCCGGCCAGCACCAGGGCCGTCACCATGTCGGGCGACGCCACAAACGCATGGGTCTTCGGGTTGCCGTCGTTGCGTTTGGCAAAATTGCGGTTGAACGAGGTCACGATGGTGTTCGCTTCGTCCTCGGGACCCGGCCGGTGCCGCGCCCACTGCCCGATGCAGGGCCCGCACGCGTTGGCCAACACCACCCCTCCGATGGCCTCGAATTCGCCCAGCAACCCGTCCCGTTCCATGGTGTAGCGCACGGTTTCCGAGCCGGGCGTGATGGTAAACTCCGATTTGGCCCGCAGTTTCTTCGCTCGGGCCTGCCGCGCGATGGATGCGGCCCGGCTCATGTCTTCGTATGAAGAATTCGTGCATGAACCAATCAGCCCGACCTCCACCTTTTCCGGCCAGCCGTTCTTTTTCACGGCCTCCCGCATCGCGGGAACCGGCGTGGCCAAATCCGGCGTGAACGGGCCGTTCAGATGCGGTTGCAGGGTCGACAGGTCGATCTCGAGCACCTGGTCGAAAAACTGCTCCGGATTCACATAGACCTCGGGATCCGGGCGCAGGTAGTCGCGGATGGCCCGGGCCGCCTCGGCGACCGCGCCGCGTCCGGTTGCCTCCAGGTACCGGACCATGGAGTCATCAAACGCAAACAGCGACGTCGTGGCGCCGATCTCCGCGCCCATGTTGCAGATCGAACCCTTGCCGGTGCACGACATGCTCTCGGAACCCGGTCCGAAATACTCCACAATGGCCCCCGTGCCGCCTTTAACCGTCAGGATGCCCGCCACCTTGAGGATGACGTCCTTGGGAGCGGTCCATCCATTCAGGCGCCCGGTGAGTTTCACACCAATGAGCTTCGGGAACTTCAGCTCCCATGCCATGCCGGCCATCACATCGACCGCGTCCGCCCCGCCGACGCCAATGGCAGCCATGCCGAGGCCGCCTGCGTTGGGCGTGTGCGAATCGGTACCAATCATCAGGCCTCCGGGGAACGCATAATTCTCCAGCACGACCTGGTGGATGATGCCCGCGCCGGGCTTCCAGAAGCCGATGCCGTATTTGTTCGATACCGACGCCAGAAAATCAAAAACCTCTTTGTTCACGCTGAGGGCGGCTGCGAGATCGGGGCCCGCGCCCGATCGAGCCTGGATCAGATGGTCGCAGTGCACCGTGGTGGGCGCCGCGGTCCGCTTCTTGCCCGCCTGCATGAACTGCAGCAGGGCCATCTGGGCGGTCGCGTCCTGCATTGCCACCCGGTCGGGGCGGAAATCCACGTAGGAGGCGCCCCGTACGAAAGGCTCCGCCGGAGGACTGCCGAAAAGATGGCTGTAGAGCACCTTTTCACTGAGCGTGAGGGGCCGCGCGAGAAGCTCCCGCGCCGCGTTCACCCGCCCCGGGAGCCCTGCGTACACTTCCTGAATCATGTCGAAATCAAACAGCATGAGACTTCCTTTCCGTGCCACTCCAGGCTGCCCCTGAGCCGGACGGCGCCACCCACTCCAGCAGACACTCCCCGCGCTTAAACCGAACGGCGGCAGCTCAAATCATAGATGGCCTTCAATCATACAACGCCCGCGCGGACCCTGCAATTTCCAGCGCCGCCGGCACAATTCACGTTCTAAGCGCACGGGAGACGATTCTTCGTTTCTGCAGGAAGATGTCATTGAGTGTTCGGCATCCGAGGCATTTTTTGGGCCGGTTGTTTAGTTCATCGGCTATATCCTGTAGTTTTTCTAATGTAGGGGCAGACCCCCGGCGCGCATTTCGCGGTGTTCCCGCCGAAAGTTTTCCCTCCCGTTGTAGGGGCAGACCCCTGTGTCTGCCCATCCGGATCGCCCCCATGGCTGCGTTAAAGAAGGGCAGACACGGGGGTCTGCCCCTACGCGCTACGGAAAACAGTCCGCACATGACGGCTCTGACGAAAGGCAGGTCCAGGGACCTGCCTCCGGCACCCTGCCCGGAGCACTCCCAGCGCGGCGATACCCGCGGACCTGAGCGAGCCCCCAGCTGGCGAGAAGAATGAGTAGTGGGCGCGGGTTGCTGCCGGAAAAGCCGTATGCCATGATGCTGGCCGAGGATTCCGGTTGAGGGCAAGGTGCAATATGAACAGCTTGTGGGGCAGCATTCGCGCCGGATGGCGCGTGCCAACGCTTGTGGTGTGGACAAGCATCATGCTCGGACTTTGCCTGCTTTGCCGCTGTTTGGCGAAGTTGCGGTCCCGTGAGGCTGAGCTGCGTGTGCGCAGCGGCTTCGTGCGCACGTGGGCCCGCATATCGATGCGCCTGGCCGGGTTCCGCATCCACCTCGTCGGCCCTCCACCGCCGCGGCACGCTTTCACCGTCAGCAATCATCTGAGCTCGATCGACAGCGTGCTTATCGCGGCAGTGACCGGCGGCGTCTTTGTGGCCCGGCACGACATGGCCCAGTGGCCGGGCATCGGCTTTCTGACCCGCCATATGGACATCATCTTCGTCAACCGGTCGCGCCGCACGGAGGTCGGCGGCATCAACGAGCAGATTGCCAGCGCCCTGCACGATGGATTCGCGGTGCATGTCTTCGCGGAAAGCCGGATCGGGGACGGAAAGACGGTCCAGGCGTTCAAACCAGCCCTGCTCGAAGCCGCGGTACGTGCGGACATACCGGTGCATTACGCCATACTCGATTACCGCACCCGTCCCGGAGACCCTCCCCCCTCTCAAGCCGTACACTGGGGACCCGGCGTCTCATTCATAGAACACATCCTGGGCATTTTACGGCTGAAGGGCGGCGAGGCTTTCGTGACCTTCGGAGACGAGCCCGTTGCAGGTACAGACCGGAAAGTGCTTGCCAACGCCCTCTGGGAAAAGGTGAACAGCCGGTTCATCCCTCTGGAGTAAAGCGCCGCCGGCATCGGTCTCGCGCGGCACATCAGGTCTGCCGTTCAGGCCTGCCACTGACTTTCATCCTCTGCAAAGCCCTGTAGAAAGCACGCACGCGCCGTGCACCTCGCCATTTCGAAGAATTCAGCTCAGCTGTCTCAGAAAGAGTGCCTATATAGTACAGATAAAGATATTGACATGATAGAGAATATCTAGCATACTGGTAATTAAGGATGATTCCTTTGAGTAAGAAGGAATCGAACTGCAGTCCAGTGGAAAACGGAGGATATATTCATGAGACACAAACAAGGATTCACGCTGATCGAACTGTTGGTGGTCATTGCAATCATTGGCATTCTTGCGGCCATCCTGCTCCCTGCACTGGCGCGCGCCCGGGAAGCGGCCCGCCGGGCAAGCTGCGCCAACAATCTCAAACAAATGGGACTCGTGTTCAAGATGTACGCCAACGAAAGCCCGGGTGAAAAATGGCCTATGGTGCAGATCGGGCTTTTCAGGAACGATTTCAGCGGCGAGGAGGGCGCCGCTCTCGATTTCTGCCCGATGATTCCGGCGATTTATCCCGAATACCTGACGGATCCCTGGGTGCTGGTGTGCCCCTCAAGCCCCAAAATGGATTTCGAGGATCGAATCTATGTGAATGACACCGGCAACACGGGTAAGGCCCCTGACGCGGTCTTCTGCTTCGGCGATTATGACACGCATGGCGGCTCCTGCATGCGCGCGGCCGACGAAAGCTATACCTACTACGGCTGGCTCTTCGACGCATGGGATGTGCCCCTGGTGCCCCTGGCGCCTCTGGCTACCGTGGTAAACCCTCTTCTGAAACCAAATGAGCAGCTTAAGCCAACGGATCAGGGACCGGGCCAATTTGTCTTTTGGGCTGCCGCTCTCATTAGCGGCTGCAAGCCTTACTTGGACGCGAACGATCCCGTAGGCCTGGCCCGGCACGCGGACAGCGACATAAACCTTGCCGCTCTTCCTGGCGGGATAGGGGCAGGTTATGGAACCAGCGGAGGTAATGTCATTTACCGTCTTCGCGAGGGCATTGAGCGATTTCTTGTCACCGACATCAACGATCCGGCAAGCACTGCGCGCGCCCAAAGCGACGTGTTCGTGATGTGGGATATGCTCTCCACGAACCCGAAGGACTTCAATCATGTCCCTGGCGGCAGCAATGTGCTCTATATGGACGGCCATGTCGAGTTCGTGCGGTTTCCGGGGAAACAACCGGTGAACAGCGCCGTAGCCTTGCTGGCGGGCGCGCTTACCGGGGCGGGCAACTGAAAACATAGCGTATGCGAGCGCCCCGGTTGTAAACACAGCCGGGGCGCTCTCGTCCTCCTAATGCAACGCTGCGATCCGGAGCCGCGTTCGGCAGCAGGCTGGCTTCTCAGGCGCTATTCCAGAATTGATGCACTGCGTCCCGCTTTCATGTGCTGTGAACGAATTCGCGGGCACATGCCACAAAACCGGCCGCACCGAAATTTTCCTCCCTTGATTCACTTCGCTGAAACCCGTATAGATAGAGCTATCGATACCCATGCAGACGTGCTCGCGCCGTAGTGTCTGTGCAAGGTAATGGAGGTGCCATGTTGCGATTCGGATGCTTGATGATTCTTGTGCTGGTCTCGGTGAAGGCCGGCCTGGCTGGCGCAGCCCCGCTATCCGCAGACGATTTCACATTCGAAGGGCCACTGGGGTCGCAGGGCACAACCATCGAAAAAGTTGGGGAGAACCATTTCGTGGTATCGCTGGGCGCCGCGCCCGGCCATCCGGACTGGAACAACCGCCCGCAATTCACCATCCTGCGCAACGCAAAAGGCAATTCTCTGCGGCTCGATGTCCAATTTGACGGCGGGCCGGCATATTACTTCAATGAATACGCCTTTTCGTATTCCTACGACGGCGAACATTGGCAGCCCGTGCACTGGCTGAACGGCCCGAGCGTTGACAAGCAGCACGATACCCTGGTCTTCCCGCACTTTGAACAGGACGTGGTTTACGTCGGGCACCAGGTGCCCATGTCATACGAGAAACTCGTGGAACTCGTCGCGGCCTGGAAGAAAAGCCCTTTTGTGACGGTACACGTCCTCGGGAAATCCATCGAAGGCCGCGATCTCTACCGCCTCGAAATCACCGATCCCAAAAGCGACGTGCCCCGCAAAAAACGCTGGGCCCACTTCTTCGCCAACCAGCATCCGGGCGAGCATAATTCGCAATGGCGCATGGCGGGCATGATCGACTGGATGCTTAGTGGCGAGGCAGCCGGCTTCCGCCGCCGCAGCATCTGCCATTTCGTGCCCATGATGAGCCCCGACGCGCCCTCCAAGGGCTGGTACCGCGTCAATGCGCAGGGGTATGACATGAACCGCACGTATCTTCACACAGGCGCGGACCAGGCCAGCCAGGCCCTCGAAGCCTGCATTGTGCAGCGTGATCTCGAAATGCTTATGGCGTCCGAAGCACCCCCAGTCAGCGCCTGGAGCATCCACACCTGGGGCGGGAAGACCGATCCCCGGATCATCGCGGGACCGGAAATGACCGAGGACAAGCTGGGGCCCTGGACTCGCTTCGGCGACATCATCGAACAGTATGATGTGAACGATGTGATTCGCCCGATGGAAGAATGGCCGCTGCGTGACGGCCACCAGAATCAGTGGACCGAAGGCACGCACACCCAGTTCGGCATCACCTCCATCCTCTGTGAAGGAGGCGGCGCGCTCTACACCAAAGAGGAAAACGTCGAGGCGGGCGAGGTACTCATGAGAGCCATCGCGGATTATTACGCAGGCACCCGGGATTAAGCGCAAACCCGCCCTTTATGCCGAATGGAGCACTCAACTTTCCGGCGATTGTTCTGTCCCGGCATCGCGCCAATACGGCGCTTCAAACGGCTCGATGTGCACGAGAACATCGACCACCTCCTCCTTTTCGTTCAGGAGGCGCTGCTTCACGGCGGTTGCAATGGCGTGACCTTCGCGAACGGTCAAGGCGGGAGCTACAAGCACATGCACATCGAGTTGCAGCCCTGACCCGATGTGGCGGGTCCTCAGTTCATGTATTGACTTGACGCCTTCGGTTGTCTCGATGATCTGGCGCATCGCCGCCACCTCGGCCTCGCTCGCGCCTGCGTCGACCAATTGATGCAATACCGGCCACGTGATCTTCCCCGCGGCATGCAGAAGCAGCACCGACACCACAATCGCGGCGACAGGATCGAGATAGATCCATTCCGGATGCAGACGCGACGCCAGGACCGCGAGGGCCACCGGCACCGAACTGAAGGCATCGGAGCGGTGATGCCAGGCGTTCGCCAGGACTGCCGAAGACCGTATACGCGCGCCAACGCGGATGGTGACCCGGTAGAGTGCCTCCTTCGTCACGATCGAAAGCACAGCGACCACGAATGCAGTCCAGTTGGGCCGGGCAACCGCGCCGGAATGCAGCGTGAGGATCGCGCGATAGACGATCCCGGCCGCCACGCCGGCCAGCGCCAGGCCGATCAGGACGCTCACGAGCATCTCGATCCGGCCGTGGCCGTGCGGATGATCCTCGTCTGCCGGTGCGGACCAGTAACGCAATCCAACCAACACCGCGACGTCCGTCGCCATGTCGGACAAACTGTGTACGCCATCGGCCACCAGCGCCTGGCTCGACGCCAGCAGGCCCACTGCGAATTTCAACCCCGAAAGCACGATATTGATCGCAAGCCCCCAGAGCGTCACTCTCAAGGTTTCATGGGAGGCGTCAATCGTGTCGTTCGCTTGGAACTCAGTTGGCATGAGTCATCACCGGCGCGCCTGCTGCTTTTATTCCGAGTCGCCCTGTTTGAGCCAGTCGGCATTAAACGTCGCGTACTTGATCGAACGCCCGCGTTTGCCTTCGCCGTCCTCGAAGTAGCTGTAGGAACAATGCAGATTCCCGTCGCTGCCCTCGATAATGGACGGATAGTGGAAACGGCCTTTCCCCTCTTCAACCCGCTCCAGGTGCCGGGTCCATTTCCACGTCGCGCCCTCGTCGTCCGACAGCGATACCGCCAGGCTGTGCCGCCCTTCCGGCAGGTCGTTATAGATCACAACCCAGTCGCCGTTGCGCATGGTCATGATCTCCAGCCCGGAGCCCGGGTTGTTGAGCGTAGGATGATCCTGCACCATGCTCCAGGTTTCGCCCCGGTCCGCCGATTCAGACACCATCACGCGCTTGGGCGGGGGGCCGTTATCGCGCATGAAGGTCACCAGCGTGCCGTCCTTGCGCCGGGCAAAACTGGGCTGAATATTGCCCCCGCCCACGATGGGCTCGCTGAAAGACCAGGTCTCCCCCCAGTCGTCCGTGATAGCCACCAGCGAGAACGAAAATCCATCCGAATACAGCCCTACGAGCATCCGGCCATCGTCGAGGATGTACGGATGCGCCCGCGTAAACCAGCCCAGCCGGCGCGTCAGCTTGTCTTCGGCCTGCTTCAGATTACGCGCCTTCCGCATCTCCACTTCAGCGGCCTGCCCTTCGGGAATTGAGATGCTCGCCAAATACTCATCCATCTTGCGCGCCACCACCTCCGGAAAATCATCCCCCGGTTTGGGATGCAGCACATACATCATGTCCCATTCCGGCGCACCCGCCTGCTGCATGTAATTCGTCGAGAGCTTGTACTTCATCAGCGCGCTTTCCCACGTATTCGCCAGAATCGTCGGCCACAGCAGCCACAACCGCTCCTGCGGATCGATGATCATGCAGCAGTTCGTGTCGGGAAAACCCGGCGTATCGGCCATCAGAAACGGCTCGGACCAGGCCGACGCGCCCTTCACCTTCCGTGCGCCTCGAATCAGCACATCATCGGCCTGCCGTTCCCCGGAGCCGTGGAACCAGCAGACCAGCAGGTCGCCGCGCGGACACTCCACAATGCACGAACCGTGGTTGTGCCAGTCCTCCAGCGGAAAAATCAGCTCGCCAAAGTGCATGGGCGCGCCAAAGGCCGCCGCCGCGACGCACATCATCAGGAACGCCATCGCATATACGCGCATCAATCCTTCCTCCCTCGCATACTGGGTCCGATTCCGCTCGGCCCGGTAGTTTGAATCCCGCCGCACGCCATCAGTATACCGGATTCCACGCCAGGGCAATCCAGCTTTCCACTGAGGAAATACCGAAGAGTCTACACTCAAACGCACCTGGCCCTGCTTCATTCATTCGCGGCAACCTTCATTTTATGGTATAGTAAAACGCTGCACGCTCTGGTTCCCATCGTCGAGCATGCGCTTTCCTTCGTGGGGGCGACCAGGTTTCGACGGGGGTGAGAGAAGCGTGAGCTGCGTGCCGAGGTTGATCGGTTGGCCTCGTAAAAAGCCGATCACGTTTCAACTGCCAACGAACCATTGGCAATGGCAGCTTAATGCTGCCCGTCTTACCACTGACCGCCTGCTAGGTGGCTAAGGCGACGACAGCGGGCCTCGTCTCCGGACGCCGGCGAAACGTCCGGAAGGCGAGTACCGATTTCGCCTAGCGACCCGGGAAAGCCTGCCTGAGGCGGTTCCGGGCGGCGAATCCTCAAACGACAGGCTACGCACGTAGACGCGCACGTGGACGCACCTTCGGACGCGGGTTCGATTCCCGCCGCCTCCACCTTTTGTTACGCTCTAGAGCGTTTTTGGACGAAATAACCGTACAACCGCGCAAAATCACCGCTCCGCCGGGATTTTTCGGTTTTTTTCACGTCTGAACTCCATTCCCGCAGGATTTGGAGCAATTTCTCGTTCTTTTGCTCGAAATTCCCTCTGTCGGCCGTCGGCTTCTCATTACCACCGGTGAGGGATACTTTTCCCCCTGGAGCCCCCGGGAAACGCTTAAAACGGAATGAAGTCGAAAAACCATAGAAGCTGACCTTTTCCTAAGGAAAGAAGCCCTGAAGCGCCTGTTCAGACCTCAATTCCCCCATTGGGGGTCGAAATTCTCGCGGTTTCCTTGAAAACCCCGCAATACAATATATTGTACTTTTTATTAGTATGTGCTACACTCTGCGGTGTAGGGTTGTCGTTGTGAGAACCTGAGAAGGAGAAAGAACATGCCAGCAGCAAAGAAGAAAGTGGCAGCGAAGAAGCCAGCCGTAGCAAAGAAGAAGACCGCCGCGAAAAAGCCTGCGGCCAAGAAATCGGGATGCAAGAAATAGTGTGACGGCGTCCGCAGGCATACTCCGCCTGCGGACCAGCCGCACACCAGAGTCGAGAACCTTCGAGGAGGGGCGCTCATTCGCCCCTCCCGTTTTTGTCTGCAGAACGACGCTTGAACCACTTCGACGCCACAGCGGGTGGTCTCGTCCGTGAGGAGACAAGCCATGGAAGACTGCGAAAAATTGACGCCCGGATTCTCCGCTCTTTGCTTCCATTGCGCGCAGCGGCTCGGCAAATACACCTGGCCCGAGATTCCCGAACTCCTGCTCGGGCAGTGCCCGCAATGTGCAGGCACTCGTCCGCTGGAACCTGTGGCACAACCGCAAGCCGGACGCAGAATCGCGCGGCATCAACGGGTTGCCTGAACGAAAGCAGCGCTCACCCGTCCAGCGCACACTCGTCCGCCAGGATTGTCCTCTCCCGCCAGTCTATCAATCATTCAGCGGCACGTACCAGATGTTGCGGAACCGCACCCGGTTGCCATGGTCCTGCAGATGCAGGATGTCTTCTGCTGCGCCGGGGCCATCGGTGCCTCCGGGCGTGGGCCCTGCAAGCGCGACGTCCCCTTGAATGACAACGCCATTGTGGCGAACCGTCAACCGGGCGGGCTCCTTCTGCGAACCGTCTTCGTTAAGGCGTGCGGCGTGGAACTCGATGTCATAGGTTTGCCAGCGCTCGGGCGGGAGCGTGGCGTTCACCACAGGCGTTGAGATGTCGTACAGTCCGCCGCAATCGCCAGCGGTCTGAGGCTGCACGCCGAAAGAATCAAGCAACTGAATCTCGTAACGGTTCTGCATGTAGACGCCGCTGTTGCTTCGCCCCTGGCCGAACGCGCCGGCCATCAAAGGCAGATAGAATTCCAGGTGCATTTTGCAATCGCCGATCTTGGCCCGGGTGGTGTTTGGGCCGGTTCCGGGCTGCACGCCCATGCTCCCGTCGTCGTAGGCTTTCCAGTTGCCGTTGGTCCAGGCACTGAGATCCGGCGCCTTTCCCGGTTCAAAGGGAAGCAGGACCACCGCGCCTTCCGGAGGCGTCTGCCCCTCGGTCGGGGAACGCCGTTCGATCTTTTTGAGCTCGAAGGAGGTCTTGTAGGCGCCTTTTACGTTGAGCGTATCCTGCGCGGCCTCGGCGTCCCATTGGCCCGAACCGCTGTAGCCGTGGAAGAGTACGCGCGGCCCCACGAGCTGGCCGTGAAGCTCCACGTAGTTGTTCTGACCGGTTTCGGTCTGGCATTGCGCCACCATGCGATACAGGCCCGGACCCTCCGCGACGATCAGACCTGTCGCCGGGATATCGGGA
>DAOSJS010000029.1:0-22582 GCA_035367355.1 Candidatus Hydrogenedentota bacterium
TTCATGGCAAAGCGCTTTGCCAAGGCGATGTGGTTGGGCATCAGCACGACGTCTTTGACCGTTCGGGTGCCGTCCTTGTTGGTGACATCAATGGGGCGGCCGAGGCGGCAGAGTTCCGCGTCGCCTCTTCCGCCGGGCATCGCCCCGAAGATCTCGTCGTAGGTGCGGTTTTCTTTCGTGACGTAGATCACGTGTTTGACAGGGCTTTGCCATGCGCCGGGCACAGGGGGGACAGGATGGTTTTTGGGGCGGGCCAGGGCTTCGACCGGTTTGATCACGACGTTGTTCTCGATGACCCGTTGGGTGAGGGCGTCCAGTTCGTCCTGCGATTGCGGCAAGTTGATGATGTGGATGTAGCCGCGCATCAGCGCGCCGATGCCGGTGGGGTCGCCTTCTTTGTGATTGGGGCCGGCATTGGGACCGGAACCCACGCCTTTCGCGCAGGCGACGTAAAGGCGTTTGCCGTCGGGAGACACTGCCAGCTTACTGGGGAACCAGGCGGAGGGGATGTGACCCAGGACTTTGTGGTCACTCAGGCGGATTACGCCAATGGCGTTGACTCCCGCCTCCGCGACGTACAGCATGGAATGATCCGGCGAAAGAGCGACGCCGAAGGGAATCATCCCGCGCAACTTTGCCGCCAGTGGATGCAGAATGAGATCGATGTCCTTTTCTCGTTCGCCTGTCCGGGCGTGGATCACGCTGATGCTGTCGTTGCTACCGTTCGAGACGTAGACGTGCGATCGGGTGGCGGCGATTGAGTTGGGGCTGCTTCCCCCCACGGCGGGAAAGTCTTCGAGCAATTCACCCACCAGGTGGCCGGTCTTGGTTTTTTTGACGACTTTTTCTTTACCGGACCGGGAAATGCGGATTTTCCAGACCGACATGCCCGCAATATCGTTCGGATCGCCGAGGCCCGATACCACAACTCCGTCGATGGTGACTCCTTCCTCGGCTTCTTTGGAAGGCACCCCGAATGGAGGAAAGGGAAGTTTGGCATATTCACCGTCTTCCGTGCGGAAATAGGAATATTCATACATTCCGACGTTGGCTACGTAGGCATGGTCTCCCTTGGGGGAGAGGGCGATGCCGAAGGGGTAGCGGCCCACGGGTATCGAGCGTACGACCGCGCGCTGGGCGGTATCAAGGATCAGCATCCGGAAATTGGACTGGTCGCAGACGTAGAGCGTCTTGCCGTCGTGGCTCAATCGCAAGTCTCCAGCGTAGCCATGCCGGAAATTCTGCCCGTCGGCGTCGTGGGCGCAATCGATACGGAACAGATGCTCACGCGTCTCCAGGTCAAACGCGGTAACACTCCAGTCTTTGCCGCCGGCCACATACAGCGTTTTGTTGTCGGGCGCGATGGCCAGGCCCATGAATGCGGCATCCAGCACGCCTTCTCCCTCATTCTGGTCGTTGGGGATGAAAAAGATCTCCGGCGCGCTGGGGTCTTTCATATCCAGGATGGACAGCTGGGGACCGTCGCTGCTGACGGCGACAACCCAGCGGCCATCTTTGCTCATGGTCAGGCCATAGGGATGCGGACGCACCCGGAACATGGCTCCGTCAGGGGTAATGGTGCGCCCATTGGGCAGGATTGAGGTGCCGCCGGGGTCCTGGGTGGGATACTGGTCCCGGGCTGGCGCCCACATGACCATGTCCGACGCACCCGCGGCGCAGGCCGCGGCCACGAGAGTCAGTACCGTGACTATCGTTTGAAGACATTTCATGGCATCTACCTCGAAGATTCGTCCGGGAGAAGATCGCGTTGATCACGCGGCCACTCCCACCAGCCTTATCCATGGATTGACAAAACGGCTTGTGATGCACTGTCCCTGTTTTTGCAGGCCGTGACTCCTCACAGGTTTGTTATAGGCCGATGTTTTCTTAAATACAAGTCTGAAGAAAATTCAACGGAGTTCATTCGAATCAGCGCACGGCAATGGATTCAAGCCGTGCACTTTCGTTTCGCTTTAGAAAGGCGGCCCTCGGCAGAGGTTTAACGTGAATCGAAAACCTGGCGAAACGAGTGACAATATCAACCTTCAAGAAGAGGTGAAATGTTCGCGTGTCAAGGTCCGGGCAGGCGCGCCGGTCTGGAATGAAAACTTGAGCCGGCGAAACTTGCATCACCTCCCTGAGATGGGTATTTTGCGGGAAGGTGCCGTGCGCGGTTGCGTTTGCGGTCTGGTGTCAGCAGTGCGTGGATACTGGGCTCCACGCTCAAGGAGGGATGGGCGATGCGCACTCGGACGTTGATTGTATGTGTGGCGGTGGTGCTGGTTGGCTGTGCAACGCACGAGCTTCCAGGAGTGCAACGCGCGCTGGACGCGGGTCCGGATGCGTTTCTCGATCAAGCGGTCGTCGGGCCGCAGGGGGATGGCACTTTTGTGGTGCCCACGACACAGCTTCTGAACCCCGCGGGGGATACCGTGGAGTTCCCCGGGCGGCCACTGGGTATTGCTGTACACCCCGACGGCCGGCTGCTCGCCGTTAAGAACCGGACAGACGTCGTCTTCTTTGACGCCGTGGATCGGCGCGTGGTCCAGACGCTCCCCCTGCCGAAGGGTGGCAGCTCGTTCTGCGGCATCGCCTGGAGCGCCGATGGAAACCGCGTGTGGACCACCGCGGCTCAGGCGGCTATCCACTGCGCCGAGCGGGGCGGCGGCGGCGCATTTGAATGGGTCAAGACCATCAACCTGCCTGGCCCGGACGGCAAAGGCGCTTCCGCGCCTGGCGGATTTGCTCTGGACGAAAGGGGCGGTCTGATCTATGTGGCGCTCAGCCGGAACAACAGCGTCGGAGTGGTCGACATCTCTTCGGAGGCCGTGTTGACCGAGATCCCTGTGGGTATGGCGCCCTACGATGTTCTTCTTCATGGAGGCAAGGCGTATGTGACCAACTGGGGCGGGCGGCGCCCCACGCCCGACGATATTACGGGGCCGTCTTCTGGCAGTCAGGTGGTGACAACCCCGGCGGGCATTGCATCGACGGGGACAGTGTCTGTTCTCGACCTTGAAGCCAGACGCACCAGCCAGGAGATTGAAGTCGATCTGCATCCCTGCGGGATGGCGCTCTCACCAGACGGCGCCACGCTGTATGTCGCCAATGCAAACAGCGATACCATCAGCGTGATTGATACGGCGGACCATGTGGTGAAAGGGCGCTGGATTGCCCGTCCGTCGCTCGAACTTCCCTTTGGCAGCGCACCCAATGCCATTGCGCTGCAGGACAATGGCGAATCGCTGTTTGTCGCGCTGGGCGGCAACAACTGCATCGCTGTTATGAGCGCCAGAGACGGGCGCGTCACTGGGCTGATTCCGACGGGCTGGTACCCGGGAGCTGTGGCGTTCGCACAGGACGGCGCCCTGCTCTGCGTGGCCAATACGAAGGGCGCCGGAAGCCGGTATCTGGAGGAGAACACCACGCGTCCAGAAAGCGAGCGCTATCCTGGTGTGCGCGGCCGCAGTTCGCACGATCATCTGGGTTCGGTCACCATAGTGAGGACACCGAACGAAAGCACGCTCGATGCCTATACACATCAGGCGGCTGTAGCGATGCGTTTGCCACACATGCTGCGCGATGCCGGCGCGGCCGAGCACCCCAAGCGTGTCGTGGCGATCCCGGAACGCCCCGGGGATGTCTCGCCCATCAAGCACGTGCTGTACATCATCAAAGAGAACCGCACCTACGATCAGGTATTTGGCGATATGCCGCAGGGCAATGGCGATCCCACGTTTTGCCATTTCGGACGCGAGGTCACGCCCAACCATCACGCCCTGGCTGAGGAGTTTGTGCTGCTTGACAATTTCTACTGCAATGGCGTTTTGAGCGCCGATGGCCACCAGTGGACCGACGAAGGCTATGTGACCGATTATCTTGAGAAGGCTTTTGGCGGCTGGTCGCGGAGTTATCCGTACGATGGCGGCGACGCCCTGGCCTATGCGTCAACAGGGTTCATCTGGGATCATGTTCTTGCCAAAGGCCTGACATTTCGCAACTACGGTGAGATGGTCAAGCCGCGGATCACGCCCAATGATGCGACCTGGGCCGACATCTATCAGGATTATCTGAACGGAACCGCCACGGTCAAGATTGAGGCCTACACTGAGGTCAGGGGCCTCGAAGGGTATCTCTGCCCCACGTATATCGGATTTCCAGGGAAGGTGCAGGATGTGTACCGGGTTCGCGAGTTTCTCAAGGAATTTCGTGCCTGCGAGGAAAAGGGCGAATGGCACAACTTTGTGATCATGCTGCTGCCCAATGATCACACCGTGGGCACACGGGAAGGGTTTCCCACGCCGAACGCAGCGGTCGCCGACAACGATCTCGCGCTGGGTCAGCTCGTGGAAGCCGTGAGCCACAGCCAGTTCTGGCCCGAGACAGCCATTTTCGTCGTGGAAGACGATCCGCAGGCAGGACTGGACCACGTCGACGGACACCGCACCGTTGCGTTGTGCATCAGTCCGTACACCCGGCGCGGGGAAGTGGTCAGCACGCACTACAATCAAAGCAGCATGCTCCGGACCATGGAGCTGATCATGGGCCTGCCGCCGATGAGCCAGTTCGACATGGCGGCCAATCCCATGTACGCCTGTTTCACAAACACGCCTGATTTGACCCCGTACACCTGCCGCCCCAACCAGATTCCTCTGGATGAGATGAATCCGAAGCTGGCCTCGTTGCGTGGAAAGCAGTTGTATTACGCGCAGAAATCCATGGAAATGCCTCTGGATGACATTGATCAGGCGGACGAAGATCTGTTCAACCGAATCCTCTGGCACTCCGTCAAGGGATATGACGTACCCTATCCGAAGCTCGCACGGCGAGCGTCTTCCGAGGCGGTTGTGTGGGGTTTGAAGGATTAAGATTACGAAGGACGATGAACCAGGGTAAAGCATAAGAAGAGGAGCACAAATGCATAAGAAGACGGGATTCACGTTGATTGAACTGCTGGTGGTGATCGCCATCATCGGCATCCTTGCGGCCATCCTGCTGCCGGCACTGAGCCGGGCCCGGGAAGCCGCGCGCCGTGCCGCGTGCGCCAATAACCTCAAACAAATGGGTTTGGCGCTCTACATGTATGCGGATGAGCATCGCGGCCGCTTCCCACACCGGCAGGTCTGGACGGTGACGGGCGGATTGAGCCGCGAAATGATGTTTAATGGCCCCGCCATGATTCCTGAATACATCAGCGATGTGAACGTGGTGTGGTGCCCGTCGTGGAACAAGCCGCCGGACATTGTGCTTCGCTACGACGGCGGCAAAGGCAATGGCGATGGCATTATCCAGCCCGAGGAAGTGGGTCAGGAACCTTACCACTACACCGGCTGGCTGATCATGGATGATGTCAACATCCTCGGACCCCTGGTGGGGGTCATAGGAAATGGCATTAACGGACGCCACGATGAAAACGAATACGTTGTAACGCCTTGGGGCGAACTGGCACAGGCCAATGTCGATACCGGCGGCGCCGCCAGCGACAGCGATTTTACGGTTTCTGCAACACATGCCGGTACACAGGTAGGTGGAGGCAGTACCTACTACCGGCTCAGGCAGGGCATCGAGCGGTTTATGGTCACTGATATCAACAATCCAGCCTCGAGTGCGGCAGCCTGCAGCATTGTTCCTTTGATGTGGGATCACGTCAGCACCAATCCCAAAGACTTCTCCCACATCCCCGGCGGCGGCAATGTGCTCTATCTTGACGGCCATGTTGAGTTTCTGCGCTATCCCAGTGATCGGTTCCCGTTCACTCCAGACAGCGCGCGCACGCTGGGAAAGTACGGGAAAATATTTGACGGCATAGACTGAGCGGCCGGAGTCAGTGCGGCTCAAATCCAATCTGGACCGTTTTGGCGATAGAAAAAGGGGGCAAAGGGACGCGTATGCCCGATCGAGTCATTATTGGGAGCGTGAGCCACTGTGGATCAACGCATGAATCCGGCAGCCCTGCCGCATGAGAGGGCCATGTGGTAAAACAGGCAATATCAAAGACTTACGGTGCTTCACTCCTGGATGGGAGAATGGTGATCTGGTGGCCTCAACTGGAAGGATGGCGAGCCTGCGGCGCTGCGCCGGGGCCGCTTGCCATATAGATGGGGTGTGTACCGGTTTTTTCAGATGACATTGGGCCGCTGCATCGCATACGATGTGGGCTCCTGATGGTTCGCTTGTCATTACTTAAGTGGTTCAAGTAAATTTGACCTTATGCAGCACGGAGAAATGCCCCGGCGAGCGTCGCGCGGCAAAGATGAGAGCACTCGTATCCTTTTTCAGCACAACCTGAACGTCAAGAGTTTGCAGGCATGGCCGGATTGAAGACTTCCGAGACACAGTGGGCGCGTCCCTGGCTTATCTGGACGGTCGTGCTGTTTGTCCTGGCGGGCGCGGTTCTGGAATTCGCTTCCCTTTACGCGGATGCGAACCAGGTGCCTCCGCGGAACCTGGGTAATTTTCTCAGTCTGGTGTCGGCCGTTTTTCTTGCTTCCGCGGGCGTTGTACTCGTGCGCCACCTGAAATATGAGCGTGCATCCCGCACCATCATGGAAGTGGCAGCGGGCCTGTTCATTTATTCCAAAGTGATCGCCTGGGCGGGGCGACTTCCAACGCTGAGCACCGTGCCGCTGTTCGGCATCCATGGGCCAGGTTATGAGGTGCTTGAATCGAATACGCACACGATTGCCTTGCTTCTGGTCTTGATTGGGTTCATCCGTTCGATGTGGGTAGCCAACAAGACGCGCCACGACCTGGAAGTCCAGAATCAGGCCCTGCTGCACGAAGTGGAACAGCGCACATCGGTTGAGCGCGAGCTGCGCGCCAGTGAAATCCGGTACCGCGACCTGGTGGCGGAAATCCCCGACGTAGTCTGGCGTCTGGATACGACCGGCGTCTTCACCTTCGCCAGCCCGGCGGTTGAGATGGTGTTTGGCATGCGGCCGGATGCGGTTGTGGGCAAGCACCTGGCTGATGTACTTCCTCCCGCGCTGGCAGAACGTGCGCTGGCCTCTCTGACAAAGAAGATACAGACCGAGCCCGGGGAAGCTCTTGTACCGTTCCAGTTTCATCAAAGCCTGCCGGATGGGCGAGTGCGCTTCTTCGAGGCCATGAGCGCCCCCGTATACAGCCTGGAAGGGCAGATTGAGGAAATACAGGGGATTTTGCGCGATATCACCGCCCATATTGAGGCCAACGAAGCGCTGGCAGCCAGTAAAGAGAGATACCGGGCGTTTGTCGAAAACAGCCCCATGGTGATTGTCCGGACCGATCGCAATCTGAAGTGCATTTTTGCCAACCGGGCCTCACTTGACATCGCCGGGCTGACGCGTGATGAAGTGCTCGGAAAAGGCCAGGAAGCCATTCAAGATGTCATGCACCCCGATGACCATGCCTTGATTGTCACCCATTGTCATGAAGTGCTCGCTACCGAAGAACGCCGTGCGACCGAGGTCCGGTTTCGCGATCCGTCAGGCCAGTGGCGCTGGTTCGCCCATCTCGTCTATCCGTGGTATGAGCCGAACGGCCAGCTGGGGGGGATCGAGGCGTCGGCGCGCGATGTGACTGAGCAGAAGCGGGATCAGGAAGCGCTCCGGCAGAGTGAAGAAACGGCCCGGGCGCTCCTGAACGCGACCAGCGACCTCGTCGGGCTTCTTGATGAGGACGGCCGGCTGCTCGCCTGCAATGAACATTTTGCGGCCAGTGTGGGTATACCGGCATCGGAGCTGGTGGGCGCCAATTACCGCGAACTGGTTCAGGGCGATACCGGCCGTAAGCGATGGGAAAATGCCGTGGCCGTGATGCGAACCGGCCGGCAGATCTTATTCAGCGACGATTATAACGGCCGGCATTTCGAGCACTGCTTCTACCCCGTGAGGGATGAACAAGGCAAGTGTACACGGCTTGCCTTCTACTCGCGCGACGTGACGACCTTCCTTCGCAAGGAAGAGGAACGCATCCGGCTGGCCGCGGCCATTGAACAGGCGCCGGACCTGGTCATCATCACGGATGCCGATGGCTTTGTGCAGTACGTGAACCCCGGTTTCGAGCGCAACACGGGGTATGCGCGCGAGGACGTTGCCGGGAAGACCACGCGGTTTCTCCGTTCGAGCGAACACGACGATGCATTTTATGAGGCGATCCAGGGAACGATTTCCCGGGGAGTGACGTGGTCGGGAAGGATGGTGTGCCGCCGGAAAGACGAGAGCCTGTTCGAATCAGACGCGACTGTCTCGCCCGTGCAGAACGCCGCAGGCGTGATCAGTAATTACATCTGGCTGATGCATGACGTGTCGACCGAGGTAAGCCTCGAACGCCAGTTGCGCCAGGCGCAGAAGATGGAGGCGGTGGGCACATTGGCGGGGGGCATCGCGCACGATTTCAACAACATTCTCTCGCTGATCCTCGGGTACAGTGAGTTGCTGCTTGATCTCCTGGCAGACAACGAGCCGGCGCTGCTGAACGTGCGGCAAATCGCCAAAGCCGGCAACCGCGGCGCTGAGCTGGTGCGGCAGATCCTTACATTCAGCCGGCAGGCGGAGCGGCGTTGCGAGCCCTGCAGGCTCGGTCCGATCCTGAAGGAATCGCTCCGCTTTCTGGCGGCGTCCCTGCCGGCCGCTGTGGAGATTCAGCAGCGTATCGGGGAGGAAACCGGCTCGGTCATGGCCGACCCGATACAGATTTATCAGACGATAATGAATCTCTGCACCAACGCGTATCAGGCGATGGGCAACGGAGGCGGCGTGCTCGAACTGACGCTTGACGAAGTGAAAATCGATGCGTCGTTTCACGCCGATGCCGGCTCGCCCGAACCGGGCAAATATGTGCGGCTGACCGTGTCCGATACGGGTACAGGGATTGAGCCGGGCGATATTGGGCGTATATTCGAGCCATTTTTCTCCACCAAAAAACCCAGCCAGGGAACCGGACTCGGGTTGTCTACCGTGCATGGTATTGTGACCGGATATGGAGGCGCGGTGACGGTTCGCAGCGTGGTTGGCGAAGGTACAGTATTCGAGGTGTACCTGCCTCAAATGGACGCAGAAGCCCCGGTGGAACGCGTGAGTGAGGAGTATCCTGGGGCGGGAACCGAGCGCATCCTGTTTGTGGATGACGATCCGGACCTGTCTCAGATGGCGGGGATGATGCTGCAGCAGCTCGGCTACCGCGTCGAGACGTTCACCAACAGTCTGGCGGCGTTCGAGGCATTTCGGGCACGGCCGGACAGCTATGATCTCGCGATTATCGACCAGATTATGCCGCATCTGATGGGCGTGGAATTGGCAAAGCGCATACTGGAGACCCGGCCGGGGTTTCCGGTGTTTTTGCTGACGGGTTACAGCGAAGGCATCACGCCGGAGCAGGCCCGGGAATTGGGTATTTGCGAGTTTCTCATGAAACCCTTCTCGTCCCGGGAGCTGGGCGGCCTCATCCGCAAAACGCTTGACACGGTGGTGCCCGAACGGAATTAAGCGCCGCAATTCGGCATCTTTGCCCTGGTGGCGTCAACCGGGACGCTCTGAAGCGCAGGGCCAGCGGCGCACTCACGTGCACGCCACTTGACCTCATTCAGCAAAGTGGACTACTGTGGACGGGCGGCACAAGTCTGGGCTGGGGCGTCCGCAGTCTACCGTATCGATGGGTTGCGGTGCAGTTTGTGAAAACCGGACGCATGCAGAGGCTTTCGGGCGGAGCCCGACGTACAAGGAGGCAGCCATGGCGTTTACACTACCTTCGCTTCCGTTCAGCAGGAGCGCGCTGGAACCGATCATCAGTGCGGAGACCCTCGAATTTCATTACGGTAAGCACCACCAGGCGTATGTCAATAACCTCAATGCGCTTGTCGAAGGCAAGCCCGAAGCAAAGATGCCGCTCGACGAGCTCATCATGAAAGCCGAGGGTGGCGTATTCAACAATGCGGCCCAGGTATGGAACCACACCTTTTACTGGAACTGCCTGAAACCCGGCGGAGGTGGAGAACCTTCCGGCGCCCTGGCGGAGGCCATCGACCGCGATTTCGGGTCTTTCGACGCGTTCAAGGAAGAATTCAGCGGGGCTGCGGCGAAATTGTTTGGCTCCGGTTGGGCGTGGCTGGTTCTCGACGACGGCAAACTCAAAATTGCGCAGACCTCGAATGCCGATCTGCCCATGAAACATGGCCAGACCGCGCTGCTGACCATCGATGTGTGGGAACATGCGTATTACATCGACTACCGCAACGCCCGGCCCAAATATATTGAGGCCGTACTCGACAACCTCATCAACTGGGATTTTGTTGAGCAGAACCTGACCCGGGGCTGAGCACACAGACAATAAGCGGAGAGAACGACTGCCAGCCGTTCATGTGTTGCGGGAGGCCCGGCGTCGTGCATGGCCGATGTGATTTCTGGCCGGCGGCGGGCGCGGTCTGGCAGGGACAGAGAAAACCGTAATGGACTTGGGGCGCATCGAAGAATATTACCTGGACGCCCGGCAATACGACGCCGAAAACGACGATTATGTGCTGGACATCCCGTTCTACGTTGAGCGCGCGAAGCGGGCGGGCGGCCCCGTGCTGGAGATCGCGTGCGGAACCGGCCGCGTGACGCTGCCCATCGCGCGCGAAGGCATCGAAGTCGTCGGGCTCGATGTCGCCCCGGCCATGCTGGCGCGGCTTCGCGACAAGGCGGCGCACGAGGATCTTCCGATCTCGCTCGTGGAGGCCGACTGCCGGGATTTCGCGCTCGGGCGCCAATTCACGCTGATAATCTGCCCTTTCAGCGCCATGCAGCATCTGCATGACCTTCCCTCGCTCGAATCCTTTCTGGAACGTGTCCAAACGCATCTGAAGGCTGATGGGCTCTTCATATTTGATGTGTTCAACCCGAACGTGGAAGTGCTTTCGAGCGGCGCAGGCGCGCGAGCCCGTATATTTACTTACACGGACAAGGAATCCGGCGCCGACGTCTTCGTCGAAGAAACGACTGACTATGATGATGCGGCGCAGGTCTTGCACATCACCTGGTACAGCACGGGAGGGGGGACCGACGAGATTCGCGAGGAGACGATCCACCTCCGGTGTTTCTACCCGCAGGAACTGGACATGATACTCCGCTACAACCGGTTTGAAATCCTGGAGAAACTCGGGAAATTTTCCGGAGAACCGTTTGAGGCGGGTCTGGGCCGCCAGATCGTGGTGTGCCGGCCGGTCTGACGGGCGATCACATTTGTTATTTCCGCACAAATGGCCACCAACTGAACGTTTTTTTCACTTTCCGGCGCCCTCCGTTCCGATGAAGGGCGGTATCTTGGGTTGGTTCGGCTTGTTGCGCGGAAATACGGCGGGGGAGAGAACGGATTCGAAACGGGCGCCCGCCCGCTCCGCCATACGGCCGTTTGAGGGTTTTTGTTCGGATTTTAGATGGGCGGCCGCGGTTTTCGCGCGCTCCCGCATTGATCCCCTCGCTCGATTACGGTACTTTAGAGGCGGTGCAAGCCGCCCCGGCGCCAGATCGAGAGGCAGACTGCCTGCGGACAGGCGCGCCGGGGGCACAGCAATGCAGACACGCAGCCGGAAGGCTGGAACCATCTACAGGGGAGTCTTGCCATGAAAATCAGCGTAAGCGGATGGACCGTCGGTGGGTTCAACAACGAGACGCCTGTTCTCGAAGCAGCGAAGCTGGCACAAGACGCGGGCTTTGACGCCATCGAACTATGTTTTGGCGCGGGTGAGTTGAGTCCGGAAACCTCCGACGCGGCTCTGACCGCCATGAGAGAGGGCATTGAAGGGATGGGATTCGCCATTTCTTCGCTGGCCACGGGGGTTTACTGGGCGAAATCGCTGTCGAGCCCGGACGAGCCCGAACGGAAGGAGGCCGTCGAATTCACCAAAGCGTACATCAACGCCGCCAGCGTGCTTGGGGTCGACGCGATCCTGGTGGTGCCGGGCGCCGTCAACGTGCCGTTTGATCCATCGCGCCCGGTGGTGCCTTCGAAGACGGTGTGGGATATCTCGCAGCGGTCGATCAAGGAGCTGCTGCCGTTTGCAGAAAAGGCGGGTGTGGCCATTTGCGTCGAGAACGTCTGGAACAAGTTTCTGACCGGCCCGTTTGAGCTGGCTCAGTACATCGATTCCTTCCAGTCGCCGTTTGTGAAATCCTATTTTGATGCAGGCAACGTGCTGCTGACGGGATATCCGGAGCACTGGATCGAAGTTTTGGGCGGGAAACGCATCGGCCGGGTGCATGTCAAGAATTTTACTGCCCATGACGGCGGCGGCACGCTGGCGGATTTCACGGACAGCCTGATGAAGGGCACGCTGAACTGGGAGGCCGTGTTCGGCGCGCTCAAGAATGTGGGATACGACGGCTACATCACTCCGGAGATGCTCGTCAGCGAGAAGGGCCTGCCCGATGAAGAGCTGGCGCGCCAGGTTGCGAAAGACATGCGCAGACTGCTCGAAAAATATGGGTGAACACGTAACACTTCGTCACAAGATGAAGCAATGAAGGAGAGGATCATGCACAAGGTGGGAATTATCGGACTCGGGTTCATCGGCAAGATGCACCTCGGCTCCCTGCGGCGCACGGGGATGGCCGAAATCGTGGCCGTCGCCGACAAGAATCCGGCAAACCTGGGTAAAGGGGCCGTCCAGGGAGGCAATATCGCCCTGGAAGGCGACCTCAGCCTGGACGGTGTCAAAACGTACAGCGATGGGGATGAGCTGCTGGCCGACCCGGATGTCGAGATCGCGCTGGTCACGCTGCCAACCTACCTCCACAAGGAATATGTGCTGAAGGCCATAAAGGCCGGCAAGCACGTCATGTGTGAAAAGCCGTTTGTCCGTTCTTCGGACGAGGGCAGGGAAATCCTTGCGGCGCTGGAGGGGTACGACAAGAACCTGATGGTGCTGCAGTGCATCCGGTTCTGGCCTGCCTACGCGAAGGCCTACGATTACGTGAAATCGGGCGAGTACGGCAAAGTGCTGTCGGCCCATTTCGTTCGCCAAAGCCCCAAACCCACCTGGAGCTGGGACAACTGGCTGATGGACAACCCCCGCGGCGGCGGCGCTCTCGTGGATCTGCACATTCACGACGTGGATTTCGTCAATTACTGCTTCGGGAAACCGGACTCGATCCAGGCCGCCGGCGTCAACGTTCCTGGCGAGGGCGTGGGCGATATCATGGCGCTCTACACCTACCAGGGCGGCCCGGTGGTAACCCTGCACGGCGCCTGGAACTACATGCCGAAATTCCCCTTCCGGATGGCGTTTACAATGTCGCTCGAAAAAGCATCGTTCGAGTTTAACTCGATGGTGGATATGAACCTGCGCGTTTACCCCAAGGACGGCGGCGAGCTGGTTCCCGAACTCGATCCCGCGGATGGCTACCTGCTCGAGGAGAAGTACTTTCTCGAATGCATCGACAAGGGCGTCAAGCCGTCCATCGTGACGCCTGAGGATGCTCTCGAATCCGTCGTGCTGGCGGAGCGGGAACTTGCGGCGATGGCCTGACCCTGCGACATGCCGAGACACCGGCCCCAGCAACGCCCGGAGGACTCTTCTCCGGGCGTTTTTTGTGGCGCGGCGGGTTCGCAGTCGCGCAGGATTGAGCCTCTGCCCTTTCTTCTTTCGTTCCGCAACGATATAGTATCTCTGAAGCAGGGGTGGAATGGGGGAGATCATGTCTTCTGAAAATTCGTTTCGCGACGCGGTGAGAGACTGGACGCGGCTGCTGGGTGAAGAAAATGTCCGGACGGATGAGGAAACCCTCGCGTGGTATTCTCGCACCACGCAGGACACTGCGCCCCGCCCCAGTTGCGTCGTTTATCCCAAATCCACGGAACAGGTGCAGGAGCTTGTGCGGCTCGCCACCCGCTACGGGGTGGTACTGTATCCCATTTCGCGGGGGCGGAACTGGGGCTACGGTGACGCCTGTGCGCCGACGCCGGAGGCGGTGATCGTCGATCTGTCGCGTATGGACCAGATTCTCGAGGTGAATACCGAGCTGGCGTATGCGGTGATTCAGCCCGGGGTATCGCAAGGGCAATTGTACGCGTATCTGGCGGAGCACCAGACCGGATTGTGGATGGACAGCACCGGGGCCGGCCCCGATTCCAGCCTGGTGGGCAATACTCTCGACCGGGGTTTCGGGCATACGCGCTACGGCGATCATTTTGAGACCTGTTGTGGGATGGAGGTCGTTCTGGCCGATGGCCGTGTGCTCGAGACGGGCTTCGGCCATTTTGCGAATGCCAAAGCCGGACGCGTATACCGCTACGGCGTAGGTCCGTTTCTTGATGGGCTTTTCTGTCAATCCAATTATGGCATCATCACGAAGATTGGCCTCTGGCTCATGCCGGAGCCCGAAGATTTCTGCTTTTTCTTTTGCACCGTGAAGAATGATGACGGTCTGGAGCGGCTGATCGAAGCACTGCGCCCGTTCCGGTTGCGGCGTATGCTCGACTCGGCCATTCATATCGGAAACGATTTGCGTGTATTAAGCAGCCGGATTCATTATCCCTGGGAATCGGCAGGCCAGGCAGGAGCTCTTTCCGAGCGTTTCCGGCAGCAATTACGCAAGACGCATGGCATCGGTGAATGGAGCGTCGGCGGCGCGTTGACGGGGACGCGCGGGCATGTGCGCGACATGCGCCGCCTGCTGCGCCGCGCACTGGGCCCTCTGGGCAAGCTCATCTTCGTGGATGACGCGAAACTCGCCCTCGGCTGGCGTGTCGCGCGGCTCGCGGAACGGTTCGGTATGACCACGCTGTCCGAGCAACTGGCTTCGCTGCGGCCGGTCTACGCCCAGATGAAAGGCGCGCCGACGGACGAGTCGGTCCACGGCACGCAATGGCGCTTGCGGCAGCCTCCCGACCACGACAGCGACCCCAGAGACCCCCTGGAAAGCGGATGCGGGCTGATGTGGTTCTCGCCCGTTGTCCCGATGACCGGGCGCGATGCGCGGCGCGTGCTGACGCTCGTCAAACCGGTCCTGGCGGAACACGATTTCGATCTGCTGGCCACGTTCACCCTTCTAAATGAACGCGCGATGATCGGGATTCTCAACGTGGCCTTCGATAAAGCCGTCCCGGACGAAGTCGAACGCGCCATGGCCTGCTACGACGATGCCATGCGGGTCCTGATCGACGACGGCTATGTGCCGTACCGGACAGGGCTGCGCGGTATGGACAAGATTCGGGATGAGGATGATGTCTTCTGGCAGGTGGCGCGCGAGATTAAGCAGGTACTTGACCCGGGCGATATTATTGCCCGGGGGCGCTATGTGCCGCCGCTCGACGAACGCGATCCCGCCGGATTTTGAAGCGCGGCGAGATCAGGATGCCTGCCTGAATGACAGCGCCGCCGCCCTGGTTTCCGGCCGTGGCCCGCGTAGCGGAAGAAGGGTATTAAGGCCGGCAATTAAAGGGATTCGATGAGCGGGTCGCTTGTTTTTTCGCGAAACATGCCGGGTTCCGGAAGGTGGTCTTCGTAAATTTCGACCCCGGATTTTTCACGCAGTGCCTTCATGTATTTGACGAAATAGATTGCCGGAGCCAGCTCTTCTTCGGCTTCCTCGAGGGTCATCTGGGTTGCCGGATTAACTTCGAGAATTTCGGCCACCAGATATCCGGTGAGATTGGCGCTCTGAGCGTCATTGCCGCTGCCCTGGAGCACCATCTCCCAGTCTTCGATAATCATCGGGCCCAGAATACGCCCTTTTTGCGTTCCCGAAGCCTGCTCCCAGAAGGATTGAAACTTGGGTTGTCCCATATTGACGAACGTCGTCTGCAGGGGAATGGCTTTATGCGCATCGACGAACGATGCGGCCACGTCGGCCCAGGGGTCTCCTTTAACGAGACGTTTTCGGGCTTCCGCGGAATTGGGGCCGGCATCAGGCGTCTGCACCGGAAAGACCAGGCCGCGGAAAGTCGCGCGCTCGGGATTGAACAGCCCGCCTTTGCGCATTTCGTATTCTGCCGCGTACTCCTCGTTGGTGATGGTAATTTCGCCTTTTTCAACGGCTTCCTGGATTGCCAGGATGATGGCTTCACGGCGCATAACATTTTCCCGAAGCTCATCGATGCCTTTCTGCCGTCTCAGTTGCAGGGCCTCATAATCGGCCTGGTTCATTCCGAATTCTTCGAGTTGTTCGATGGAGATGCTCATTTCCGGGTGCTGGGCGTCGTAGAACTGGGCGAGTCTCTCTTCGGACAGCGGCTGGATTTTATTCTCGGCCAGTGATGAAGCGAGGACCAGCTTCTGCAGCTCGTTATCTATGTATTTTTCGAGCACCTTGAGCAAATCGCCCCGGTTGTTAATGTGGGGACGTTCTTCCGGCGCCATCTGCCGCAGGTATCGGTACAGATCGCCGCGGGTGATGTACGTTGTACCCACTTTGGCGATGCGAATGCGGTCCTTATCCACGATGTTGCCGCATGCTGCGAACAAACAGGTGAGCAGAATGGCCAGTAATGCATTGCCCAGCGGTGCAAATAGGGATAAACGCCTCATGAAAGCCTCCTTTAGCATTGCGGAAGTCTAGCACGAACAGGCGGCGCGGAGAAAGCTGCGCGGATTGCCTGGATTGCGCATGCCCGGAGCGGATGGTATCCTTTTTTCAAGCCTGCTGACAGTGATCCGCGCGGGATCGAGAATGGTTCGGGTGAGGACAGGTCATGAACTTCGGCTATCTGCTTTTTATGGGACTTCTCTGCTCAACGCTGGCGTTGTGGGCCATTGTGGCCCTGCGCGACGGCCACTCCGGCGTCAACGGCAAGAGCAACGAAAGCCCGGAGGGACGGGCCGCGGACGAGGCCGGCACCAGCGACTCGGCGGCGGAAGATGACGGAGCACCCATCCGGCACGATGAAGAGCAAGACTGAAGGGCGCGAGACGGCGTTCGCCCTGGATCGAGATGGCCGGATCCCGTGTGCTGCCTGGCGCGCTCACGTCATGGAATGAGAGCCAAATACCGGCCTTGCCGTAAAGGTTATTCCTCCGTTTCGTCCGCGTTGTCCGAGTGCTGGCGCAGTGAACGCAGGAAGGCGTCGATATCGATGTCTACGTCGGGCAGGCCCTGTTCTGGATGGAATCGCAAGGGGTCACGGATGTAGGCGCGCTGACAGCGCGGGCACAAATCGAGCTCGAACCCCTTATAAATAGTCTCTTCGAGTTCTCGGGGGTCTTTTCCTTCGAATGATTTCACCAGGTTTTCGAGTTCTTTCCGATGGTCCCGGAACAAATCCAGCAGGGAGAACTCCAGGCTTCCTTTTGCGACGCGGACGTCTATTTTGACCCGGTAGCGCGTGTCGTCCGGTTTCATCTCTTTGCTGCATCCATCGCATATAAAATGCTGCATTTTCACCTCTCCGGTTTACGTGGGTGCGTCACAGTCGATTATAGCAGGCGAGCCCTGGCTCTGCCTGGTACGCGCCTGTGGCCCTGGCAGTCAGGGGGCAATTTGGGCGGGCAGCGCCACGAGATGTTTGCCGTCAAACGTATACCATTTTCGCCCCTGCCAGGCGACGTACGCCTCTGGAGCTACCTGAATATCCAGTCCGGTAGGTTCTCCGGCGATATTGGCCCCGCGCAGGGTCGCTTTGCCCCACGGCATTTTGATGGCGGTATTGGCTGGATACTGCTGGAATTCGTAGCCCTTCTGCGGAAAGAGAAACGTCGTGCCGGGATCGGCGGGTTGCACGCGCCACATTCCGGCGTCCTCTTTTTTGACGAGGATTTCCGTGTTTTGAGGTTCAGCCGGGAGCATCACGAAGGCCAGAACCAGGGGGTCAAGATCCTGTCGCCCGGTTTCCAGGCGCATCCGCATGTCAAAATAGTGCAGCAGCGTGGGGATATCCGCAACCGCGCCCGGAGCGCAAACCAGGATGGGATCGCCTCGTTCCTCGTCGAGGACGGCATGCCTGAAATCATCAATGCACGTGCGGGTTACGCGATCGGCCTCCCACCAGGCTTCCTTGCGTGCTTCGAGCTGGAGCGTATAGGCAAACAGCAGTGTTATCATCACGGCCGCCGGGACACATTCCCGGCGGGAACACCCGGCCGGAGCGAATCCTGCCAGGGCCAGGCAAAATCCTGCAGAGGGCAGATACAGGGTCCATGGGCTCATAGTCCGGAGCAGGAGCGCCGCGGTGACAACGGTCCACGCTGCACCTGCGGCCACAGGCATTGCGTATGCGCGGCGTCTCAGCGACCAGCACGCGCCGGCTGCCACGGCAAAGGCTGCCAGTGCGCCCCACGGATGCTCCCGGACCAGTTCCCGCAGTGACAGATGGAATGGAAACAGGAGGTAGCGCGTGGCGAGGCGAATGACTGTCAGGGCGTGCCCGGGCGTGACATCGAGGGCGAACAGCGTGCTCTCCGCGGACATGCGCATCAAGCGCAGCGCCATGAAGCCGGCTGCGACGAACGCCATCGGCAATGCGTAGAGGGCTGCCATTCGCAAGCGGATGCGCAGAGATGGCGCGCGTGTCTTGAGCAGCGCCAGGGCGAACCAGATGCCTGGCAGTGTGTAAGCCATTTCTTTAGCTGTGAACGCCAGTATTCCGGCCAGGAGGCTCAGCGACAGCAGCCATTTGTTGGGTTTATTGAGGTATTGGGCTAAAAGCGCGGCAGACGCCAGGTAGAGGAAGGCGCACAGGAGCTCCATGCGGCAGGCTATCCACCATACCGCGGATTCGTGCACGGGATGCAGCGCGAACAACAGGGCGGTCCAGAAAGCCAGGGCGCCTGATCGGCCTGGCCAGACGGCGCGTACCAGCGCCGCCACCAGCAGGATGTTGCAAAAATGCAGAATCAAGTTGCTTAACCGGTGGCCCCAGGGCGCCCAGCCCCACACGAGGGCGTCACAACCGTGTGAAAGCAGCGTTAACGGGCGGTAGTAGGGGGGAGAGTCGGCGTCGCCTGTAAGCCGGTTGCCCAGCCACGGCTTCCAGAAAGCGGAGCCGACCGCTTCCCGGCCCCAGGTGATCAGGGCAACGTCGTCACTCAACAGCGTGACCCCGAGCATCCCGTGGCCGAGAAACACGGTGGCGCACAGGGCCGCAAGCAGTATGGCGAAAGGCATGCAGAACCGCCGGTTCGTCTGGTAAAATGCCTTCAAACGGCCCGCTTTCGCGCCGTTTTGCGCCCAAGCTCCCGATTTGTCATCGCACATGGGTTTTGCTCGCGTGCTGGCTTGAAATAGTCAGGTATATCAGCCCTTCCAGGGATTACAGATACCATTCTGCTGCACGGAGCATCATAGCACGGCGGTTTGTGGAATCTTCATGCCGGTGGCACAATCGCGCTTTAAGGGGCCCGCACCGAATGGCTTATATGTCCCCGGGGAAGTCTGATGAAGATCGCCATTGCACCGGATTCGTTTAAGGAATGCCTTTCCGCCGCCGATGTGGCCGAAGCAATCGCCGAAGGCGTGCGGCGCGCCCTTCCAGATTGCGAGACGGTCTGTGTTCCCATGGCGGATGGGGGGGAGGGCACGGTCGATGCCCTGGTTGCAGCGACCGGCGGCCACATCGTTGAAGTGACTGTGACCGGGCCGATGGGCGCGCCGGTGCTTGCCCGGTACGGGCTGCTCGGCAACGCGGGAGGCGCCGTAATCGAGATGGCGGCTGCGTCTGGTCTTTCACTCGTACGTCCCGAAGCGCGTGACCCACGCATTGCCACGACGTATGGGACGGGTGAATTGATTCGCGACGCGCTGGAGCGCGGAGTCTCCCGGATCATCATCGGGATCGGGGGCAGTGCGACCAACGATGGCGGCGCGGGCGCAGCCCAGGCGCTCGGCGTCTCGTTGCGGGATGGCTCTGGCCAGGAATTGCCCCTGGGCGGGGCAGCGCTGGCACATTTGGCAGCCATCGATCTGTCGCGGCGGCATTCTCGCCTTCAGGAGTGTGTGCTCGATGTGGCGTGCGACGTTGACAACCCCCTCTGCGGCCCGAGGGGCGCGAGCCGGGTGTACGGTCCGCAAAAAGGCGCCACGCCCGCAATGGTTGACGAGCTGGATGCCGCGCTTCTGCACTTCGGAGAGTTGATTGAGGCACAATTGGGCGTGCCCGTGCTCGATGTGCCCGGTGCGGGGGCGGCGGGAGGATTAGGCGCCGGCCTGATAGCCTTTGCGGGGGGAGTCTTGCAGCCCGGGGTGAATCTTGTGGCGGGAGCCTGCCGTTTGAAGTCGAGGCTTGCCGGGGCAGATCTGGTCATTACCGGTGAGGGCCGTATCGATGGACAGACGCCGCACGGCAAGACGCCGGCGGGAGTTGCCAGAGTGGCGCGTCAACTGGGCGTTCCGGTCGTCGCGATAGCGGGAAGCCTGGGACCTGGCCATGAAGCCGTGCACGGTTGTGGGATAGGCGAGGTGATCCCGCTCGTGGCGGGCACGGTGTCGATCGAGGAGGCGATGGCGCGTGCGCCTGAACTGCTGGCTTTAGCGGGCGAACGCCTCGCGCGCGCCTGGGTGCGCACCCGCGGGCGGAACACATAAAAAGCGCCGCTGGAGGCTCGTGCAAGACCTCGCAGCGGCGACTCGTGTGTCAGACTGGCCGGCGCTATTTCTTTTCGCGGTGGACCGTGTGCTTACGCAGGCGCGGGTTGTATTTTTTCAGTTCCAGCCGTCCTGTGGTGTTACGCACGTTCTTGAATGTGTGATACCGCGAAGTGCCCGGTGCTTCCGTGCACTCCAGGATAACCTGCATGCGGTTTTCTTTCTTCGCCACGGTCGATTCCTCCGTTCGTACGCTCTACGCAGTGGCTGCGTTGTGTCCGTTTCAATTATGCGCGGAATAGCGAAACATCTTCCTTCGCGCACGGGCCGAATTATGCAAAATCCCAAGGTGCGGAGTCAAATTTCTGTTGTCCACAGGCAGCACGTGGCGACGCACACATTCACCCGGACTGGCGCAGCGCAGCCTGCGTACGGTAGCTGGAACCCGTTTCTCCGGTCCTAAATAATCAGCGTTTCCTTGTCGGGATCGAAGCGGATGGTTTTTCCTTCGCGCAGCGCGAGATAACCCATAATCAACGCGGCCTGGGTGTGGTAGGCGCGCTCGGCCGGACTCTGCGTTTCGGGGTTGCCGGCGCGCACGCATTCGACGAAGTTGCGGAAGTACTCGCCCATGTTCTCATAGCCCTCGATGGGGTACCGCTGCGCCTCTTTAACCTTGAAATCCGTTGGTTCGAACACGATGTCGGTGCCCTGAATGGTCAGCGTGCCTTCCCATCCGCGCAATACCGGCACCTTGGTTCCTGAACCCCGCTCGCCCGTACCCTGGTAGCCGTTGCCTTGCGATCCCAGGAGCGCACAGGTGATGCCGCCGGGATAGTCGACCAGCATGTTGAATGTGTCGGGAATCTCGCGCTCAACCGTTTCGCCGGGGTCAATTTTTTGTGTTTCGCTCAAAGAATACCGGTAGATGCCTCCCGTTCCTACGGCATACGCGGGCGCTTTGAGGTCCAGCATCGTGGTCACCGGCGTAAACGAATGGGGGAAGAGGTCGGTGCTCGGCCCGCCGGCATAGTCCTCGTACATGCGCCAGCGGAAAAAACGGCTGGCATCAAAGTCGCGCTTTGGGCGATCTCCGAGGAAGGCGTCCCAGTTCAGGTCCGGGCCAGGCCGGGCCTCGGGATCGTCGATGGGCATGCCGCGCTCGCCATAGTCGCCCACGCGAAAGATGCCGCATTCGGCATGGAGCGGTTGACCGATCAGCCCTTCCTGAACCAGGGCCTTCATCTGCCACCAGGCCGGGTCAGACATGCCCTGGGTGCCGAGCTGAAACACGCGGCCGGTTTCGCGTGCGGTGCGCGCGATGTCCCGGGCGACCTCGAACTGGTTCCAGTGGGTCAGGGGTTTTTCGCAATAGACATCCTTCCCCGCGCGCATGGCGTCGATGGCCTGCTGGCCATGGTGGTGATCGGGGGTTGCGATGCTGACGATGTCCACATTCGGATCAGCGAGCAATTCCCGGTAATCCATATAGGTCTTTGCATTGGCGGCTGCCGCGGCGGCCTTGTTGAGGCGCGGCCGGTACACGTCACACAAGGCCACAATCTCAACGTTGCCGCCGTCGCCGTTGAGCCATTGCCACGTGCCCAGATGGCCCGTGCCACGGCCGCCGCACCCGATGATGCCCACGCCCAGCTTTTCGTTGGCACTTGCGGTTGTCTGAGCGATGGCGGGCGCCGCATTCAGGACTGCCATACCGGCGGCAAGCGAGGCGCTCCGCCCGATAAATTTCCGCCGGCTCAACGAAGATCCTCTCTCCATGTGCATGCTGCTGTCCACGTTGTGTTCCTCCTGTGCTCGAAGCGGGCCCGTGCTCTCTGCGCTTCACAAACTTACTGATTTTCTGCCGATACGTGGGCTGTTCGCCATTTCTGATACATTGCTTCGACTTCCGCCGCGCCGACATGGCCATCCCAGAGAGCCACGCCGTATCGCAGCCGGAGCGGTGCGCCTGCCTTCAGTTCCATGGGTTCACGATACAGGTTCAGAGTAGCGGAAATGTAGTCGAAGGGGGTGCTCATGGTAAACCACCAGGCGGGATGGCGCGGATTGTCTGGAGAATCGAACATGGCGACCGTGACCGGTTTTCC
>DAOSJS010000030.1:0-22226 GCA_035367355.1 Candidatus Hydrogenedentota bacterium
CACAGCACGGGTCCCGAGCCCGGTTCCGCCCAGAACGCATGATACAAATAGGGGGGAATCGTGAGACTCTGGCCGGGCGCAAATGACACTTCCGTCCTGGCCGGGACCGTATGTCTGACGCCGTCGATCGACAATTCCACGGGCGTGCCGGCAAGCCCCTCGTCCTCGCTGACATTCGCCACAGCGATAATCAGGTTTCCTCCCCCGCGATTGATAATGTCTTCCATCTTATTCCAATGAAAATGCCATGGCGTCACCTGAGCCTCACCCACCCGCATGATCTTCTCACAGTAGGGTTTCCCTCCCGCCGAAAGTTGTTGGTTGAGCCCATTACGGACCGTAAAGGCCACCAGACCCGTTTTCTCGAAATCTCCCAGCCCAAAGTCGGTGACGTCCCATCCCAATTGGCATTCGGCAATTTCCCTTGTCTCGGGCCCTTTTTGACGCCAGTCTTCGGGAGTCCAGTGGCCAAAATCGGGAAGGTGGAATTGCCGCTCCGCAAAAAAGGCCTCGGTCGCCCGGATGTAGCGGTTGATGGTTGACCGTTTCATCGTCCGGTTCCTCCTTACTTCGAATGCGCGTGCTGTGTCTGCATCAGTCGCGGTCGACAACCAGTTCCACGGTCGCAATCTTGTGGTGCTCCAGCGTCAGTCGAACCTGCCGGTCGTTCAGAATTTCAAGTTCGCGCTTCCGCTCTTCATTCAGGTCCGTGATCCAGGAGGCCGTCAGCCGCATGGCCGAGCGCAGTTCCGCACACGCTTCGGCGTCCGTCGGATTATACAGCCTGACGATTACACTCGGTCGATCATGGGCGCGCTTGATCGTCGATAGACGAACGCGCTCGCCGATCAATTCGAACCAGCTGAATCGGGTCCCGGGCAACGGCCCCGTGTTTGCCATGGTTTGCACCATAACCAGCGGCGTCCCGTGTCGGTCGGCCAATTGCGCGATGAGGGCCTGCGTCGCGTCCGCGCCGTGCGCCAGCAGCGTGTAGCTTGCCCGATGACGGCCGAAGCACTGCCCGCCGTTCTCATCCGCGTTTTCCGCCACGGTACGAAACTCGGCGCACATTTCGTTCTTGACGGATCTCAGCAGCGTCAGTCCGACCGTCTTTTCCTGGTCATTACAGCCTTGATACTCCGTCAGCGAATTCGAGATGATCGCGAGCCCTCGCTCGCGATCCGCAATGTCCAGAAACCGGCCCATCGGCTGCGATTGCATGTCGAGGTAAAAGGCGTCATCCTCGAGCCGCTTGATCAGGAACGGCTTGCGATTAGTCGCAAAGTGCGTCTCGGCGACAATCCGCACGGCGTCGCTCAGGCCCGTCGGAAACATCACCTGCAGCCGGTGGTTGGGAATCCTGTTCTCGAACCACACTTCCACCTCAACCTCCGGCCTGCCGGCTTGAAGGGTTACGCGATAGTGGAGGTCAAGTTCCCGCGATAAATCATCCTGGGCGTCCCGATCCGGAACGTGCAGCGACACGGTCACCGCGATCGATGCCCGCAGTTCGCCGTTTTCAATCAGTTCAATCCGGGCGCGCGACCCAATGCTGTTGACCGTCCGATTGCGGCAGGGTTCCGTTCTGACCCAGTAGTCGCCCGCGTCCCCGATGTCCTCGAAATAGTTCAGCCCGCGGTAGACCGTCTGGTTAACTTTGTCGTGCAGATCAAAGGTCCCATTCTCATTGATCTGAATGCGAACGCATTCGTTTTCCAGCGTTCTCGAGTTAGGCGCGATTTGATTCCTCACGGGAACCGGATCATGCCAGATCACCTTCGTTCGGTCTTTGAAGCGCGTCGGCACGGCACGCAGCGCGGTATATCCGCAGGCGGCGAGCGGCCCGGTATCAAAGGCGACTTCGTGGCGCTCGACATGAAATGGAAACGCCCGGTGCAGATCGGACCACGCCGGGACGTTAATAATCGAATTGTTCAACGTCTGAACGGCCAGGCGCTCTCCCTCGGGATTGACAAATTCGAACAGATCGACATTCCAATCCACGGGGAAATCCACGTACGCGACCGCGACCTCGCGTCGCTGGCGCGGCAGGCAGTTGAAAATGACCAGCAGCGTTTCCCTCTCGTCCTGGATCACCAGATTCATCTGGCGCACGATGTAGCGTAGCGCCGAATTGGTCGTCCCGTTGGCGAGATCCAGCACCTGATCAAGCCGGCCGACCGTATCACGCGCCGTCTTATCCAGCGTGACCCCATTGATCGAGTCGTGGCAGTGAGCCTTCAGCATGAAGTTCCAGGCCTTGTTCAGGAACTCCTCGGGGTATTCCTGCCCGCTCAACCAGGATGCGACAGCCAAGGGTTCCGCGTTGCGCAGCAACGCGTTCTCCGCCCGCCGATTCATCTGCTTGATGTACAATCGCGTGGATAGCGCGTTGCCGCTCACCTTCGCCGCGGGACCGTCGCGCAGTTCGCCCTGCACAACCTGCAGGTGTTCCTGGTGCAGTTCCGCCTGCAGCACGTCCACATACTCGGCGAGCGATGCCTGGACGAACTGCCTGTCGGGGTCCACCTGATTGACCGTCTCAACGAACCTGGGAAAATTCGAGGAAGGGAAGATACTGTCGGTGCCGTTCATCATCAATCGCGTGTGGCGCATCAGCGAGCCGTCGGTGTTGCGCATGCACTGGTCAACCGTTGAACGGTTCGCCAGTTCGGGATGAAGCCCTCTCGGCGGCTCCAGCAGGCAATAGTCACGGTGCGCGGCCGGTGGATCGGCACGGTGAAACGGCAGGCGACCGGCGGAGAAGTCGTATTTCCAGTCTTCGCCGAGATAGCGGCGCCCCACGAGGATGTCCTGATAGCAACTGAAGAAAAACCCGGCGCGGGCATGCTCGCCGATGATGGTCGACAACGCCTCCGTGCCGTCGGGCGCCCGCCACACAAATTCATTGTGCTCCAGCCGCCGGGGATCCAGATACTTGCTGATTGTGATAAAGCGGATGTCGAAGCCAGCAAGAATCTGTGGGAACTGCGCCGGAAGACCCCAGCCGAACGTAGTGTAGCCGATCTTCATGCAGCCGCCCAGCGCATCGGCGCGGCGGCGCCCCCAGAGCAGGTTGCGAACGACGCATTCCGCATCGATCACGCTCAGGTCCGGAAGGGTGTACCACGGCCCGATGCTCAGCTTGCCGTCGCGAACCAGTGCCTCGATGCGGCGCGCCATGTCGGGCCGAAACATCAGGTAGTCGTCGACGATGACTGTCTGTCCATCCAGCAGAAAATTCGAATAGACTCCCTTTTCCAGCAGAGCGATCAGTTCATCCATCATCTGTTGAAGATGAAACCGCGTCTCCCAGATCGGGTAACGCCATTCCCTGTCCCAGTGCGTGTGCGAAACGATCATGCCAAGCTGCCGCAGGCTCGTGGCGTGGCTGAATGGCGGCCCATCGGCACCGGGGTGAACCGTCGTTTCCAGGGAAGGCGTTGTTTCGGAATGCTTCATTTCATCTGTCCTTTTTCCGACTTTCCTACTTGTCCCGCACGGTGTCGCCGTCACTCCATGTGGAACAACTCCTCGGCGGCGGCCCACCATTCGCCGTCCTTCCGGTTATCAATCGGTCTTTGCAGTTTGGACATCGTGTCGTTCCATCGCTTGATCACGGGCAATTCCCCGATGCGTGCCATGTCGCTCTCAAAATCGCTTCCGACATATTCGAAATAGCCGACCAGATAGGGCAGACCGTCGTCGGCATGGAACACGTAGATGCTGTAATTCGTCAGGTTTGCGCTTCGAAGTGCGTCCAGCACGTCCGGCCAGACATCCCGGTGATATTCCGCATATTCATCCAATGCTCCTTCCTGGAGTCCGAGAATCATACAGTAGCGTTGAGGCATCATTTCCCCTTTCATGACCTGCGCGCGCTGACATCCTGTGCCGCCAAGCAGAACGGTCAACATCATCCACGCCAATCCCACTCCCGATTTAAGACCCATTCGATTCTTCCCTCCCTCATGAAAAGTAGATGTAGAGGCCCACCATCACGACACACAGGATTCCCGCCACGACCCGGTAGTTCGCCAGGCCCGGCCAGCCCGGCGATCGCAGCGGTTCCCAGAAACTGGACCACACCAGACTTTTGCTTTCGGTGGTATGCGCCTGAGGAAAAATGAGGGAAAGCACGACGAGCAGAATCGAGCACACCACGAACAGATAGAAGGCGCCCATCATGAAGCCGATCGGCCACCATTCGACCTCAAAAAACAGCATCAAAAAGACGATCAGGCCAAGCAGGCCGCCGATCCACATCGTGCAGCCCGCGGCGATTGCCGAAGCTTTGCGCCAGAAAACACCCCACAGAAAGATGGTGGTGATCGGGGGCGCAATGCAGCAGATCATCGTCGCGGCCGCCTGCGCCAGCGTATTGAACTTCGTGCCGAGCAGCGGCGACCAGAGGATGGCGCACACCATCGCCACGAAGGTAACGACTCGCCCGATCGTCACGAGCGCCGGTTCCGAGGTCTACGGGCGCCAGCGCCGCACGATATCGTAACTGACCAGCAGCGCGATCGAGTTGAGCGCTCCCGACACGGTGCTCATCAGCGCCGCCAGCAGCCCGGCCGCGACAATGCCCGTCAGCCCCACCGGCAGCAGGTGATTGACGAGGTACGGGAAGGTTTCCGCCGGATCCTCGGGACCGGGGCCAAACTCGCCCTGGCTAACCAGCGCCTTGCAGATGAGCCCCGGAAAGACAAACAGGAACACGGGCAATATTTTAATGAATCCGGCGAAGAGGGCGCCGCTTCGCGCGTGATTCTCGTCGCGCGCGCCCAGCACTCGCTGCACGATCGTCTGGTCCGCGCACCAATACCAGATGCCGATCACGGGATATCCCAGAAAAACTCCCCACCAGGCCATCCCCGAGGGATCGTCTCCCCCGCGAATCACCGTCATGTCGACCGCCGTCACATGGGATGTCAGGCCCTCCCAGCCCCCAACGCGCCACAGTCCCGCGGCGGTGACACAGACGGCGCCGACCAGCAGAATCACGGTCTGGATCGATTCGGTGAGGACGACGGCCAGCAGGCCGTCAATGATCGTGTAGAAGCCCGTCAGCACGGAAATCACGATAATGCTGAACATGATGTCCAGCCCGAACAGCCCCTTGAGCAGGACCGCCCCCGAATAAAGCGTCACGCCGATATGAATGAAAACGGCCGATATGATTGAGATGACGGCCAGGATGTCGCGGCAGTGCCGGTTGTAGCGCCGTTCGAGAAAATCGGGCAACGTCGGCACGCGCGAACGGATATAAAACGGGGCGAAGAACAGCGCCAGGATGATCAGCGTGAAGGACGCCATCCATTCGAAATTGCCCCAGGCCATACCGTTGGTGTAGCCCTCCTGCGCCATCGACACGATATGCGCGGTGGAGATGTTGGTGGAGAACAAGGCCATGCCGATGATCGGCCAGGTGAGCGAATTGCCGGCAAGAAAATAGCCCTGGCTGTCGACCTTCATCCCGCGCCGCTGCCGCCAGCCGGCAACACATCCCACCAGCACGATGCCAGCCAGGTAGGCGATAATGATGACCAGATCGAGATGCGAGATGCGAAGTTCCATCCAGACAACTTTCTACCGCGAAATCCGTGGCCTCAGGCATACATGCATTGCCGCGCGGCGTCGGCGTATGCCCTCAGGCTCTCGCGTGGTACATCGAAAAATTGATCGCAAGTCGCCATGATATATCCCCCGTGGCGTCCGTATGTTTCGAACAGGCGTCGGACTTCCGCCTGGATCACCATCGCATCGCCCTGCTTGAGCACGTTATTCTGATCCATCCCGCCGATCAGACAGACCTTCGCGCCCAGCGAGGCCTTCACGCGATGGGGATCGGTCAGGTTTCCGCCCATCCCCGGCGGCGTCAGGGTTTCGGAGGCGTCGCATCCATTCTCCGGGATCAGGTTCAACAGGTTCGTCATTCCCCCGCATGTGTGATACACGACACGATGCCCCGCCTCGTGCAGCGCCGCGTGCATCTGCCGGTCGTAAGGGAGCGCGAAATCCCGGAACACGTCGGGCGAGATGACGGTGTCGGAGGCCGCGCCGCCGCCGGTCTCAATCAAGTCGAATTTCGCGCCCCTCATCTCCCGCTCGATAAAGGCGAGCCGCTTTTCCAGCAGAATCCGCAGAAACGCATGCACCCAGTCCGGCTTTTCATAGACCGCCATGATCAACTTCTCGGTTCCGACCCACTCCACCGCCTCCTGCCAGATGCCGCTTTGAAAGTTGAAAGCCGGCAGCAGGCCCCGCATGATCCCCGCATCGCCCAGCGCATCGTAGGCACGGGCGAGTTCGTTGCGAAGCAGTCGCGGGATGGGTTGGTACTTTTCAATCAGATAGATGTCCTCGTCGTGCTGGATCGGGTGGCGGTTAATCCACGTGGTGATTTCATTGCTTGCCATCTCGTAGTGCAGCGTGCCTTCCGGCGTGTCGATCCGGCACTTCTGAACTTGCTCGCCCTTCTCGTTTTGCGACGGAACACACTCCGTTTTCCAATCAGGCGAGGCTGGCTCTTCGATAAACGGAAAGAAGGTAATCGCCGCATCCAGTCCGCACGCCGCAAAGGCCTCTTCGGCGCTCATCCCGTCCATGAAATGCCGCAGATGATAGTCATGCCACATGTGAACGGTTGCGGGCAGCCGGTCGGGCGTTTCCCGGTAAAGCGCCGCCAGCATTCGATCCTTGGAGTTCATCCGTTAAGCGTCCTCTGACTTTGAATCGACGATTATCCGTCCCGAAGTCCGCCGGGTGTCAGGCGCTCGGCTTGACTCGAGGCACGGTCTCGACCACGTGCGGGTTCAGGTATCTTTCCGAAGGATACGGCTGGATCACGTCCTCATGGATCCGTTTCAATTCGTCCATCAGCTCCGCCGTCACTTCGGGATATCGCTCGGCGACGTTCCACTGCTCGCCAATGTCGATATCCAGACTGTAGAGTTCCGGCTTGGCATACTCGAAATCGCTGAGGATTTTCCAGCGCCCGCGACGCATGGCCAGCGGCGGGCTGGGGTAGGCGCTGTGGCGGAAATACGGCCGATCGGCATCAAACATCCGCCAGAAGAGCGGGTGAGGTCGCTCCACGGCCGAATCCCCCGCGAGCAGCGGCCGGAGGTCGGCGCCGTCGAAGGTGATTTCCGTCGGCAGGGCCGCGCCGGCGGCCTTACACAGCGTCGGCAGCAGGTCCACGGTGCTGGCCGGTTCATGGCTCACCGACCCCGCCGTTGTCACGCCCGGCCAGCGAATGATTCCCGGCACGCGGATTCCGCCTTCATACAGGCGGCGTTTGCCCGCGCGAAACGGTCCGGAAGACCCACGACAGATACGATTGTCCAGCGCGGCATAGTGCTCCGGACCATTGTCGCTGGAGAAAATGACGATGGTATTTTCCGCCAGACCCGCTCGCTGCAGATAGTCCATCAGGCGGCCGAACTGCGCATCCATCTGTGTCACGGCGCCAAAATAGACCTTCTCCTGGGGCATCCGGTCGGGATACAGCTCCTGATAGGACTGTGGCGATGCCAGCGGTTCGTGTGGCGTGAAGGTCCAGAGGTTGAGAAAAAAGGGAACCCCCGGCTTTTCCTCGATAAAGCGAATTGCCTCGTCCACATACATCGTCTCGGCCCAGTCGGCCAGCCGACCGGGGATGGTTTCGCCATTGCGATACCAGTCCGTGGGGTTTGCATAGAAACTCTTGCCGCCCACGCCTTCAACGATGAAATAGTAATCGAAACCGTATTCGGGCGGGAACGGCTCGCCCTCGAATTCGAGCAGGCTCAGGTGCCATTTGCCGATGTGGCCGGTCCGGTAGCCCGCCTGTTGAAGCAGCCGGGGCAGCATCGGTTCCTCCAGCGGAACGTGGTGATACATCGGCATCGTCGGCTGAAACGTGTGGTTGCAGAGCCATTCCATGCCGAACCGGTTCTGAATCCGTCCGGTCATCGCCCCGGCGCGCGACGGACCGCAGACGGGCGCCGTTGCATAAAAGTCGGTGAACCGGCAACTTTCCGCGGCAAACTGATCCAACCGGGGCGTCTGAATCACGGGATTCCCCTGACAGCCCAGATCCCCCCAGCCCAGATCGTCGCAGAAGTAAAAAATGATGTTCGGTCGGGCGCCCGCGGGCGCGGCGGCGCGGCTCGCCCCCCCGGATAGCGATAGGGGCGCCAGCGCCAGACCACCCGACGCCGCCAGGGTGGCTTTGAGAAACTCACGTCGAGCTATCATCTTGCACGCTGCCTGTTGCGCAGTCGGTGGTTTCACCGTGCGGTTTCGTAGGCGAAGACGGCCGGGAGCGCGCCCAACGCGGCGCCCCCGGCCGCGGCTTCCGCCGGTGCTATTGCACTTCGAACGTTGACAGTTCCGCCGGGACATATCCCCATTCATCGGCGCCGATGTCCGCCGCGCCTCCCTGCGGACGACTCTCGCCCTCGATGTCATCGGCCACCGGAGGCGTCAACGCAACCGCCCGATCGGAAACCAGCGCGCTATGATACACCTCGCTGTTGGGATCGAAGTCCAGTGTCAGCAGGCCGTCCGTTGCGCGAGTAACGAAGCGCGTGCCCGTCGTGTTGTCCTGAACGTAGCGACTGGTGGCCTCGAAGTAATCCGTCGCGGGATCGCCGGCGACGACAAGGCTGTTGGCTTCCCCCAGATTATAGGCGTTCGCATCCCCGCTGACGTTCGCCAGCTGGCCCGCGTCTCCGACGCTGACGCCGATCTTGTCGGCGTGCGGCAGGTCAAACAGCGTGTTGGCGATCTCGACGGTGGTCGTCGTCACGCTCGCCCCGAGCAGCACCCCGTTGGCGATCGCCATGCCCGCGTCATTCGCCCTCAAGGTGCAATGGCGGACCGACACATCCACCGCCTTGTTCAATATGCCGATGACGGCATTATTTCCATGGGCCAACGTGCCGCCCAGGAAGACGTTGTTCACAAGACTGACCGAACCGGAATTCAGACTCGCGCCGGCCTGCGAGTCAAAAATGAGGCCGCTTCCCCGATGGTTGACCGTGCAGCCCTCCATGATCAGGTTCATCCCGGTTGCGATATCCCGTTGCTGAACTTGAATCGGGGGCGCCGCGATCGTGGAGCTCAGGACGGAATTGCGAATAATCGTTGTCTGGAAACCGACGCCCCCAAGGTAGGCGCGCGGCCCGGATATGTTGCAATCCTCGATCAGCAACTGGGTGCCGGGTTCAAACAGAATATTCGTGGCCTGGAATACGGCAAAAATAGCTTGATGTGCTCCATTGCTTGATCCCGAGCTGATCGTCATGTTGCGCAACGTCACATTTCCGGAGCACATCAGCGTGTTGGCGCTGGGGCCATGGAGGGTAAACCCCTCCAGAATAAATTCGGTCTGCAGATTGCGTGTGCCCCGAATATAATTGTTGTTGCCTTCCACGACCGGCGAAAAGCCGTCCCCCGCTTTGATGGTGAAGGTGCCGGCCGGATAACCCCCGATCTCCTCCGGATCGTCATCCAAGCCTTGCCCCCAGCCGGGCAGCGGGCCATCGGTGTCAATCGTGACGACCGTTTGCGTGCTGGTGGTGGCGTAGAGCACCGCGCGCGCAATTGTCTCAAAGGGCGGCGCCCCGTCGTCATCCTCGCCCGCGACCCCGTTCACCGACACATCCGCGACGGCGGCATGCGCCAGGCCGAACAACCCCATTGCGGCCAGACAAAGGACCTTCTGAAGCTTGATCATGTTCCTTCTCCTCTCCCCGTTCCAAGGCTTGTGATTGCGCTGATCGGGTTCCTCTCACCCAGCCTGGGATTCACCACCCCCTTCGTCAGCCACCGGGGGTGTTCCCGCTATTGACAGCACGATTTTTCATTGGAAAGCGTCTCACTCAAACGTCGTCCATCTCGCGGCGCCGGTCACTCCGCCGCCGGCTTCCGCAACTTCGTCCGCCCCGATGTCCGATGCGGGGCCCTGCGGGCGAGATTCCCCATCGATGTCGGTCGTGACCGCGGGCGTCACGGCAACGGCCCGGCCCACGACCAGGGTTGCATCCGCCGTGATCCGGCCATTGACATCGCTGATGTAGACGCCGTTTGTCGCATTTTGCAGATATCGATTCGCGGCTTCAAAGCCGTTGCCCTGATCCGCGCCCGCGACCTGATAGGCGTGGTCGGTCTCCATGTTGTAAGCGTTGGCATCCCCCGTCAACGCGCCCGCCTGGCCCGCATCGCCGACGCTCACGCCGGCAATGCCCGCGATCGGCGCGTCAAACAGCGAGTTAGAGAGGTTGATTGGCGTGGTGGTCATCGTGGCGGCCAGATTCACCAGGCTCGTGACATTGGCCGTCCCCTGCACGCGGAACGTTGAATGCACGATCCGGCTCGCGGCGTGGTTATTGCCGAGGGCCACCACCGGGGCCGCGGTGGAATGCTCGCCCGCCGACAGGACGACGTTGTTCACGAACTCAAGGCCCGCCGTCGACGAGTCCGCGGCGGAATAGTTGAGCGCGCCCGTCGCGACATCAAACGTGCAGCCCACCACGGTCAGATCCACGTCCTCGGCGGTGCCGACGGTCTCGTCGCCGGCGAACGTCAACACGCTTGGCCCGGACGAATCGCTGATGAACTGGCAATTTCTGAACTCATACGATTGATGCCCGTGCCCGCCGACCATGATCGAGCCGGCGGCGTTCACTCGGCGCAGAACCGTGTTCTCCACCGTCAGCTTGGTTCCTGGTTGAAAGTGAATGTTCGTCCCATTCACATTCGACAGCAGGCAGGCGTGTCCACCGCCGGACGTGACCACGATTTCCATGTCGCGCAGGGTCACGTTTCCCGACGTAATCAGGCCGAACGTGGTCGAATCGATGGTGAATCCTTCAAGCACGATGGTGGTATTGGGAAAGTCGTGCGGGCAGAGGTAGTTGTTGCCGCCCGTGACGACGGGGGAAAAGCCGTCGCCCGCGCGAATCGTAAAGGTTCCGTCGGGCCACTGCGGATTCAGCTGAGCCTCATTGTTCAGCAGCCGAAAGCTCCAACCGGAAATATCGTTCGCGTCCAGAGTGACTTCGTTCTCGCCGTTGTCGATCGCATAGATGACCGCCTGCTGAACCGACTCGAACGGCGGCATCCCGTCGTCGTCTTCTCCACTAACGCCATTGACCGGGACCGCGGCCTCCGCGTGAATCGTCAAGACGCACGCCATCGCGGCGATCAGCCATGAGTAGTATCCGTTCTTGAACATCATGGTTCTCCTTGTGCATCGAATTGAAAGGGGACCGCCAGACTCCAAATTCCCGCAGCTCGCCGTCCCCCATCACGGGGTGGTGTTGGCGGGCGCGGCGCCGCCGAACCGGCCGATGTCGCCGTCGCTGATCGTCCCATTGGTCGGATCGTAAATCAGATCGATCACCGCCCATTGCACCAGCTTTGCCGGCGGCGGGGATAACTGCTCAATCATGTTGGGCGCACGGTCCCAATTGCGGTCAGGACCCCAACTGAACAGACCAAATGCGTCGAATCCCGGGTAGTTCAACCCCTGGTTGTACTTCCGTCCGTAGCCCCAGCTATAGGGGTTCTTATCCACCGAATAGTCCGCGTAAAAATAGGATCCGATCGACCCAACGGGTATAAAGGGTTGGGAGAACGCGTCCAGTCGGGCGGGGTTAAATGCGTCGACGAACTGGTTGGAGGAGAGATAGGCGATCGGCGTCGTCAGCTCATTGATGTACTCCGTCCACAGCAGATACGAGCCCCAGAACGTGGCATTTGTGTTGGTCGGCCAGCGGTTGTTGTCGAGACGGAACGATTCGACGCCGACGGCGATCGACCGCATGTCGGCTTTCGCGCGACTGATCTTCGAGCGCGTCTGCGCTTCCAGAAAATTCGGCACCGCGATGGCCGCCAGGATGGCGATAATCGCGACCACAATCAGCAGCTCAATCAGCGTGAAGGCTGCCTTTCGGGAAATCAGAGATTCCATGGGATGTATCCTTTCAAACGCCATGAATGAATGGAGGAACGATTCTTTCCCGACCAGACCAATAAAATGTGTTCGTCGCTCCCCTCCTTTCCCCCCGAGTGCCGTTCCGGCGCAGGCTCTCAGTTCAATGCCGTCCGGGGAATCAAAGACCCCTCCCACGGCCGATACACGGCGGCCGCCCCGTCCTTCAGATGGAATAACTGAAGCGGCCCCCTGCACAAACCCCGAATCCGAAAGGGCGCGCGGCACGGTTGAGCTGAAGTGGTTTGTCCCGCCCCAGTGCCGGCCCCCAGCCTTGAATCCATAGGAAGCCTTTGAAGTCGATGCAACCAGAGCCGGGGTCAGGCGTTCTTTTGCCGTCGTTGCGTCTTAGATACACATAATCAGGAAGGCGCGCAAGAAAAAAATTAAAAAAATATGCATATCATCGGCCGGCGCAAACCGCTTGATCCGCTCGCATTGACAACGCCCCATGCTGCACTTCTCTATGCTCCACTCCGCTGTTTATTAAGAATAAATTGCCCGCATCTGGCTGTATCGCGCCTCCCCGCGAGGTAAGGACGCCCCGTCGGCAACTCGATTTTGGAGTTTGACTTCCGGCAAAATGGTGTATAACTATTTACGCCCTACGGTTGCCCTCTCCGCCGAGAAAGTCATATAAGCGTTGCGGAGTTTTTGATCGCGCTGTCAATCACTGGAGGCCCGATTCATGACCGAATTCGATGTCATCGCCGCCGGTCATCTCTGTCTCGATATCACGCCGGCCTTCCCGGATTACCTCAAACCCTCGATCACGGAGATTTTCAAGCCGGGAAAACTCCTCAATGTCGGCACGGCGAAGATCAACCTGGGGGGCCCCGTCGCCAACACTGGGTTGGCCATGCGTAAGTTTGGCCTGCGGCTGGCCATCGTGGCCGGCGTCGGCGACGATCTGTTCGGTCAGGCCGCCGTCACGCTCGTGCGCCAGCTTGGCGCCGAGTCCGCTATCCATGTCTCGCCCGGCGAAACGACCTCCTACACGGTCGTCATGTCGCCCCCCGGCGTCGATCGCATGTATCTGCACTGCCCCGGCAAGAACGACACCTTTCGCAGCGCCGATATCGACTCGGCGATACTTTCCCGGGCGCGCCTGTTCCATCTGGGTTACCCGCCCCTGATGCGCGCGCTCTACGCCGACGACGGCCGCGAGCTGGTCGCCATCTTTCGCCGGGCCAAGGCCGCCGGCCTGACCACGTCCCTGGATATGTCGCTGCCCGATCCCGATTCCCCTTCGGGTCAAGTCAACTGGCGCCTCATCCTCGAACGGCTGCTCCCGTTCGTCGACATCTTCCTTCCCAGCATCGAGGAACTGTTTTTCATGCTCGATCGCGACGGCTATGGCAACCTCCGGGCCCGGTTTCCCGATGACGACCTCGTCGATCACGTGCCGGTTGAGGTCTATCGCCGCCTGGGACGGCAGGCAATCGCAATGGGTTGCGGCATCTGCCTGGTCAAGGCATCGCACCGGGGCAATTACCTGTGCTCCGCCGATTCCGATCGATGGGAGCGGTTTGGCGCCGCCGCCCGGCCGCAACCCGACGCGTGGCGCCGCCGGGAACTGTGGGCGCCGGCCTATCATGTTCCCCGTATTGCCTCCGCCGCCGGCAGCGGCGATTCCTCCATCGCGGGCTTTCTGACCGCCTTCCTGCGCGGACTGCCCCCCGCGCGGGCCATGCAACTGGCCAACGCGGCCGGCGCGTTCAACCTCCGAGAACTGGACACGCTGAGCGGCTTGCCCGACTGGAGCGCGATGGAAGCATTCATCGATGGCGCGCCTCCGACCAATGATCCTCGCCTCGATGCCGCCCAATTCATGAGGGAACTGGATTCCCCCTGCTATCGCCCCGTTTCCTGACTCGCGGGAAACGGGATCTTCTGCCACTGGAGACGCCGTCATGGACCGACTGACCCGCCGCGGCTTTCTCGGCAAGGCCACAACGCTCGGAGCCGCCGCCATCCTCTCGCCGACCCTGCTCCATTGCGCCCGCGGCGGCATGCCGCTGCCCCAGGGCCAACGCCCCAATATCCTCCTCGTCATCACCGACGATCAGGGCTTCGGCGATTTCGGCTGCTATGGCAACGAGGTTCTCAACACCCCCCATCTGGACCGGCTGCACGCCGAAAGCACTCGTCTGGAGCGATTCTACGCCTGCCCGCTCTGCACCCCGACTCGCGCCTCGCTGATGACCGGCCGCTACAATTATCGCACCGGCGCCTGGGATACCTGGAAAGGCCGGGCCAGCCTGAGCTCCGATGAGGTGACAATCGCGGAAATTCTCGCGGCCAATGGCTACCGCACCGGCATCTTCGGCAAATGGCACCTCGGCTATAGCGCCCCCACGCGCCCGCAGGATCAGGGCTTTCAGGAAACCTATACCTGGGACGGCGTCAGCAAGGGCCGCGTGGACCCCCCGATCGAGCACAATGGCGTGCTCGAAGAGCGCCAGGGCTTCATCACCGACCTCATCTTTGATCAATGCATGATCTGGATGGAGGAGAACGAGGGCGGCCCCTTCTTCGCCTACCTGGCCACCTTCCTGCCGCACGACATCGTGGGTGTCTCGGTCCCCGAGGAGTACGTGGCGCCCTTCCGCGACGTCGAAGGCCTGACGCCGGGCGATCAGGTGATCTATGGGATGATCGCCAAGATCGACGAAAACATGGGACGACTGCTTCAGTTCCTTGAACAGTCCGGCCGCTTTCGGGACACGATTGTGATCTTCATGTCCGACAATGGTCCGACGCGCCTCACCGAGGATCTCACCAGTGAGCCGGAGCGGATCGCGTCGCAAAAGACGGAGATCGGGGCGCGCTTCAACCGCGGCCTCCGCGGCGGAAAGGCCACCCTCTATGAGGGGGGAATTCGCATCCCGTTCTGGATTAGGCTGCCGGGCGAATCCGCGGCGGGCCGCGAGATCGATGCCCCGACGGCGCATATCGACGTCCTGCCCACCCTGCTCGACCTTTGCTCGGTGAAGCCCGCGGCGGACAATCCCCCCATCGACGGGCGCTCGTTTGCTCCCCTCCTCCAGGGAACCGGCGACTGGCCCGACCGCTGTCTCTTCATCCAGAATCACCGCGTCGAAGCGCCCGAACCCGGCGTCGAGTATTGCGTCGTCGGCCGGCAATACAAACTGATCGAAAACGACTTCGGCCTTCAACTCTACGACCTGCATGCCGATCCCGGCGAGACAACGAACATCGCCGGCGAACATCCCGAGGTCGTGGAGCAGATGCGCGACGCCTACCGCAAGTGGTATGCGGATGTAACCTCGGGGCGGGGATTCTATCCCGCCCTCACGGCCCTGGGCGACCCGACGCAGCCGCTGATCGACTTCCCGTGGTATACGCGACATTCGGTCGGGTGGCCCGTCAGGATTCAGCGCCAGGGCCCCTACACCGTCAGCGTCAAGGGCATCCACCATGCAATTTTCAAGGGTGAGACGGCGTTTGAACTGAAACTGGGCGATATCACGCTGAACCGGGTAGTCGATCCGGGCGCCGATACGCTGGTTTTCGAAGGGCTCACACCCACCCTCGGCGAGTCAACCTTCGATCTGAAGGCCGCCGGCCCGATCGAAGAAAAGGAGATCTTCTATGGCGCGAACGACCCGGGCTTCGACCATGTGACGATCGAGTATGTGGGTCCGCCGCGCTGAACGGTCGCATGCCGCCGCGGACCAACCCATGTAAATCCACCCCATTTGATTTTCGGAGGTAGCTCAGATGCCGGAAGCAGACGCCACTCAGCCCAAGCGCTTTCATCCCGACATTCCCCAACGGTCGGACGGATATTTTCTTAAAGGTGCATCGTCACTCGATTGGGGCATGAAACACCGCATGGCCCGGATCTTCCGCCCGGATTCCGGCCGCACCCTGATGCTCGCCATTGATCACGGCTATTTCCAGGGTCCGACCACCGGACTCGAGCGCATCGACCTGAATATCGTGCCCTTGCTCGGCGCGACCGACGCCCTGATGCTGACCCGCGGGATTCTGCGCGCGGTCATTCCGCCATCCTACCCGCGCGGGATCGTGATGCGCTGCAGCGGCGGCCCTTCGATTCTCAAGGAACTCTCCAACGAGGAACTCGCCGTCGATGTCGAAGATGCCATCCGCATGGATGTCGCCGCGATGACGCTTCAGGTCTTCGTCGGCGGAGAATACGAAACCCGCACGATCCACAATCTGACGCGGCTGGTCGACCTGGGCCTGCGCTACTCGATTCCGGTGATGGCCGTCACCGCCGTCGGCCGCGAACTGGTCCGCGACGCCAAGTACCTGCGTCTCGCCTGTCGGATCTGCGCCGAGCTGGGCGCCCAGTTCGTCAAAACCTACTACTGCGACGAGGAGTTCGAGACCGTGACTGCGAGCTGCCCGGTGCCGATCGTGATGGCGGGCGGCAAGAAGCTCCCCGAACTTGAAGCGTTGACCATGGCCTGGAACGCGCTCGAACGCGGCGCCGCCGGTGTCGACATGGGCCGCAATATCTTCCAGAGCGACGCGCCCATCGCGATGCTGCACGCGGTCCGCAAGATCGTGCATGAGGGCTATCGGCCCAAGGAAGCCCTGGAAGTCTACGAAGAGCTGAAACACGCTGCTACGCGCGCCGACCGGCAGCCGGTCGGCGCTTAATTCGTCCTCCATCATCGCCGCGAATGGGAATTTCGCGCCGGGACGAACCTCCTCCAGAACCCGAAGGCCACAGATCCGGAAGGTGAGCCGCTCGTGAACACCATTCTTGATCCATCCCGCGCTATCGACCTGGCGCTTGCCCGGCATGTGGTGTTGGCGCGGGGCGCGCTCTCGTCCTCAACCGGGGATCCCGATCGGCCGTGGCGGCCGCCGCTCCTGCGCCGGAGCGAGGGGTTCGCAGCCTCGGCCCTCGTGCTCGGCGACGAGGCGCTAGCCCAGGAGCCCCAATCTGCGCGGGATGCCATTGCGGCGGCGCTCGCTTCATTTCAGCAGGCGCGGGGAACTCCTCCGCGCGCGCTGAAAATCGGCGAGCGCGCCGCTTTCGAACTGGAAGTGCCGTCGCCGACCGCCGCCGGTGCGCTCGCCGGGCGAATCGCGTTGGTCACGGGGGCCGCCGGGGCAATTGGTCACGGTCTGTGCCGGGGGCTCCTGGAGCAGGGGTGCCGCGTCGCGGCGACCGATCTTGCCGGCGAGGCACTTGACCAGACGGCTTCGGCCTTCCGTGCGGAGTTCGGCGACAACATCCTTGGGCTTCCCATGGATGTCGCCCGGCCCGAAGCCGTGCGCGAAGCCTTCGCCGCGCTCGGGCTCCAATGGGGCGGCGTCGATCTGGTGATCGTCAACGCCGGCGTCGCGCACGTCGCCGCGCTGGAGGAGCTCGAGCTTGCCGAATTCCAGCGCCTCGACAAGGTCAACGTCGAGGGAACGCTCAACACGTTGGCGGAAGCCGGTCGCTGGCTCAAGCACCAAGCCATTGGCGGCGATATCGTCCTGATCTCGACGAAAAACGTCTTTGCGCCCGGCGCTCGCTTCGGGGCCTATAGCGCGACGAAGGCCGCCGCGCACCAGCTTGCCCGGATTGCCGCGCTCGAGTTCGCCGAGCACGACATCCGCGTCAATATGGTTGCTCCCGATGCGGTGTTCAGCGCCGGCGACGTGCGCTCCGGTCTGTGGGCATCGGTTGGACCGGACCGGATGAAAGCCCGGGGACTGGATGAGGCCGGGCTCGAGGAGTACTATCGCGGGCGCAACCTGCTGAAGGCGCGCGTCACGGCACGCCATGTCGCCAACGCCGTCCTGTTCTTCGCAACCCGCCAGACGCCCACGACCGGCGCCACCCTGCCCGTTGACGGCGGCCTGCCCGATGCGGCGCCGCGATAGCCCCGGCCTCGGAGTCAGCGAAAATCCCTGACGTGCAGCAAACTGCCGCATGCCACGAATATCCAGAAATCAAACTGGTGCAGGCCCATGCAATCTGTGTCCCAGAACCTGAATAAGAGTTCGAGGCATTTCGTGTTATGGCTGTTTCTGACGATTTGCGCCTGCTGCCCGTGCTCCTCGCTGTGCTCGGCGGAACTGACATCTGGAGAACGTCAGGTCGTCTTAAACCCGTACCAATCGATCGACTGGGCGACCGTCGGACGCTACAAGGCGGCCCTGCACGTCCATACGCTGCAAAGCGACGGGCGCTACATGCCGGACGAAGTCATCCATGCCTATCGCGATGCCGGCTTCAAGATCCTCGCCATCACGGATCACGACTGGCACCATCCCAACCTTCACGTCTTGAATGGTAATCTGTCAGGAACCAGATGGAGTCCCTACCCGCTGGCGCCGATTCCCGCCAATTACCCGGCCAACACAACGTGGCCCTGGACGAGCTTCGGCGGCAGTGATCCATCCACTCTGGGGATGGTTGGCATCCAGGCGGGTGAACTGACGTTCAGACACCATATCAACAGCTACTTCAGCGACTACGGAGTCTGGTACGAACGCACGGGCCGGGATGCGCCATACGGCGGCATTGTGGATGCGACCGGACGCGAGGTGTGGGAGGATGATCAGCTGATTGCAATTCGCGACAAGGGCGGACTGGCGATATTGAATCATCCCGGCCTCCCCGATTCCTTCACATGGTGGGAAAGAAAGCCGCTCGATTGGTATGTTGAACGTTTTCAAATTCACGATCCCTCTTATCTGGTGGGAATGGAAGTCACCAATGCGGCTCCGAAGCATGAACTCTACGACGAGGGCCTTTGGGATCAACTGCTGAGTCGCTTCATGCCGCATCGCCCGATCTGGGGCTTCGGCAACGACGACAACCACGTACTCAAAACGAAGATTTCCTATAATCTCTTCCTGATGGACGAACTGACATCCGCGAGCGTGCGCAAGGCGTTGCTGGATGGACAGTTTCTGTTCACCAAGTCGACGGCTCATGCCGACTATACTTCCAGCAACGTCAATGTGGACGTCTTTCCAATCGTCAAATCGATTACGCTGGATCCCGCCGCCGGCACGATCACGATTGATGCCGCGGGCCACGACGAAATTCGATGGATTTCATCCCCCATGTCAACGAGTCCATCTGAGGACTACCGGACCAGTGACACGCCTTGGGATCAAGGAAGGGTTGTGCATACGGGCGCGACGTTGGATTTGCGGAGGACGCCCCACATTCGCCATTACGTCCGGGCGGAAATCCTTCGCCGCGACGGCGAATCCTTGCACCGCGTCTTCACCAACCCGTTCGGGATCGCCGAGGTCACTTCGAATGGACCAGCACCTTCTGCGCGTTGAAGGCATAGTACGGCCGGAGGACGTTTCCTTCCGCATCCTTCGTCTCCTGAAAGTCCGTCCAGACCAGCCAGAACGAGCGGCCGTCGGGAGCAATCCAGCGCGGCGCGATCTGCGGCTGATAGGCGCGCGCGTTCCGATCCCCCGCGGGCATCCACGCCGTTTCCTCATGGACCTGCGTCCATGGTCCCCAGGGCGCCGGCGCCGACCAGAATCCCAGGTAACTCGGCCGGCCGAACCACATGCCGTCGTCGCCGCACCCCATCCCCCAGTTCGCCATCAGATAGGTCTCCAGCGGCGCGTAATACACCACGCTTGGCTGCCAGGCGTAGGGATGGATCGCCCGGTTGACGTAACCGGCCGGAAACTCGTACGTCGGCGCCCGGTCTTCGATCCGGGGCGACCAGCGCGCCCCGCCGTCGGGACCCAGCCCGGCGAAAAACTCGTAAGCCCCGCGATTCAGCAGCGCCTCGCGCCGGACGCGAAACATGACCAGTTGGTTCATCCGGCCTTCCGTATTTCCATTGGGGGCGTAGACATAAACAAATCCGTCCCGATTGAGCGAATAATTGCGCCCCATCTGCAGCACGCTCAGCAGGGAGAACGCATCACCCTCTTCCTCAAAGAAGACCATGTTGGTTCTCGAACGCTCGGCCCAGGCCTCCCATCTGACCGGGGAGGATCCGTCCTGATTGCGCCAGGACGCGCCGCCGTCGGTCGAGTAGATCAGCTTTGACCCGACAAAGCGGGGCTCCGGTTGCAACAGGGGCCGATTCGGCGTGCTCAGGAACTGGTAGAGGCGCCCATCCAGCGCCAGCACGCCGAAGTTGTAGTAACGGCTGAATTCCTCATCCTGCCCGTTATTCACCAGGTCGGGGTAAGTGGGCAGAAACTCGAAGCGCGGCGACGGCGGATCCCCCGCAATCGCATAGAGCCGACTGTTGTAATAGGCGCGCGGCATTCCGTCCCAGCCCGTCCCGTCACAAAGACATACATATTGACGGCCATCATCGGCCCACGTCATATGCCAGTTGTCGCCGTTTCCGCCCAGTCGGAGCGTCGTATCGTCAAGTCGTTCAAGATGATCAATTCGCCTCATGCCATCCCTCGGCCTTGGATTCTCACTTCACGAGCCGCCTGCTCAATGTGCCCGGCCGGCTGGTCCGATTGAATATACAGATCGCGTGCGTTCAGGATCAAGCTCCGGCTTTCGCGGCATCCTGCGGCTCCGCCGCGGCAGGCGATCGGGAAACCGTTCCTTTCCACGTCGTCTTTCTCTTTTCGCTCCCAAGGGCCATAGCCCTCTTATCCCATCGTCGCTTGCGCCGCCGCGGCTTAAAATGTATACTTTTTTTCTCTGGCTCGGGTCAGACATTTTCGGATGCGCTGATCCACATTTCGCCTCCTGGTTATGCGCGCGTCATGCCCATTCGAATCCCCGCCATCGCCCCTCGGCTGTTTCTCATCCGCCTCGTCGCTCAGCTTGCATTGATCATGCCGCTCTTCGCCGAGCCGACCTTTTATGTCGCCGCCACGGGGAGCGACGCGGCGGATGGCACCATCGATCAGCCCTTCCAATCCCTGGCCCGAGCCCAGCAGGCGGTCCGCGCGGCCAACGGCGCCATGACGGACGATATCGTCGTCTACCTGAGGGACGGCCTGCATTTCCTGGCGGAGCCCCTCACCTTGACCCCGCTCGATTCCGGCGGGAATGGCCACTGGGTCCGTTACGAGGCTTACCCCGGTGAGTCGCCGGTAATCAGCGGCGGCGTGCTGATCGACGGCTGGACGCTTCATGACGCCGCGCGCGACATCTGGCGCGCCCCCGCCAGGGGCGTCAACACGCGCCAGCTCTATGTCGAGGGCCGGCGCGCCGTCCGCGCTCGTTCGCAAGGCGGCCTGCCCGGCGCGGTCAAGACGGCCGCGGGCTACGGGACCACCGACCTCGGGATGCAGCACTGGAACAACATCACCGATCTGGAATTCGTGTTTGAGGTGGAATGGCGTCAACCGCGCTGCCCCGTTCGCGCCATCGCCGGCCATCTTGTCAGCATGCAAGATCCCTGTTGGAGCCACTGCAACAGTTGGGGCGCCTTCTCCGTTGATCGGCCGCTCTACATGGAAAACGCCTATGAACTGCTGGACGAAGAAGGGGAATGGTACCTGGATCGCGCCGAAGACGTGTTCTATTACAAGCCGCTCGCGGGCGAACAGCTGGCCTCGGCGCGGGTCATCGCCCCCCGACTCACGGCCCTGGTCCGGGGAGCGGGCCAGCTAAACAACAAGGTGCATCACATCCTGTTCAAGGGGCTGACGTTCTCGCACGCCACCTGGCTTGGCCCCAATGAAGATCTTGGCTGGGCGAATGTGCAGGGGACGCTCCGCAAGGGGGACGTCGCCGCCACGATGCAAATGCCGGGCAATCTGACGTTTCACGCCGCCAGCAACATCGCGTTTTCAGGCAATACATTCACCCGGTTGGGCGCCGTGGCGCTCGAATTCCTGGATGGCTCGCAGGACAACGTGATCAACGGAAATCACTTTCACGACATCTCCGGATCGGCGATTCAAATTGGCTTCTTCACCAGGCATCACGCCTCCAGCCCGGCCGATTACGATCGCGGCAACCAGATCACCAATAACGCCATCCATGACATCGGCGTTGAGTATCAGGGGTGTCCCGCCATAACCAACTTCTACACGGATTCAACCCTGATCGCGCACAACGAAATCTGTCATATCCCCTATTCCGGAATCAGCAACGGCTGGGGGTTCGGACTTGTCGACAGCGAAGCGGACCCGTCCATTTCCAATAACAATACCTTTTCCCATAATCACATTCATCATTACATGCAGCGGATGAACGATGGCGCCAGCATCTACTCGCTGGGCTGGCAGCCGGGACTCCTCATCGCGCACAACTACATTCATGATGCCGGCACGCGCCTGG
>DAOSJS010000031.1:0-22114 GCA_035367355.1 Candidatus Hydrogenedentota bacterium
AGGATCCCTGCCCGGCCCTGCTCCTCGTTTCCCAGCCTTTCCGACTTCCGGTTTTCCGGTGGCAGCGAGGTAATGCGCATACATCACCTTGCGCCCCTTGAACACGCTTGCCATGCCGAGAATGAACAGCGTCAGCGCGGCAACGCCGGGCAGGTACGACAGGCCCGCGGGCTGAAACTGGCTGGGCTCGCCGGGGTCAAAAACGATGGCGATCTCAAATTTGCCATCGGACGACGGCGATCCGCTCAGCGTGCCCTTGTATAAACGCCTGAAAATGGTGCCGTCGGGGTGCTCGTAGCGGATGTTGTAATCGTCGCCCATCCGCTCCGCAATGCCGATGACGTGCTTTCCTTTGAAATCCAGGGCAAAACGCCTGCCAAGGTCGAAGCGCTGCGCCAGAAAACTTGCACCCAGCGCCAGAATCAGGCCCGAAACGAGCCAGGCAATGCCCCGCCACGGCGGTTTCGCAGTCTTCGGCTGTTCGTCGCCCACAGAGATTTCCCGAACGGTTACCGGAGCTTCAGGTCCTGGATGATGGCGCGGCAATGCGCCACGTCGCGCTCAAGAACCTCGATGCGTTCTCCGGGCGTCTTGTAGCGCCCCACCGACTCGTTTTCGATGCAGACATCGCCGTCGTAGCCGGCATCCGCCAGCATGCGCAGGACTTTGGCGTGATTGATGTCGCCTTCGTCGAGCGGGCAGCAATACCGGGCGTATTCCCAGCCCGGTTCCCGGGTGATTTCGCGCTGGTCTTCGGGATAGTTGATGTTTTTCGCATGGGTGTGCTTCGTATACGGCGCAAGAATGCGCAGGATCCCATAGACTTCGGAGAGGGGATATCCGCGCCAGTAGAAGTTGCCGGTATCCATCGTTGCGCCCAGACGATCCGAGCCCACCGATTGGTAGACATTGAGTTGAAACGCGAGATTATTGCCCTGAAAACCGTGGTTTTCGATGCCCAGGGCAACTTTCGACCCTGCGGTGCGTTCCAGTGCGCCGCCAAGCCCTTCCGCGAACAGCTGCACCCGCTTCTCGAAATCAAGCTCACGCTCTTTCGACATCGCGCTGTCGATGCGGACCACCGCCATTTCCATGATGTCGGCCAGCTCGATGGCGCGGGCGACCCAGGCCGCGTTGGACTCATTGTCTCCCGTGCTGAAGTCTTTGGCGGTCATGAAACAGCAGGCCCGGATGCCCAGACCGTCCAAATGCTTCTTGTAGGCCTTCGCGTCCTCGTCGGATGCCAGCGTGATCATCTCCTTCGAGTCCATAGCGCAGACCTGATAATCCGGAGTCATTCGTACTTCAACGTTCTCGACAGCCAGATGCCGCAGCCCGGCGACCGGGCTCGGGAATTCGTCGCCTGATACCATTGCATCGCGTATGGAAAGGTACATTGCTCGTGCGTCTCCCTGGTACGTTTCGGCGGACCCCATGCTGGATCCTGCCCGTCGCCTGGTTTCATCGTGTTGCTCAGTGTACGGGTGAGCCGGCGGCGGTTCAAGACGGCGAAATGCCGGGCTGCATCGACTGAAGGCTCGCACGCGAGCGCCTCCACCAGTTACAGCCAGCCCACCCTGCGGAATATCCCGGTGGGCAGCAGCCTTACGGTTGCAGCGGGACCGTCCGGAAGCTATCCTTCTAGGATGCGGCGCCGGAACGGGCCGGCCCGCCGGCAAACCGGGTGCAGCGCAGGAATAAACAGACAGTCAGTACATACGCATGTCGCTCTATCTTATCAGCCTGAAGATCGCGGAACGGCCCTGTCTTGTGACGGGCGGCGGCCATATCGCCCTGCCCAAAGCGCGCCAGCTCGTAGAAGCCGGCGCACGGGTCACCGTGGTCAGCCCGCAATTTGCTCCGGGCTTTGCGGAGCTCAGCGCCACTCTCGTGCAGCGCGAGTTTGAACCCGGCGACCTGGATGGCATGTTTCTCGCCATCGCCGCCACCGATGACCCCGAGGCCAACCGCAGCGTCGGGGAGATCTGCCAGGCCCGCGGTATTCTCTGCAATGTAGTCGATGATCCGGAAGTGTGCGGGTTCTATCTCAACTCCGTGCTGCGGCGGGGCGACCTTCAGATCGCCGTATCCACCGGCGGCGCTGCGCCGGCCCTCGCAAAACGCCTTCGTGAGGACCTGGAGCCGCTGTTCCCGGCGGACTACGGGGAGTATCTGGACTTTCTGCGCCAGGCCCGCGGGCAGGCGCGCTCCCGCGTCGCAGTTCCCGCGCTTCGCGCGCGGATCGCCTACGAGCTCGCCTCCGAGGCAGGCTATCAGCGATTTCGCCAGCTTGATGCGGCCCAGCGAAGCGGCTGGGTCGAGCAGGTCATCGCACAAAACCAGCCGGAGACAACGGCATGACGACCCTGACACTGGCGGTATTGTTTGCCGGAACCCTGGCGTTCGCGGGCGCCACGGCGGCTGCAGTCCTGTACCTGGCCAACAAGCGGGAGGCCGCGCTCAACCTGACCCGGCGGCTGGCCTTACTGGGCGCCGGCCTGTTCCTGCTGGCCCTCCTGCTGCGCGGGGCAGCCTGGCACATTCTCCCCATGACCACCGCCGCCGATGCCCTCATCGTATTTGTCATTTTCGCCACCATCGTCATGTTCGTGTCCGCGCGGGACAGCACACGCGCGGTCGCGTCATTCTACACGCCCGCTCTTTTCGTGCTGGCCGTTCTCGGCGCCAGCCTTGCACCCGCGACCTTCGGCCATGCTCCGAAAGAGCTGCGCGGCCTGTTTCTCGCAGTGCACGTCGGCCTGGCGTTTCTAGCCTACGCCTTCTTTCTCGGCGCCAGCGTGGCCAGCGTCGCCTATCTCTTCCAGTCGCGCCATCTCAAAAAGCACCGTACCGTCGGCCTGTTTCAAGCCCTGCCGCCGCTCGAACGGCTCGATAAAAGCCTGTATCGCCTCATATACCACGGGTATGTGATGTTTGCCGCCACGCTTCTGACCGGCGCAATCTGGGCGCGGGTGGACCGGGCGCTGCTGGGGCCCCACTGGTTCCTCGCTCCCAAGGTCCTGCAGTCCGTCGTGATGTTTCTGTTCTACGCCTTCGTGTTTCACGGGCGCCAATGCGGCCTGCTCCGCGGCCGTAAACTGGCGTTTGCCGTCTTGATCGGCTTTTCGGCCATGCTGGGTATCTACCTGGCGCGCACCGTGCTGAACCTGTCGTATTATTATTTCTGGGAGCCCTCGACATGGGCGTCGTAGCGGTCGGTCTCAGCCATCATACGAGCCCGTTGGCTCTGCGGGAACGGCTTCATTTCCCGGCAGAGGCCATCCCGGCGGCCCTGAATGAGCTCCAAAACCGGCTTCACGGCGGCGCCGCGGTGATCCTCAGCACCTGCAACCGCGTCGAAATTTATGCCCACCACGAAAAAGACGCGGCAGCCCTCTGCGACGATATCCGCGCTTTCATCGCAGGCTGGCACAACATCTCCGAGCGGGAATTCGAGCCGTCGCTCTACGAACACAAAGGCCCCGAGGCCGTCAGCCACCTCTTTCGCGTGACGGCGAGCCTCGACAGCCTCGTCGTCGGTGAAGCCCAGATCCTCGGACAGGTCCACGAAGCCTTCACACTCGCTCAGGAACAGGAATCCGTCGACAAGGTCCTGTCCGCCCTGTTCCAGCGCGCCTTTTCCGTCGCGAAACAGGTCCGTACCGAGACGCGAATCGGAGCGGGAAAGGTTTCCGTCGCGTCGATCGCCGTCGATCTGGCCGTGTCGATCTTTATCGACCTGGCCGACAAGACGGTCATGATTATCGGTTCGGGCAAGATGGGCGAAAGTACCCTGAAAAGCCTGCTCGCGCACGGAGTCGGCCACATTCTCCTCGTCAACCGGAGCCATGAGAAGGCCCTCGTCCTGGCTGAAGAACTGGGCGGGGAAGCCGTGCCCTTCGAGAATCTCGACGAGGCCCTCCCCCGGGCGGATATCGTCGTGACATCCACAGCAGCCACCGCGCCGCTCCTCAATCCCGGCCATTTCCAGCGCGCCTTGCGCAAACGCGCCAACGCTCCCATGTTTGTCATCGATATCGCCGTGCCCCGCAACGTCGAACCGGCGGTCAACGAGCTCGATAACGTGTACGTCTACGACGTTGACGCCCTGAAGCAGGCCGCGGACGAAAACCTGAAGGCGCGGCATGAGGCCATCGGTCAATGCCTGCGCATGATCGACGATGGCGTCACAAAATTCGTGCAGTGGATGCAGAGCCTCATTGCGGAACCGGCCATCCTGTCCATCTCGGAGGAACTCCACGGGATCCGCGAGCGGGAACTCCAGAAGCTGCTGGATGCCCATCCCGACCTGACCGGCGACCAGCGCGAAGCCGTGATCCAAATGACCCGGCGCATTGTCAACGCCATCCTCCAGCGGCCCATGAGCCAGCTTAAGCGTGAAGTCGCCACCGAGGACCCGAGTTTCGTCCTCCAGCTCGTCCGGCGAATCTTTGGGTTGAAGGAAACATAATGCCAGAACGCATCGTCATCGGCTCCCGGGGGAGCGAACTGGCCCTGTGCCAGTCCGAACTCATCGCCAGCGGGCTCCGCGCTCTGGAGCCTGGCACGCGCGTCGATATCCAGGTCATTCGGACATCCGGCGACAAAATCACGGATGTGCCCCTCGCGCAGATTGGAGGCAAGGGGCTGTTCACGAAGGAAATCGAAGAGGCCCTCCTTGCCGGAGACATCGACCTGGCCGTCCACAGCATGAAAGACCTGCCCACCGAGCTTCCCGAAGGACTGTGCATTGGGGCGGTTCCAAAGCGTGAAAGCCCCTGCGATGTCCTCGTAAGCGCCGGCAACCTCACGCTCGAGCAACTGCCTCCCGGCGCACGCGTGGGCACCTCAAGCCTTCGACGTACCGCGCAGCTGCGCGCTTATCGCAGCGACCTTGAGATCCTGCCGCTTCGGGGCAATGTCACGACCCGCCTGCGCAAAGTGAGCGAGGGAAGCGTGGACGCGGCCATCCTGGCCGCCGCCGGCCTGTCGCGGCTGGGCCTCAGTGACCGGGTTTCCCAGGAAATCCCCGTGACGCTCATGTTGCCCGCGCCCGCTCAGGGCGCGCTCGCCATTGAAGCACGCGTGGATGACACCAAGATCCTGCGACTGCTTGCGCCGCTCGACGACCCGGAGACCCGCAGCGCCGTTGCCGCCGAGCGCATCTTTCTTGCGGCGATGGAGGGCGGGTGCCAGGTTCCTCTCGGCGCCCTGGCGTCCCGTTCCGGCGAGCAGCTCGTGCTTGACGCCTGCGTGTGCAGCCTCGATGGCGCCCGGGTCTTGCGCTGCAGAACGGCCGGCAGGCATGATCGCCCCGAAGAAGCCGGCAACCAGGCCGCTGTGGAGCTGCGCAACCTGGGTGCCAGCGCCCTGCTGGAGTCGCTGCGATGACCCGGCAATTCGGCACGGTCTATCTTGTTGGCGCGGGGCCCGGGGATCCTGGACTCATCACGGTCCGCGGGCGTGAATGTATCGCGCGCGCCGACGTCATCATCTACGATGCTCTCGCCAACCCCCAGCTGCTCGTGCACGCCCGTCCCGGCGCGGAGTGCATCTTCGCCGGCAAGGAACGCGGCCGCCACACGCTCATTCAGGAAGAGATCAACCGGCTTCTGGTCGAATGGGCCGGGAAAGCCGACCATGTCGTGCGCCTCAAAGGCGGCGACCCTTTTGTCTTTGGCCGCGGCGGCGAAGAAGCCCAGCTTTTGGCCCGGCACGGGATCCCCTTCGAAATTGTGCCCGGCATCACCGCAGGGATTGCCGCCCCCGCGTATGCAGGGATCCCGGTCACCCACCGTGGCGTGGCCGCCAGCGTCACCCTGCTCGCCGGGCACAGCCCCGGAAACGAGCCGGGAAAACTTCCCGCCCTCGAGGATATCGCCCTCAACGGCACGCTCGTCTTCTACATGGGAGTGAGGAATCTGCCGGCGATCATCGACGAACTTCAACGCGTGGGTCGACCCGCGGACACCCCCGCGGCCGTTATCGAATGGGGTACCAGTGGCCGCCAGCGCACCATCCTGGCCACGCTCGACACCCTGGCCGCCCGCTGCGCTGACGCCCGCGTGCTGCCGCCTGCAGTGGTCGTGGTCGGGGAAGTGGCCCAGTTTCACGAAACCATCCCGTGGTTTGAGCAGCGGCCCCTGTTTGGCCAGCGCATCGCCGTCACCCGTGCGCGCGTCCAGGCCAGCACGCTCGTCAGCCAACTGCGCGCCCTGGGCGCCGACGTGTTCGAATTCCCCACCATTGAGATCCAGCCTGTCGAAACACTCGCCGATTTCGGTAATATCGGCGATTACGACTGGATCATCTTCACCAGTGTGAACGCGGTTGATATCCTGTTTGACCGGCTCAATGCCTTCGGTCAGGATGCGCGCGACCTCCACGGCGTCCGGCTCTGTGTTGTCGGCCCCAGTACCGCCGAGGCCGTCCGCGGGCGATTCCTGCGAATCGATGCCATGCCCCAAAAATACGTCGCGGAAGAACTCCTGGCCGAGTTCCTCCGCTGCGAACCTGAGCTGCGCGGCAAACGCATCTTGCTGCCCCGCGCCGACATCGCCCGCAGCGTCCTCCCCGAGGCACTCCGCGAACACGGCGCGGAGGTCACCGAACTGATTGTGTACCGGACCGTCGCGCCCGCATCGTCAGGAGCGCTGGCCGACGCGCTGATGGCCTTCGCGCCCCATCTCGTCACGTTCAGCAGTTCGTCCACCGCGCGCAACTTCCATGACCTGCTCGGCGCCGGACGCGTGGACACATTGAAAACCCGCGCCGCGTTTGCGGCCATCGGGCCCATCACCGCCCAAACCGCGCGCGAACTGGGGATGCCACCCGCGATCGAAGCTGAGGAATACAGCATTCCGGGCCTGGTTCAGGCTATAGTTGAGTGGGCGGCTACCCGCCAGGGAGATTCATCGTGACCTTTCCACAGACCCGTATGCGGCGCCTCCGGCGGAACCCCACGTTGCGCCGTATGGTCCGCGAAACGCGCCTCAGTGTGGACCAGCTCATCTTCCCCATGTTCGTCCGGCCGGGCTCAGGCGTCCGTAATCCCATCGCCTCCATGCCGGGCAACTTCCAGTTCTCGGTCGACACCCTCGCCGAAGAGGCCAGCAAGGTGGCCGGCTGCGGCGTCCCCGCCATCATGCTGTTCGGCATCCCCGAGCACAAAGACGCCCAGGGTACGCAGGCGTACGCAGAAAGCGCCATCGTGTGCAGGGCCGTCGAGGCCGTCAAGCGCGCCGCGCCCGAGCTGTGCGTCATCACCGACGTCTGCCTCTGCGAATACACCGACCACGGCCATTGCGGGGTCATCCGGACCAACCGGGACGGCGTGCCCGACGTGGACAACGACACCACCCTCGAGCCGCTCGTCCGGGAAGCCCTGGCGCATGCGCGCGCGGGCGCCGATATGGTTGCCCCGTCCGATATGATGGACGGCCGCGTCGGGGCCATTCGCGCCGGGCTTGATGGCGCCGGATTCCACGAGGTCCCAATCATGGCCTACAGCGCCAAATACGCCTCGAGTTTCTATGGACCTTTCCGGGACGCCGCCGAATCGCCGCCACAATTCGGCGATCGTTCCACCTATCAGATGGATCCCGCCAACGCCCGCGAAGCCATGCGCGAGCTCGCCCTTGACATCGAAGAAGGCGCCGACATCGTCATGGTAAAGCCTGCCCTCGCTTACCTCGACATCATCGCCCGGGCGGCGCAGCGTTTTGACCTCCCTCTTGCCGCATACCACGTCTCGGGCGAATTCGCGATGGTCAAGGCCGCGGCCGCCAACGGCTGGCTCGACGAAAAGCGGGCGGCTCTGGAGATCCTCACCGCCATCGTCCGCGCCGGCGCGTCGCTCGTTCTCACCTACTGGGCCTGCGACGCCGCCCGGTGGCTGCAGGAAGGCGATCCCGTCGCATCATGACGCGATATACAGCTATACTGAGGCCCGTTGTAGACACGGAAGGAGACAACTGATGACGCACCTGCACGTTCTGACGAAAATCCGGCCCGCCAAAGCTCAACAGGAACTCCCCTTTGAGAAACAGGCGTTGCAGTGGTTCAATTTTAGCCTGGACTTCGCGATCCTGTTCCTGCGGGCCCTCGGCCCCAAGGTGTCCTGAACCAGGCTCACAAAACGACAGGGATCCATCATCATGAAACGCGACACGTCCGCGGCCCTCTGGCGCGAGGCAAACAAGGTTCTGGTGGGCGGCGTCAACAGCCCTGTCCGGGCGTTTAACGCGGTGGGCGGCGAGCCGTTTTTCGCCGCCTCCGGACGCGGTTCCCGCATTCAGGACGCCGATGGCAACGAATACATCGACTATGTGTTGTCTTGGGGTCCTCTGGTCATGGGGCATGCCCATCCGGGCGTCGTGGAGGCCGTAAGCACAGCCATGCGCCTCGGGTCCAGTTTCGGCATCTCAACCGAAGCCGAGATCCGCCTTGCACAGCGCATCGCGCGCCATTTCCCGGCCATCGAGAAGCTCCGCTTCGTCAACAGCGGAACCGAAGCCGTCATGAGCGCCATCCGCCTCGCCCGCGGCGTCACCGGCCGCGAGCTTGTTGTAAAGATTGCCGGCTGTTACCACGGTCACATGGACGGGCTGCTCGTGCGTGCCGGGAGCGGACTGACCACTCTGGGCCAGCCGGACAGCCAGGGCGTGCCGAATGCCTACACCCAATGCACCCTCGTGGTTCCCTACAACGACCTGGACGCGGTCCGCGACGCCTTTTCCGCCTATAGCGGGCAGATCGCCTGCCTGATCGTCGAACCCGTAGCCGGAAACATGGGCGTTGTGCTCCCCGAACCCGGGTATCTGGACGGATTGCGTGAGATCACCCAATCCGCCGGCGCCTTGCTCATTTTCGATGAAGTGATGACGGGATTCCGCGTCAGCATGGGAGGCGCACAGGCGCGCTACCAGGTTACGCCGGATCTGACCGTGCTCGGCAAGGTCATTGGCGGCGGACTCCCCGTGGGCGCCTACGGCGGCGCTGCCCGGATCATGGACCGGCTTTCTCCGCTCGGCCCCGTCTACCAGGCGGGGACGCTCTCGGGCAATCCCCTCGCCATGGCCGCAGGTCTGGCCACCCTGGATGCCCTCGAGCAGCCGGGTGTTTTCGAACGCACAGAACAGGCCATGACCGCGTTGTCCGAGGGCCTGGGCGAGATCGCGCGCAGCGCGGGGATCCCCGTCTATCAGACCCAGGCGGGCTCCATGGCCTGCCTCTTCTTCAATGAACGTCCCGTGCGCAACTACGAAGACGCCACCGCCTCGGATACCAAACGCTATGCCGCTTTCTTCCGGGGCATGCTCGAGCGAGGCGTCTATTTCGCCCCGTCCCAGTTCGAGGCCTGTTTCACCAGCGCGGTCCATTCCAGCGCGGACATCGATCAGACGCTCGCAGCCGCCCGCGAGACGTTTCGAGAGCTGAGTTAAATGTATTCAATTGACTAATGTTTGTAGTCGATTGAATGTATATATGTTATCGAATGACTGCAAAATTATATGCGTTGACTCCTTGAAAAATCGCTCGCGTTTGCCTGCCGCGCCACCTGCTGATCGGGCCAGGAAGTGCCTCGTCCAGCCCCCTGTTTTCTTAGCAATTCTGCCTGGTATGGAGGAATTACCTCGGGCTGAGCCTTGCCTTCTCCTTCCCGCAGGGAGGGGTTCTGCTGTTTGTACGAGGTGCCGGGTTGGGCGCGGCCGTAGAGCCGCCGTCTCAAGGGCCGTCCCTGCAGACGCATCCATCCTGGTTCGAGGAGGCCGTGAGTTGAAAACTGGTGCGGCGTGCATCATTCTGGTGGCGGGCGTCAGAAAACTGTGCAGCGGAGGACAGTGCAATGTTCAGAGGTCATTGGCGGATTGTGGTCTGTTTGGCGGCTCTTCTCGGGCTCGCTGGTGGATGCGCGCGCACGGACGTCACCGGCGAAGCGGCGAAAGGTCTCCATCTTGCACGAACCACTTTTGGAACCGTGCCCGACCAGGGCACGGCGTACCTGTATACGCTGACGAACGCCAACGGGATGGAGGTGCAGATCACCAACTACGGCGGGGTTGTGACATCGCTATCGGCGCCGGACGCTACCGGGGCGTTTGCAGACATCACCCTGGGATACCCGGACCTTGAAGGGTACTTCGACAACGATCCGAATTTCGGATGCCTGGTGGGGCGCTTCGGCAACCGAATCGCGAAAGGACGCTTCACGCTGGACGGGGAGGAATACACCCTGGCCGTCAACAACGGTCCGAACCATCTCCACGGCGGGATCCTCGGGTTCGGCAAGAAATTATGGGACGCCAAAGCAATCCATCGGGAGGGTGCGGTCGGACTGCAGCTGTCCTGTGTGAGTGTGGACGGCGAGGAGGGCTATCCAGGCACGCTTCAAACGACGGTGCATTACTGGCTGACCAACGCTAACGAACTGGAGATTACGTATGAGGCCATCACGGACAAGGCGACCCCGGTCAACCTGACGTTCCACGGATATTTTAATCTCAACGGCGAAGGCGAGGGCGGCATCCTGGGCCACGAGCTGATGATCAACGCCGCGCGGTACACCCCCGTGGACGAGACGCTGATTCCCACCGGGGAATTGGCGCCCGTGGCCAATACCCCGCTGGATTTTACGACGCCCATGGCCATCGGCGCCCGGATCGATGCGGACGATGAACAGATCCGGCGCGGAGGAGGCTATGACCACAATTACGTGCTGAACAGCCAGGATCGCTCGCTGGCCCTCGCGGCGCGGGTGTACGCGCCCGAATCCGGCCGTGTCATGGAGGTCTACACAACACAACCGGGCATGCAGCTCTACACGGGCAACTTCCTGGACGGATCCATCACCGGCAAAGCGGGGAAGGCCTACCAGAAGCGCTACGGGTTCTGCCTCGAAACGCAGCATTACCCCGATTCGCCGAATCAGCCGGACTTTCCTTCATGCATCCTGAGGCCGGGGGAAAAATACCTCGAAAAGACGGTCTATCGCTTTACGACGCGCTGATCACAGGCAACGCGGACTCGGCGCGTGCGTGGCGCCCACTTGCAGCGGGACACTCGCGGCAGGGCCTCGCGCAGGCGCGCGTCAATCCTCCGGCGGCAGTTCGACGAGCCAGATGTTGCGGAACCAGACGGGGTTTCCGTGGTCCTGCAAAGACAGCGAGTCCGGCTCGGATGTCGCAGTCACCTGAGCGCCGGTCGTTTTGTCGGGGATGGGCTGGTTTTCGTGGATAAGCACGCCGTTGTGGTAGACGGTGATGCGCGCATCTTCGGTCTTGTTCCAGTCGCGGTCAAAACGCGCGGCGCGGAATTCGATGTCAAAGGTCTGCCACTGCAGCGGCGGCGCGCACATGTTTACGCGCGGGGGAGCGAGTTTGTAGATCCCGCCGCAATCGTTATTTTCCCCCGGAAAGCCGTAGCTGTCGAGGATCTGGACTTCGTAGCGGTTTTGAAGAAACACGCCGCTGTTGCCGCGTCCCTGGCCGTCCTTGTCGGGAAGGAGGGGTGTACGAAATTCAACGTGTACTTTCTGGTCGACGAATTTCTGCCGGGTCTGAATACTGCCGCCCCGGACTTCCATGGCCCCGTTGCCGAGGATGAGCCATTGGGCAGGTCCCGGCTCAGTTTGTTCCGGCAGGGGGACTGGGTGCCATTCGGCGGCGCCGCCTGTTTCAGGGGCGAAGGCTACGTCCAGAAGATCGTCGCCGGATTTCCCGTCCGCGGCGTAGGGGCCGCAGACCTCCCAGAGCGCCATATTGCCATCAAACGACTCGAGAGGATAGACGTCCAGCCCGGGCGTACCGGCAAAGAATCCGGAGACGGGCGAGGCATCCAGACCTCGTAAACAGGCGGTGAAGGCCCAGTCCTTGTCATTCTGGACCACTTTGACCAGGAAGGTGTTCCATCCCTCCTGGAGGTCGACGAGGATTTTGTAATAGCAGGGGGTGACCCTTCGCTCTTCGAGGGCGGCGTGGATTTCGTTGCCGTTGAGCCAGACCTTGCCGCCATCTTCGATGCCGCAGGCGAATTGTGCCTTGCCGGGAGCAGGCGCAAAGATCCAGGTCCGAAGGTAGGCGGCACAGTTTTCACCGCCCACGATTTTCTTGAGGTTGATGCCCCAGGGGTCGACGCTGCGTGCCTCCCAGAGGTCGAGGTTGTCGCCGTCGAACAGCACGATGGCGCTCCTGGGCGGGCGGGCGCCGAGCGTGGGGGAGAGGCGCACCACATGATGGAGGTCAATGGCGCCGGAGACCGGGCCTTCAACGCGGCCGTTCATACGTCCTCTCCGAAACGTGATGGTGATTTTGGCGTCTTTCATGTCGCCGTTAACGCCGGTGCCGGAAAAATCGACGCCGTCATCGACCGCCTTGCCTTCGAGCACTGCCAGGGCGGGTTCCCGGGTGTCGAATGCCGGGAGCAGGTTCATCTGATAGGTTTTGTCGGACAGAGGAATGACCTGCGCGCATAAATTGGCACTGCCCCACTTGCCTTCCCAATCGCCCATGCAGGGATCCGGCTCGCGGGTCTGGGCAATGTTGGCTTCCGTGTGGGCGCCGTGAATCGTGGCGCAACCGCCCAGAACGGCGGCGACAGACAGTGTGATCATCGTAAACAAGAGCGGTTTCATGATTCGGGCATCTCCTTGTACCGCGATAGACGCTCGGCGTGGGCACAGGCGTCAAAAACAGAGAGTAGGGTTTTGGAGGACATGATTTCAAGGCCTCCTTTGATTTCGATGAACAGACTGCCGGGAAGTGGACAGGCGTTGTCTTGAATGCCTACTATGGAGTCAGGGACAGCGTGTGAGGGAGGATGGGATGCGCCGCGCGCCGGTGTACACAGTCCAGGGAGACTAGAGATGACGGATACCATGGAACTGCGTTATCAGGAACGGCTGGACCGCTATGTGACGGCGCTGCGCAACAAACAACCCGATCGGGTGCCGATCCGTCCCTTTGTAGCTGAATTTGCGGGGAAATACGCGGGCTACACGTGCCAGGAGGTGACGCATGATTACCGCAAGGCCTTCGACGCGGTCTGCCGGTGCGCGCTCGATTTCGATTGGGACGCCATGGTCGGCAACATGGTGTATGTCTGGACCGGGCTGACTCAGGCCATCGGGCTGCGTTATTACGGCACGCCGGGTATTGATGTGCCCGCAGACACCGGATTCCAGTATCTCGAGCCGCTCCAGGGCGAGGAATTCATGCGTGCCGATGAATACGACGCGCTTATCGCCGATCCGACCGCGTTTCTATTCGATGTTTGGCTGCCTCGCGTGTCGAGAGACATTGTCCCGCCAGGAGCGCCATCGACGTTCCGGAGCAATTTGGCGTTTCTGAAGGGCGGCATGGCCATGTGGGACTATTTTGGCGGATTTGGCGCGCAGGCGGGACGTATGCGCGCTGAATGCGGCATGCCCGGGGCCATTGCAGGAATCCTCAAGGCGCCTCTGGACATCCTGGGCGACAAGCTGCGCGGCTACGTCGGACTCAGCATGGACTTGTTCGAGCAGCCGGATAAAGTGAAGGCAGCCTGTGAGGCGCTCGCACCGCATCTCCTTAGCACGGCCCTCGCGACCGCCGACCCGGCGAAGGATGTGCCCATCACCATCTGGATGCACCGCGGCTGCGTGCCGTTTATCTCCATGGACCAGTTCAAGGCGCTGTACTGGCCCACGCTGAAACCCATTATCGAGGCCATATGGGCCAACGGCCACCAGGTCCTGTTTTACGCCGAGGGCGACTGGAATGCCCACCTCGAATCGTTTGCCGAGCTTCCGGAGGGAAGCATCATCTACCACGTTGACAAGGCGGATATCTTCGAAGCGCACAAAGTCCTCGGGAACCGGTTCTGCATCAGCGGCGGGATCCCGAATTTCCTCTTGACCTATGGCACCGTGGATGAGGTCAAAGACCGCTGCAAGAAGGTGATCGACGAGGTGGGCGCGGACGGTGGTTTTGTCATGGATGCGAGCGCGATTATCCAAAACGACGCCAAAATCGAAAACATGCGCGCCATGACCGAATTCACCCGCGAATACGGTGTGTATCGCGGCGGCGTTTCCGAGCCTGCTGAAAACGCCGAATGGAAGAAGGCCGCCGCACCCGAGACCCCGCCAAACGTGGGCCGTTCCGTCAATCGCCCGCCGGGAGTATGCATCCCCTGGGAAGAGAAAAAGGCTGAATTGCCGCCCATTCAGGGAGATGCCGGCATCGTAAAGCGGATCTGGGAAGAAATCGATACATTTGGGTTCACGTTTATCATGCACTGCCTGGTCTCGTTTTGACGCGGCGGTATTGCGGGCGCAGCGGGCGGACGTGTCCCGGGTTGCCGGGCGGGGGCGCGCGGCAATGAACCATCTGAATGCGGTGTTACCCCGGAGCAGGCGCTGCGCTCCGCGGCGTTTACTTGTCCTCCGCGGCGTTGCTCCATGCCCCGAGGCCGGAAAGCTACCGCTTGCCGCGACCGTTTTGTCATACTGCCGCCGGGCGGATACGGGGAATCCGGGGGCGGGTGAATTGCCGTTATGACCATACAGAAGAAAACACTCATTATCATCGCGGTAACCCTGGTTTGCCTGTTGGCGGGGCTGTACCTGGGCGTCCGGTTCATTCTGTTGCGCGGATTCGACGATTATGAAATGGACCGGGCGCGGTCCGAAACCGCCTTGATCCGGCGCTCCTACCTGGCGCGCCTGAACGAACTCGATGTGCATTTGCAGCAATTGTCGGCATGGGACGCCATGGCGTCCTATGTGCAGCATCCCACCCCGGAGTTTGAAGAGTCCAACTTCGTCAACAATGCCTTCGAATCGCTGGAACTGAACGCGGTGGTCGTCCTGGATCGGACGGGGCGGGTGGTGTTCGCGCGCGGATACGACCTCCTTGAGCGGCGAACCCAACCCATTTCGCCAGGGCTCATGGAGGTGATCGAGGCGATCCCGGAGCTGCAGGACCACGATACGGCCCGCTCAGCGCGGGCAGGCCTGATCTCCCTGCCGGAAGACCCCATGCTGGTGGCATCGCGTCCGATCGTGTCGAGCAATTTCGACGGACCCATCCGGGGGACGCTCATTCTGGGCCGTTACGCGGACGGGACCCTGGCCACGCGCTGCGGCGACCTGCTCAAACGCTCCGTCACGGCGCTGCGGTGGCAGGATGTGCCCCCGGAGGTCCAGGCGGGACTGGCGGATGCCGCGGGGATCTATGTGCGCCCGATGAGCCGCAGGCTGCTGGAGGCGTACGCACGGGTCAATGACATTATCGAGCGCCCGGCGCTGGCGTTGCGCACGGAGTTGCCGCGAGAGGCGTACGCGGCCAAAGTCATCCTGGCGCGGACCTTGATGGCGTCGCTGCTCGCTGCCGGTCTGGTGTTCGGCACGGTGGTCATGCTCCTCCTCCGGTATTCGGTGCTTTTGCGCGTGGCGTCGCTCGAGAGCGAAGTGCGGGGCATAGCGGATTCGGGCGATGCGCGCCGGCGGGTGGCGCTCAGCGGGCGCGATGAACTGGCGCGGCTGGCGGAATCGGTCAACGTGATGCTCGCAGCCCTGGCGGCGTCCCGCGAGGCGTTGCGCTCCAGCGAAGAGACCTCGCGGGCCTTGATGGACGCCACGCTGGATTCGGCGTTTCTGGCGACCCGCGACGGCACCCTCGTGGCCGTAAACGAAGCCGGCGCCCGCCGCCTGGGCATGAACCGTGAGGAGATCACCGGAGCGAAGCTGCGCGACCTTTTTCTGCCCGCCCTGGCGGAGGCGCGCATGGCCCGGCTGGAGGAAGCGTTCGAAACCGGGCGGGCCGTGCGTTTCGAGGACCGGCGCGGCGACATCCGTTTCGACGTGACCTATTATCCCGTCGCGAATGCGGAAGGGCGGATCGACCGCCTCGCCATCTTTGCCCACGACATCACGGACATGAGGAAAGCCGAGGAGGAGCTTCGCGAAAGCCGGGCGCGTTACCGGGACCTCGTGCAGAGCGTCAACAGTATCGTGCTGCGCTGGGATCTGAACGGCGTCGTCACGTTCGTGAATGAATATGGGCAGCAGTTCTTCGGATGGACCTGGCAGGAGCTCGTGGGCAAGCCCGTCGTGGGGACCATTGTGCCGGAGGTCGACAGCTCCGGACAGGATCTTCGGGGCTTCATCGACGCGCTCTTGCGGGAGCCGGAAAAGTATGTGTCTAACGAGAACGAAAACATCCGCAAGAACGGAGAGCGGGTGTGGATCGCCTGGAGCAACCGCCCCGTTTTTGATGACACAGGCGCCCTGGTCGAGATCCTTTCGATTGGCAATGACATCACCCGCCGGCGGCTCGTGGAGCAATCGCTCGTGCACCGCGTGCAAATGGAAGAGCTGGCCGCGTCGGTATCCGCCCGTTTCCTGACCGCGGGAACCGGCGACCTCTCCGGCACGATGCAGGAAGTGCTGCGCAGTGTAGGTGAATTCGCCGGCGCCGACCGGGCGTATTTCTACCTGGCGCGGGAAGACGGCAAGACGCTCGACCTCGTGCACGAGTGGTGCGCGCCCGGCGTCGTCTCTCCGGACCGGCCCGAAACCGGGTTGTCGGCGGAACGCTACACCTGGTTCGCCGAAAAATTGCGGAACGATGGGGTGGTGTACATCCGTGACGCTGCCGAGTTGCCGGAAGAAGCGGCGGCGGAGCGGGCCCTCCTCGATTCCTGGGGGATGCGCAGCCTGTTGGACGTGCCCCTCCTCTGGCGTGGCCAGGTGGTGGGCATCCTGGGATTCAGCGGCATATCGCAGAAGGCAGACTGGGACAATGACGACATCCGCCTGCTGAAGCTGGTGGCGGGAGTCTTTGTCGCGGCGTTTCAACGGGCCCGCGCCGAAGAAGCCGTGCTCGTGCAGGCGCGCCGGCTTGAGGCGTTGATCAACCTGCAGGACATGGGTCAATCCGGGCCGAGAGAGATGATGGGCTTTGTCCTGCAGAAGGCCGTCGACCTGACCCGGAGCGATCTGGGGTTTGTCAGCATGCTCAACGGGCGCGATGAAGCGTTTGTGCCGGACAACTGGGCGCGCGCAGACGAGGTGGACGATGCGCTGCCGGTCGAGACCGTGGCGGCCGCCCTGGAAACTCCGGAGATGTGGGACAGGCTCAAGGATGCGCGCAAACCCCTGGTGCTGGACCGTGCTTCGCTGCCCGGCCAGGCCGCGAAGTACATCACGCGGCTGCTCGCGGTGCCCATCCTCGACCACGACCGGCTCGAAGCCATGGCCGTGGTCGTGAACAAACCCTTCGAATACGACGAAGCCGACGCCAACCAGCTGCAACTGCTCATGAGCGGCGCATGGAACCAGATCAAACGGAACGAGGCAGTGGCCTGGATTCAGCGCGAAGTCGACGAGATCGCCAACATCCAGCGGGCACTGCTGCCGCGCTCGATGCCCACGGTGCAGGGGATGCGCGTCCGGGCCTTTTCATCGACCTTTGACCGCGCCGGAGGCGATTACTACGACGTGCTACCGGTGGGGGCGCCGCCGGGCACCGACCTGAAACAGCATCCGCGCTGGCTGATTCTGATCGCCGATGTCTCGGGGCATGGCCCGTCGTCGGCAGTCATCGTGGCCATCCTGTCGACCCTGTTGCGGGTGGGATCGGTCGAGGGGTCGTCGCCCGCCCGGGTACTGGAGTATCTGAACGGGCAATTGATGGGCCACACGGCTGGCCAGGTTTTCGTGACCGCGTTTCTGGCTCTGATCGATCTGGACGCACGCACCCTGGTCTATTCCAACGCGGGACACAACCCCCCCGTTGTGCGGCGGCCGGATGGCACCGTGACTGAACTCGAACGCTCGGGTGACATCCCCCTTGGCATAATGACCAGTTGGACCTATTCGGAACGGACCATCCCTATCGAGCGGGACGCGGTCCTGTGGCTGTATACGGACGGAGTGGTCGAAACGCGATCCGCTGACGGCGAGGCATTCGGCGAGCAGCGCCTGCGCGATGCCATTCAATCATTGGAAGGGGAGTCGTCGAGGGCGGTTGCCGAGCTGGTCGGGATGCTTCGCGCCCACGAAGCGGGACGGCGCCCCAGCGACGACCAGGTCATCATGCTGGTCGAGTTTACGTAGTTCCGGAAACGCGGTCTGAACGGAGCGGAGATTACGCGATGCACGGCGTTCGATACACCGTCAGTGTGGTCTGGGCGGCATCCTGGGTGCTCATCATGCCCCATGTGGCCGCGCAGGAGAGCCAGCCGCTTTCCGCGGCACAGAACGGCGAACAGGTGGATGTCCTGGTCGATGGCGCGCTCTTCACAAGCTACAAATTCTCGCCGGAACAGAAATACCCCTACTTTTGGCCGGTCATCGGACCGGTGTCCGGCAAAACCGTCACCACGGAGACCTCCGAACCGTATCCGCACCATCATTCGCTGTTTTTTGGATGCGACCGGGTGAACGGAGGCAATTACTGGCAGGAAGGCAACGAGCGCGGGCAGATCCTCTCACAAGGGCCGAAAATTGTCGAAGCTGAGGGCAAACGGGTCGTTTTCGAAGACGAGTGCCTGTGGAAACTGCCGGGCCAGGAGCCCGTGCTGCGCGACACGCGCACGATCACGGTGACCGCCCCGAATCGGGCGACGCGCCTGATTGATTTCACGATCGTCCTTCATCCCCTCGTCCAAATACAGATTGAAAAAACAAACCATTCTCTGTTTTCGGCGCGAATGGTCCCCGAACTCAGCGTGGCGTCGGGCGGCACGCTGATCAACGCCGAAGGAGCCCGGGCCGAAACGGGCACGTTCGGGGTGGCCTCGCCGTGGTGCGATTACTACGGCACGCGCGATGGTGTAACCGAAGGGCTCGCGATCCTCCAGCATCCGCTCAATCCATGGTATCCGGCAAAATGGTTCACGCGCGACTACGGTTTCTTCTCGCCGACGCCCATGTTCTGGCCGTCCGGCGGCCGCACGGTGCTGCCGGCGCACGAGCCCGTTACGCTGGCATACCGGGTCGTCGTTCATGCTGGTGACGCGAAAGAAGCCGGGATCACGGACCTCTTTGAGGCATTTCAGGCCGCCACACCTCTCCAGAATCGCTAAACCCCGCCAGATGCGCTGACCACCCCGTCCACGCAGCGCGTAGCGCAGGCATCTTGCCCGCGTTCTTCTCTTTCTGAGCACAGGCCTCCGTGCCTGCCTGGCCAACCCCAATTTCCGCAGCGCGTAGGGGCAGACCCCCGTGCCTGCCTGGCCAACCCCAGTTTTCGCAGCGCGTAGGGGCTGACCCTTGTGCCTGCCTGGTCAACCCCAATTTCCGCAGCGTGTAGGGGCAGAACCCTGTGTCTGCCCTATTTCAAGGCGGCCACCGTGCCCATACAATCAACATGGTCCACTTTCTCATGCCCAATGGCCATCGCCAGCCCACTATTGTCCACCCCCGGCCGCTTCGCGGTCACCCCCGCCAGCGGGGGACACAAAAACCGGAACCGGCGAATACGGTGGCTGGGCACATTTTTGCTCCATTGTCTCTGGCGGTGGACACAAGAGCCCGGCACGCGAAAAATTTTAGATACGGTACACTTGTCCCCTGCCTGCGCGAAACACATGAGTCCGAAAAGCAGATTTTCAGGTGCGAAGCGCGTGTCCCCTGCTGATGGAGGTATGCCTGCAGGCTCGAGCGCCCAGCAAAACACGGCGCACTGTCCCCCGCTGGCGGGGGTGAATCGGCGGCAGCCGATTCGGGGGTGGAGTTTTGGATTGGGCGGCGCGACCCAAGGGTCGCCCCTACAACCGGAGGGCAATCGCACCTGTCCACTGCCGGCCACGCGGGTCAGGGGCGCCGGGCGCAAAAAGCCCCAGCCTTTTCCTCAAAAATAAAACTAGCGCACTTAGAATATGGACCAAATATGACAGTCCCTTGACATAACTCCGAATGGGAGCTATAAGAAAACGAGAACTGGCAGAAGTTTCATCAACAGGGGCGCAACGATGGGCTTATCTGCGGGGCATATCACGGGAAACGCCATCCTCCCAGGCGAATAACACTTTCTTTCTCGCCAGAGATCCGCCCGCGCGCCTCAATCCAGCGAAGTCTCGCGCACTGGGCCGGGCGATCCGCAGTGGTTCGCCCTCGGGTTAATATTGCCCCCGCCTGTGCACTCGCGAGGCGGTACAGTTCAGGAGTGATGCGTGATGAGAAGAAAGAAGGCCAGCCTGTTGATTCTGCTTCCGCTGTTTCTGCTGCCGCTGTTTCTGCTGCATTGATGGGCTGAGTCAGGTATGCGGGGGCGGCGGATTGAGACAGCCGAGATTTATGCTGAATGGTAGAGAAAGGAACATTACAATGCGCTGTGTGCTTATGCTGACCACTTTCCTTGCAGCAACTCTTGCGATGCCTTCGGCGTTGGCGGGAGCTGAGAGTCAAGCAGGAACAGGTAACGGTGACGTTCCAAAGGAATTCCGGCTCGTTGTCAACGCAGATCAATATGCGGAAATAGAGCAATTCCTTGAACTTGTGAAGCATCCAGGCATTTACACACTCCGCCCGGGCCTCGGCGGTCCGCAGGAGGGTCCCGAGCAGTCTGAGCAGAGGCAAAGCCGTTTTAGCATCAATAGCAAGTCCGGCTGGGATTATGCATCACTTACTTACGACAACCGACGCCAGCTTGTGATCGGTTATCACCGCGAAGCCACGCCTGAAGACTCTTGCGACGATTGCGATATCCGCGTCAAGACGGCGGACGACGCCTATGCTATAGGGAAGGTTATGCTGCCCTACTACGGGCTGACACCGTCCATCGATGAATATACGATCACCCTTGAGACCTTTGATCCTGGCGTCCCCGGAATGAAGGAGAGCAAGTACTGGCTTATTCACAAAGAGTTTACTTTGAACGGACTGCCTTGTCGGGGCAGTGTATTCCGATGCACGGTTTCTTCTTGCCGTGCGATCATTGATTTCGTCATGTATGAAGAGGTTGTTGAGCCAGCCGCTGCTGATTTGACAGTTTCAAGAGAACGAGCACGAGAGCTGGCGGTGGGGTATCTCAATCGGTCCCTGGACATCCGTTACTATGCAGAAAAATTCGTTGTAAGACCCAGTGACGAGGCACGAGAAGTTATTGCGAAACCGAGATTCAGGTGGCACTCCTTTGATGAGGATGGAAGCACCGCCAAGCAGGTGGATTTCACGAAGGCGTATTTCTGTTGGGAAATTCCGTTTGACACGTGGAGCAACGTTACCGGTTTGAAGTCAACAAACGTCCTTTGGATCCGGAGAGATACTGGAAAGCCCATCGGTGGCGGCATCGACAGATGGAGTGAATAAGGACGGCAGGCCACATGGTGACGTTTGAGGTGAATGGAACATCGTACGAGGGCAGTGCCAAGAAAAACCTTCAGGTGCCTGGCGGTATGCCCATTAAGAATCTCAAAGCGCTTTTTCCGGACCAGTTCGGCCTGGTGGGCTGGTCAGCCCCCGGTTCGCTTATCGACGGGAGCCTGGAAGAGGAGATCGATTCGGTCTCGCTTTTTTCGGAAACGACGGCTTTTCCCCTCGTTCTGACGGGATGGCTTACGGTCCCCAAATCGTCCGAGGCGTGTTCGGTTACCGTGATTCCTCCTCCCGGTTCGAAAATGGGCACGTCCGAGGAGAACAGCTTCTACCAGTATGTCACGGCGCGGCCTGATGAGCTTGTGATGTTGCGGGCAGTTTCTAAGCTGAAAGACTCTGTGGTGTCTGCGTGGACGACTAAGACTAATCTCCAGCACACAAGGAGTCCTCAGGTGGTGGTTCCGTGCTCGGGTGAATACAACCCTGTCCTGAGCACGCGCCACCAGTATGAGACACTGAAACTCAATTTTGTCGACGTGTTGCTGGAGCAAACGCAGGGGGGCCGCGCGTTGGCGTCGAATTCGTACTGGCATGGCGGCCGTTATGCCTCTTCGCTGCGAGTGGCTTGGGGAGAACCAACTAGTTTTACCGCCTGTGTCTCGCGGGAAAGCGAGTTTGTTCGCTGGGAATTTTATCGTAGGGACGAGTCGCAGCCCTTTCTTACGGCGGACAATATAAAGGTGGATATGCATTGGACGCAGGCGGCAAACGCCGTTGCGCGGGTGGTCACGCGGCCGAAAGACGAATACAAAC
>DAOSJS010000032.1:0-21963 GCA_035367355.1 Candidatus Hydrogenedentota bacterium
GCCTGGCGGAATGCGTCCGCCCGTTTACGGTAAGCCGCATCAACCGCTATGAGATGCTGGCTGACGATTCCTGCCGCAAACCGTCGTAAGCTGGCAGTGGTCCGGCCAACCGGACAACAGGATGTAATTTATTGAATGTCAAAGAGATACATCCATAAAAGGAAGCCTCTGACGGCTCCACACCGTCCGCGTGGAACAAAATTGAAACACATGCGTTTCAGTGAGGTTTTTGAGCCTTTTCGTAATATATCGTTGAAAGTCCGAGAGTTAGCGCTGATTTGGCAGTTCTTGAGCTGCTCGATGTTTCCAAGCGCAAATTCCCCGGCGTGCTCCGTTACGAGGCGGCTTTGAAACCCGTGCGCGCCACCGATGCCAGTGCAGGATACGAACTGGGCGAGACCTGCATGTAATCTCCTGATCTCCGTCAACTCTCGCAAATCTCCTCTACACCATAATTCGAAAATCACGGCAACGTGACATTTCAGACGAGTTAAAGCCTGCGGCATTTTGTAATAGTCCTGGCAACGGCCAGTAAAACGTGTTGACCTTTTCGCCCCTCCTTGGCATCATGAAGCATCGTGGCAACTGTTGTAAGTGTATTGGTGTCATCCTAAAAGGCTGCACACAATAAACAGACTCTCAATTCTGGGGGGGTAATCCATGGGCATGCGCTTCTTTTCCTTGACGGCAACCGTTGTCGCTGGCGTAGTGCTCGCCATTGTCCTGGCGGGTTGTCCGAAAGCTCCGGAAGCTTCGCTGGCACTCCTCGTCACGCCGAAGTCGCTTGATTTCGGCGCAACCGAAACGGCCCTGCCCCTGAAAGTAAGCAAGAATTACACGAGTGTCCCGCTCGGTCAGTTCCGGGCATCCAGCAGCGTCTCCTGGCTGTCGGTATCCCCGTCGTCCGGGACGAGTTCAGGGCCCGATGATCCCGCTACCATCCTGGTAACGGTACACCGCGAACTTATGAATGCGGGGGAGAGCCTTGGAAGCATCATTCTTACGGCTCAGGGGGCCTCGCAAGTCTCCGTGCCGGTCAAAGCCTTCCGCCGGATAGGCGCCGCGTTCTCTGTCAGCAGCAATGATGCGTTCGTGGGCGACGAGCTGCGATTTATAGATCAGTCGCGCGCCGTGGGCGGCGCTCCGCCGATTAGCAGCTGGATGTGGGACTTTGGCGACGGCACTACGAGCAATTCCCCGAATCCGACGCACATCTACTCTGCGGAAGGCTCGTATACCATCACCCTGACGGTCTCCAACGGCGAGGAGACGGCCGCGCTGACCCGGCAGCACTTCGTGACTGTCCGCGCGCGCGTAGCGCCGGTTGCCGATTTTCAGGCGGATGCTGTAGAGGTCTATCCGGGCGCCAACGTCCAGTTCAGCAGCACCTCCAACGAAGGCACGGGCGCCATTATCAGCTACGCCTGGAATTTCGGCGACGGTGAGGCCGGCTCGGGCAGGGATCCGGTCCACAGCTACACCAATGTGGGGACGTACTCGGTCTCTCTGACGGTGACGACTGCTCACGGGCAGGACACGCGGATCCGCCAGAACTACATCACGGTGTTGCCCTACGCACCCGAGGCAGCGTTCAGCTCGGACGTTCAGCGGGCTGTGCTGGGCGTCAATGGCGGACGGGTGGCGTTTTCCGATGAGTCTGAGCCCGGTTCGTTTCCCATTACCGATTGGTTCTGGGAGTTTGGAGACGGCGAAACCAGTGGGGAGCCCGAGCCAGTACATACCTACCATCAGACCGGCTTCTATACGGTTTCTCTTACCGTCACGGCGGAAAATGGCCAGATGAACACCTTCACGGCGCTGAACTACATCGAAGTCATCCCGAACGACATCGCCGCTGAATTCGCTTTGGAAAACCACAATGCCGAGGTCGAGCAGCCCGTGCAGTTTACAGACCTGTCGGCGCCCGGCCCATCCCCGATCACGCAATGGCGGTGGGATTTCGGCGACGGCGAATCCAGTTACGAACGGCATCCGCTTCACGTGTACCACAACGCGGGCACCTTCACGGTGTCGCTTACGGTTACGAATGCCTATGGTTTCGACGAAGAGGTGAAGGTGGACTGTATCACCGTATGGCCCATTTCCACACTCAAACGTTACATTAACGATTCCGGACCCGCGTCCTACACCGTGTACGACATCGTGCCGGTTCCGTATGGCGGGAAACTCCTGACCGCGCATATTCTGGACCTCCATTCACAGACATTCAGGCCCGGGGAAGTTGAGCCGGCCGAGTGGCATCACTGGATGGTGGTGATCACGCCGTCGACGCTTGTGACCGACACCGCGCTGATGATCATCTCCGGCGGCAGCAACCGGGCTACGCCGAACTTCGATCCCAACAACGTGACGGGCGAAAGGGCGGTTGCACTGGAATTTGTTGCACGCACCGGTGCTGCGGCGATTCTGCTGCCCACCGTGCCGAACCAGCCGCTGGTATTCCATGGAGACGGCATCGGCCGGAAGGAAGACGAGGCCATCGCCTATACTTTCGATCAATTCCTCAACGGCGGCGACGAATACTGGCCTCTGCTTCTCCCCATGACCCGAAGTGCAGTCGCCGCGATGGATGTGGTGCAGAATTATGGCGCGATCCGCGGATTCAACATCCAGGACTTCGTGATCACCGGCGCATCGAAACGCGGCTGGACCACTTGGCTGACAGGAGCCGCGGACGATCGCGTGCGGGCCATTGCGCCCCTCGTGATCGATGTGCCGAACATGCGGACTCAGATGAACTATCACCGCCAGGCCTACAACGGCTATTCCTATGCAGTGCAGGATTACGTTGATTTCGACGTGTTTGACCGTTTCGGCACGGAACGGGGGCAGGAATTACTCAAGATCGTGGATCCCTATTCCTATCTCTGGGCGCTGGATATGCCGAAGCTGATCGTGAACTCGACCGGAGACCAGTTCTTCCTGCCGGATTCCGCGCAGTTTTATGTGCATGAGCTGCCGGGCGAAACCCGGCTCCGCTACATGCCAAACACCGACCACGGCATCGAACAGGGCTCGTCGCTTACGGACCTGGGAGAAAGCCTCATCGGTTTCTTCACGTATGTTGCGAACGATTACCCCTTACCGTCATTCACCTGGGAAGTGACCCGCGACAACGAGATCCGTGTGCATACCCAGCGCGCGTCTGTCCCCATCAGCGTGCGGCTCTGGAGCGCCACCGTCAGCGGGACCATGCGTGACTTCCGCTTCGCCAGTACCGGCGCCATCTGGTCATCGCAGACTCTGCGTGATCCTGACGGTGACGGCACCTATCTCGCCACTGTGCCCACCCCGACCGCGGCGAATACGTGGACCGGCTTTTTTGTCGCGCTCACATTCCGGGACCGCGGTCAGGCGCAGACGTTCTGTACCGAACTTCGCGTGACGCCCGATGTGATGCCGTTCGGGCCGCCCGTGTTGCGAGTCGACAAAGACGCTGCAGGCGCGGGTGACGGCAGTTCGTGGAGCAATGCCTTCACAAGCATTCAAGAGGCCATCGTGGCGGCGACCGGTGCGGGATTCCACGAGATCTGGGTTGCCGAGGGCGTTTATGAAGAAGCGATCATGCTCGAAAGCGACCTCGCCCTGTATGGCGGATTCAAAGGGACTGAGCATGCCTTGTTCGATCGGGATATCAATGCCCATCCCGTGATCATCGACGGCCGCGCCGCGGCAGGCGGCCTGCCCGCGAAGCATGTGGTGACGATCGAACAGAAGAGCAATATCCGCCTGGATGGATTTTCCATCACGGGCGGCGACGCGTCCACCGTGATCCCGGGCGACTGGTCGGCCACCGCGGGTGGCGGTATCTATTGTTCCCAGCTCGACGAAACCGTTGTGATCACCAACTGCAAAATATATGGCAACCGGGCCGCCAACAGCGGCGGCGGCATCGCCTGCTCTGGATTTCGTGACGGCGCGCATTTGGTGGAATGCAGCCCCGTCATCGAAAACTGCATCGTTACCGACAATTATGGTGCGCTCGGGGCCGGCGGTATTTTGTGCTTCGCCGGCGCCAATCCGACCATCGTCAACACGATCGTGACGGACAACCGTTGCACGGGCATCGCCAACGAATGGGGCGGAGGCGGCATCGGCTGCGTGGATGCCTCGTCGCCGGCGATCGCCAACTGCATCCTTGCGCGTAACACAACGACCGCGCAGACGGGCGGCCTGAGCGCGGGTTCGCTGATCTGGGGCGGAGACTGCGACCCGGTGTGCGTCAACACCATTTTCTTCGAAAATGGCGATATCGCCGTATACGAAGGCACAACCGACTCGGACGTCACGCTGAAACACTGTCTGTTCTTCGGCAATACCGGTGGCGATGTGTGGGATGAAAACAGCACGCTCTACACCGGCGCGGCACAGATAAACGCGAACATTGCTGAAGCCAATCTCTGTGTGTCCGGCGATCCCGAATTCGTCGACGCGGACAACGATGACTTCCGTGTCAGACCCGGCTCGCCTGCCGTCGATGCCGGGACCGCTGATGGCGCGCCTGATACGGCAATTGACGGTACTCCACGGCCACAGGGCGGTGCCATCGACATCGGGCCCTACGAGCAATAGAGCGGATAACATACGTGACGCTGCCAGGGCTTTTGACGCCCTGGCAGCGCCTTGATAGACTTTCCGCGCGCCAAGTTATCTAGTCGGCCTGTGGTTTTTCAGGGGTAGCGGAAAGGAAAGCATCATTGCGGGCGGTCATTCAGCGTGTATCCGAGGCGTCCGTTTCGGTGGATGGTCGCGTGACCGGCCGCATCGGCCCGGGCCTGCTTGTATTGCTCGGCGTGGGCCAGGATGACAGCGAGGAAGACGCGCGGCTCATGGCGGACAAGATCGCCGGGCTGCGCTGTTTTGCGGATGCCGAAAGCAAGTTCAACCTGTCGGTGGTCGATGTGGGCGGTGCAATTCTCGCCATTTCGCAGTTCACGGTGTTTGGCGATTGCCGGAAAGGCCGCCGCCCCTCATTCTCCGACGCGGCGCGCCCTGAACCCGCGACCCGTCTCTACGAGGCCGTGGTGCATCGCCTCCGGAGCGCCGGGCTTCCCGTCGAAACCGGCGAATTCGGCGCCCACATGCAGGTACAGCTCATCAACGACGGCCCGGTGACGTTGCTGCTCGACACGAAGAGGGTTTTCTGACGCTGGCGGCACAGGAGGAGAGCAGGTGCGTATAGCCCTGGCAGGGACGGGACCCCTCGGCGCCGCGCTGTTGAACGCAGTGCTTGATTCAGCGCACGAGGTGGTCGCGCTTCTCTGCAATGGACGCGTGGCCTCCGCCGTGGACAAGCGGTTCTTGCCTCCTCTGGCCGCGCTGTTCACGCCCCGGACCAGTGTGCTGGGCATCGCGCGGCGGGCGAGGATACCTTTCTTCTATATCAACCGAATGGATGAGGCCGAGCTCGCGCCGCTCCGTTCGCTGGCGCCCGACCTTCTGCTGGTGGGAGGGTTTGGCATCATATTAAAACGCCCGCTGCTCGAACTGCCTGCCCTGGGTTGCGTGAATTGCCATTCCTCGCTCTTGCCGAAACATCGTGGCCCAAACCCATTTTCGGCAGTCGTCCTCGCGGGAGAGACCGAGTCCGGCGTGACATTTCACAGAATGGCCGAACGTATTGATGCGGGCGACATCCTTTTACAGCACGCGTTTCCCCTGGACGGCGCCGATACCGGCGGTTCGGTATACAGAAAAGCCTGCATAACGGCCGGCGCTCTTGTGCAGGACGTGCTCGACGCGCTGGCATGCGGAGAATTACACGGCTCGCCTCAGGATGAGACGGCCGCCACCTGCGACCCGCGCCTGCGGGACGAGGAACTCCATCTCGACTGGTCGCGGCCCGCACAGGAACTGGACCGGCTGGTGCGCGCCTGCGTGCCGTTTTCGCTGGCGCGTTTCACTCACCGCGGAAGGGCGGTCTACGTTTCGCGCACGAGCTGGGATGAAGAAGAGGCCCTGGCGCCGCCAGGCACCATTACGCGCGCCACATTCCCCGTGCGGGTCGCCACGGGGTGCGGCCATCTGGTCATCGAAGAAGCGCATACAGCGCACGTGTTCGCGGGCCTGTGGCCGGGCTTGTGGAAGCGGCCGCGCACGGGAGAAAGACTCGGATAAGCCGGCACTGCGTCCGGTTTCGATGGGTGCTCCGGCATTGGTGAGCCCGGCGATCGCAATCTGCCGCCCGATAAGAGATGAACTTCAACGGTCTGGGCGGTATCCTGTGGCCATTGGAGGGATACAATGAGGCCTGCAGGCAGTCCGCACGGCTGGCGGGTCTTGTGCCGCGTTTCAGGGTGCCCGTGAGCGGGGTGAATGGCTCGGACTGGCCGGGAGGAGGCGTCAGACGGTATGGATATCGAGATCCGTGAATATCGGCCCGAAGACGAAGCACAATGGATGCGCACGCATGCGATCATCATGAGCATCTCGCACGCGTGGAATTACACGATCCAGCAACGGCCCGTGTACAAGCGCCCCTCGACGTGCCTGGTGGCCATGGCCGACGGCGCCCTCATCGGGTTGACCGATATTGAGTACGATACCGAGCCTGGAGAGCTTTGCTTCCTTAAAGACAGCTGCGGCGGGTACGTGCTCGAATTCGGGCGCCTGCCGGAATACGCCGGCCACCAGCTCGGCGCGAAACTCATCGCGGCCTCGGTCGAGGCGTCGAGGCAAAAGGGCATATACCGGCTCGAGTACTGGACGCAGGACCGCAACGCCGCCCGCTTCTACCAGCGCTTCGGCATGAAGGAGATCGGCAGGCATTGCCGGTTTCGCATGAAGCCGACCGAAGAAGTTGAAGAACTGCTCGGCAAAAAGTACATCGGCATCGAATACCTGTATGCATGCTGCCTTGTAGAGGAATTTCCTCTCATAAAGCAAAAGTATACGGTACTCGAGGACCACCCCCTCGAACCCCATGTCTGCATCGGCTACGAGCTGCGGTTCTGACGTGTTTCGCGATGGATCCCGGGTGCTCAGCAATGGCCGGAACTGCGTGGCCGGGCCAGTCCGGATTTTCATTTACCAGGGATAGTGGCTCATAGGATTCCGGTTCACTTCAGGAGGTCTTGTGCCGGCAGAATAGGAGGATTGCTTTTGAAGCTGTATCTCGCTGGGGTAATCGGAGTGATGGCCGCCTTGGGGTGCGGCGGGGCCTGGCCGCCCCATGAACCCGGAAAGTCTGCACTGGGATCCTCTTCAATCGGAGAGCACACGATGAGTAAGGACTCGGATGGTGTAGAAAAGGTCGAGAAAACGGATGCGGAGTGGCGGGCACAGCTTAGGCCGGAGCAGTTTTGTGTCGTGCGTGAAAAGGGCACGGAACGCGCGTTTACCGGCGCGTACTGGGACAACACCAGGGCCGGTGAGTACCGCTGTGTGGGCTGTGGCTTGCCCCTGTTCAGCTCCAGCGCCAAGTACGATTCAGGATCCGGCTGGCCGAGCTTCTTTCAACCCGTGAACGACGGCCATATTGCAACAAAGACCGACACGAGCCACGGGATGCTTCGAACGGAAGTCCTGTGCGCACGCTGCGATGCACACCTGGGACACGTGTTTGAGGACGGCCCCGAACCCACGGGCCTCCGGTATTGCATCAATTCGGCGTCACTCACGTTCGAGGAGAAGAACCCGTAATGCCGCGCGAACTGTGCTGCGGTAAAAGAGTGCTGCTGCACGTACGTTGCCGGCCGCAAATGTAGTAGAATCGAAGCGCGTTAAGGACGTGTTTTCTGGTGCAATCGATGCAGCGAGGAATTGAGGGAATGAAACGACGCACTTTTTTGGGAACGGCGGCCGCCTCGTTTGCGACCGTGGGGGCAGCCCAGGGCCAGACATCGTCTCAACCCGGCGGGAAGGCCGCCACGATGCTGGCGGGATTCGCGCGCGAAGATATCACACCTTCTCTGGGGACCACCATGATGGGCTTCGGAACACGTGATATGGAGCACGGCTGTACGGGCGTACACGATCCGATCTATACGCGGGCCCTGTATCTGGAGCATGGGGGAGAAGCGGCTCTGATCATGGGCTACGACATGTGCTTTCTGGGTCGAGAAGATGCCGACCGGTTCAAAGGTGCTGTTGGGCGGGTGATGGATCTGCTGCCGCGCCAGATCTTCCTCAATACGTCGCATAACCACGTGGGCCCGAAAGCCGGGACCTGGTATTCGGCGGGATACGAAGCGCCGGACCGCGATTATTTGAACCAGCTCGAGCAGGCGACGGTGAAGGCGGCGCTCGCGGCGCGCGCGCAGGCCCGGCCCGTGAACATGCGCGCGGGCGTTACTACCTCGGAATTGCCGGTCAACCGCCGGCGCCGCATGCCCGATGGCAGCATCCAGAACCGCCCCAATCCGGGCGGGCCGACCTACAACAAGCTTCCCATCGTGCTGTTTGAGGATCCCTCGGGCGAAGTCGTGTGCCTCTTGTTCTCCATCTCCTGCCACCCCTCCATGGTTAGCGGCTGGGAGATCTCCGCCGAGTATCCCGGTGCGGCCATGGACCGGCTGGACGCGCATTTCGGGGCGCCGTGCAGCCTCTTTCTGCAGGGCGTCGGTGGCGATGCCAAGCCGCTGGTGATTGGCCGTGATACCGAGAGCTGGATCCCCGGGACCTGGGAGCTCATGGGTGAAGCCGGCGCTATCGTCGCGGGCGAAGTGCTTGATGCCGTCGGGAAAGGCCTGGCGCCGGTCGCGCCCGCGCTGGCCTCGGCATCAGAGGAGATGCGCTGGGCTCTCGAACCAGCCCCGGGCAGAGAATTCTTCGAGGACATCGCCGCCAATGCCCCCGAAGAAGGGCGGGCGCGCGATGTTAAGTTCATGTGGGCGCGTAAGACACTCGAAGACCTTGAGAGGGGCCTGCCTCTGCCAACCGATGTCCCGTTGTTGCTGCACGGCATCCAGCTGGGTGATCAGCTGCGCATCATCGGGATCGAGGGCGAAGCTCTGCATGGATGGGGGTATTTTATTGAGGATTTTTACGGGAAAAAGGGAGTGACCATTCCCCTGGGATACACCGACGGCCAGGGCATGTACCTGCCGCTTACTGAACAGTTGCCGGAAGGCGGCTATGAGGTGATCAGTTACTGGGAATACGGCTACCCCTCATCGCTCGCGCCGGGAATGGAAGAAAAGGTGCGCGAGGCGCTGGCAGCCCTTCAGAACCGTGGCATCTCATGAGCCGGTGCGCGCATCTGCCGGATGGCCGGCTTGCGCAAAACCACCGCGGCCTGCTGCAGGAAACGTTGCCAGCGAAGGAGTCCGCGGTTGGGCGTGGGTAACCGGCTGAAGAACGCGCTGAAACGCGGCGTGAAATATGGCGCGGCAACCGTAGGAAATTTCTATCCAAAACGGCGCGGCTGCTCGCGTATCCTCGTCTATCACGGCATCGGCTACCGGAATCACGAGATGAACGTTACGCCGGAAGCGTTCCGGGCGCAGATGGCCTGGCTCGTGAAAAATCAGACGGTGATCTCGCTCGCCGATGCGGCCCGGGGAGTCGAGGGCGTCGCGATAACCTTTGACGACGGCTACCGCGACATCTGGATGAATGCCGCGCCCGTGCTGCAGGCCTTCGGCATCCCCGCCACGGTGTTTATCGTGCCCGCCGGAATGGGCAGACGGCTGTCGCGCAAGCACGACCCCGTGACCGACATTCTTTTGACGTGGGATGAGGCAAAACGGCTTCGAGAGGTCGGCATCGAGATCGGCGCCCATGCGCTCACGCACGCCCGGCTTTCCGAGCTCGATGAGAGCGAACAACGCCGTGAAATCGGAAAATGCATCCGCTACATTGAAAAGCGCCTCGACGAGACCCCACGGGCGTTTGCCTATCCCCGCGGCTCAATCCTCGATTACAACGACCTGTCGAAGATGTTGCTGGAGGAGTTTGGTTTCAGCGTTGGCGTAAGCACCCGGTATGGCGTGAATTATCCGGGCTGCGACCCCTTTGATCTGCACCGGATTGCCATCGATTCCACCGATACTCTGGAGGGTTTTCAGGATAAGGTGACTGGCCGCCTGGATCCGCTGGCCGTCCTGGAATCGTGTGCCGGGGCGCATGTGCGGCGGCAGGTGAACCGCCTGCTGGGTACCCTGTGAGCACATGGGGGCGGGGAGCCGGCGGGGAAGCTATTCGACCGTACCACAGTAATTTATTGACGAAGATGATGATAGCGCGTTTCACGGGAGGGTCACGCTTTTTTCTGCCACTTCGCCCGGACGGTTCTTCGCGTGTATCCACTTAGTAATAAATGTTTTAGGCCGATCAGCCTTTCTTGCGCCCTCCTGTGCGCTGTGTTATACTCCAAGTTGAGGTATTGACTGTAAAAACTATCGTCACAGGGGCTTCCGCATGGCTGACATCCTGAGCCAGGAAGAAGTGGATCTTCTTTTGAATGCCGTGGCTGAGGGCGACTTGGACGTCGAGCCCAAGGAACTGGAACGCCCTGCCGCGGAGCTCCGGGATACGACGATCTACGATTTCCGCCGGCCGGAACGTGTCTCCAAAGAACAGCTGAAGGGGCTTCAGAGCCTGTTCGAGAACTTTGCCCGTGAACTGAGCATCATGCTGCCGCCGTTTCTGCGCACGGTGGTGCGGGTCGACCTGGTGTCTATTGATCAGCTGACGTACGATGAGTTCATTCTGTCGGTGTCGCGTCCCACAGCGCTCTCCGTCGTGAATATGAACCCCCTGGAGGGCAATTGCGTCATCGAACTGAGTCCTCCGCTGGTGTTCCCCATCGTAGACCGGGTGCTGGGAGGGAAAGGACTGCCGCTGGCCGAGCCTCGCGAATTGACGGAGATCGAAAACCGCATCGTACACCGCATCGTACTCATGATTCTGGACAGCCTGCGGCGGTCGTGGGAACAGCTCATCGAATTTCACCTGAGTGTCGAGACCCAGGAGAGCGATCCGCTGCTGGTCCAGATCGTCGCCGGGAGCGAAATGACCATTCTGGCGGGATACGAGCTTCATATTGGCGAATGCGTGGGCTCCATGAACATGTGCATCCCGCTGGTGGTGTTAAACCCCGTGTTCGATCAGATCACCCAGCAGACCCGTTTTATCCGGCGTCTGAGCCCGCAGGTTGCCGCTCAGACCCGCGCCCACATCATTCGGACCGCAAAGAGAGCGTTAACGCCGGTGGACGCGGTTTTGGGGCATGCCCGAATGCGGCTGGACGATGTGATGCGATTGCGTGTCGGCGATGTCGTCCAGTTGGATTCCAATATCAACGAGCCGATAGGAGTAGAATTGGGGGGACTGGTGCGTTTCAAGGCGCACCTGGGGCGGCGGGGTGAGCAGAGCGCAGTACAGATCAGCGCCGTGCTTCACGATGATGACTGACAGGGGAGTGGACGGATGGATGCTGCCGCGTTGACACGGGTCGCCGAGGGCTTCTTGAAGGGATGCAGCGATGTCATTGGCGCCATGCTTTCCACCGCACCTGTGTTTCAGGTTGGCGAAGCGGAGGAAGCTGCCGAGGGTACGCTGCGCGAACTCCTGGCAGAATCCCCCTTTGCAGCGCAGTCGGCGCTCAGCGGCGGCGGTGCGGTGATTTTTCTGGCGGCCCTGGACGATGCCCGCCGCGTTGTGTCCTCCGTCAAAGGAGAAGCAGCGGTCGCGGCTCCGACCCTGTCAGAAGACGAGGTAGCCGCCATGACGGAAGTGTTCGACCCGTGCATGGGCGGAGGCGTGGGCCAGTTCAAGGAACAATACGGCAAAACGGTCACCCTGCAGCCGGTGCAGATTGGCCTGGCCACTCCCGGCGGCGCAGCGGCGATGATGACGGCGTTGGGCGCCACGCCGGCGCTGGTCCGGTTTTCCTACAGCGTGCCCGGCGTCGTGGACGATGGACGCGGCGCCCTGCTGTTCTCGCGTACGCTGGCCGAGGCCGTTTTGCCGGATGCCCGGGGAGACCGGGGAACGGAAGAGGAAGTGAAGGATATCGTGCGGGACAGTTTTGGCGCCCCGGGAAGGGGGAGCAAAACAGGGGAGGCGGTTCCCCGTGAATTGCCGGGGAACCTCGATATGATCCTGGACATCGGGCTCACGGTGACAGCGCGCCTGGGCCGGATCGAGATGCCTTTAGGGCAGGTACTGGAACTGGGGCCCGGCTCGATCATCGACGTGGGCCATTCCATCGACGAACCCGTGGAACTGTTCGTGAACAATAAACTGATTGCCCGCGGCGAGGTTGTCGTTGTCGAGGAAAAGTTTGGGCTGCGCATTACCGAGATCGTCAGCCCGAGCGAACGTATTGAAAGCCTGCGGTAACAGTGCCAAGCGATGAGAAAGGCCTGTGGGAACGCTGGAAGAAAAACGGCGACGAAACCGCGCGTCATGATTTGATCGTGCGCCATATGCGGGTGGTGCGCTACATTGCCGGACGCATGGCCATCCATGTGCCGTCCAGCGTGGACATTGACGATTTGATTGGCTGGGGCGCCCTGGGGCTGCTGGACGCCGTGGACAAATTCGATCCGGCCCAGAACATCAAATTCGCGACCTACGCCTCGATTCGGGTGCGCGGCGCCATAATCGATCAGATCCGCTCGCTGGACTGGGCTCCCCGCTCCCTGCGCATGATGGCGCGCAAAATCGGCGCCGCCAAGGAAAAACTGCGCCATGAACAGGGCCGCGAACCCAATCCGGAACAGATTGCCGAGACGCTGGGAATCGCCGCGGAGCAGGTCGAGGATGTGCAAATGCAGCTCCAGACCGCGCATATCCTCTCGCTGGATGATTACCTGCCTGCCGAGAGAGGCTCCGAAACACGAAAAGTCGAAATGACCGCCGACAGTGACATGCCCACGCCCGAGACAGCCGCTTCTGAGCACGAACGCCAGGAACTCCTGGTGCAGGCCATCCTCGCCCTGCCGGAACAGATGCAGAAAGTGTTAAACTTGTATTATTACGAAGAGCTGACGTTAAAAGAGATAGGCGCGGTGCTGGAAGTGACGGAATCGCGCGTCTGTCAGATTCACAGCGCTGCCATGAAAAAGCTCCGGAAAATTGTGCGGCAGCGGGAGGTGGAAGATGCCTCAGCCAGTCGATCTACAGACCGAGATGGCCCGGGTGGCGGCGGCTGAACGGATTCAACAGTTCGCCGACCGCCTTTCGCTGGCCGCCCAGCAACGCGTGGCCGATTCAGCGGAACAGGATCGCATTCGCGACGAGACGCAAGTGCAGCAGAGCAACGAATCGGAGCACCGCCAGATCGAGCGCGACGGGCGGCGCCGGAATCCGTTCTCCGGGCGCCGTAAACAACGTCCGGAGTCGCAGGAAGAAGAAGGCGGCGCTGCATACGGCGCTGCAGACAAAAAGAAACTGTCCGATGAGGGCGGTCAGCATTTTGACGTGACGGTATAAGAAGCCGCGGGCGGGTGCGTGGCCCTGCGGCTGGGCGCAAGCGCATGATGTGCGCGGGGCGAACGGAAAATGCTTGAGTATCTTTCCGTTAGAATCAACGTGTTCTACATGACGGCGCTCCTGTTGGCTTTCCTGGCTGCCGTGCTGGTTGTGGTGTGCATTGTCGCGATAATCTTCCGGATGCGCGAACGCGGGATGCCGTTTGCCGGTACGCGAAGCAGCCAGAACGATCTCACCAATACGATGATCATGTTCCAGACCATGCGCGACATTTTGGAACAGCAGAAAGATCTCGCCCGCCAACTCAACGTCAGCCTGGATAAAAAGGTCCAATACATCCGGAACGTGGTGGACTCGGCGCTGGGCGCTTTGCGTGAGATGCACGAAACGGTGCACGCGCTTGCTGCCGAGCTGGCCGCGGCGAAAGCGGAGCTGGCTGCGTTGCGGGCGCGCGAAGGATCGGCGGCCGGCGATGCCGTCGCCGGAGAGGAGCAGGAAGGAGCCGCCCAGCCTGCTGTGCAGCATGCTGTTCCCGCGCCCCTGGCTTCCTTTGAGACCCTGGCTCAGCTGTTGCCTGACGAGCCGGCTGCGAATCCGCCGGATACCTGGGCCGGTCTGGATTCCGGGGAGATGGCTGAGGAGCCCGAACCCGTTTCGGCTCCGCCGGAAACCCCGGAAACCATGGAAGCAACGCGGAGCGCCTTTCGTGCACTGCTGAATCTGGACAAAAGCGGGGCGGAGACAAAGCCTGACGCAGAGGACTCCGGCGGCGCCGGAGGAAACGGCCGCACAAATACCACGCCGCTGAAGAGACGCATTTATGAATACAGCGATGTCGGTATGAGCGTATCCGAGATTGCGCGGGAGCTCGGCCTGGGAAAAGGCGAGGTGCGCTTGATTTTGAATTTGCGCAAAGACCGGGGAGAATGAGATGGCAGATCCCGGAGGGGTCCAGCCGTTCATGATTCCCGTCACGGCCCCGCAGGGGCTGCCGGCCGGGTTGCGCGTTGGGCAGGTCTTTCAAGCCGTGCTGCAGGGTCAGCCGGGAAGCCTTTCCATCGTGGTTGGCGGTTCGCGCATGCTTGTGGGGGATCAGCCGCACCTTCAGCCCGGCCAGATCGTGAACGGAGAAGTGCTGCGGGTGAGCGCCGGCCTCCAGATTCGGCTGACGCCTCAATCCGCCCCGGCGCCGGGCGAGCCCGGAGTCGCGCCTTCGCTTTCACAGGTTGTGGCGTCCGTCCTGGACAGCTTCCCCGCGTTAACCGCGCCGGAAAACGCGGTGCGCGCGCTGCATCCATCCGTGCCGATGACTGAAGCTGCTGTACGCAGCGTTCTTTCCCTGTTTCTCTCCGATGCACGGATGGGCGCAGACCTTCAGGCGCTGGCCAATGCGATGAACGAGGCTGCTCAGGCCGGCGCCTTGCCGCAACAGATGGCTGACAGCTTCGCTCTTCTGTCCAGCGCGCTGGTGTCCACCGGCGGGCCGGAACTGCATGCTATCCTCCAGGCAGGGCGCCGCGCCGGGCGCACGATTGAAGGCCGGTTGGCGCGTGCCATGGAATCAGGGCGCCTCGCCGGCATCCTGGCGGAAACCGACGGTGATCTGCGGGCGTTGCTGATGCGTGTTCGCCAGGAGGAGCCGTTTATCCGCTATCTCCGCAGTGAAGGCCGGCTTCGCGGATTTCAGGATACAGCCACAAGAGTGCTTGACCGGTTAACCGGCGCCGCCCTGCAGAATCTGAGAGGCCTCGAAGTCCCGTACGTCTACCTGGAGATCCCCACGCTGGAACACGCCGGCCTCCAGCGGCTGCAGATGCACTTCGTGGGGGAAGGGCCCGGTAAAGGGAGGCGTCTGGATCCGCGGAATTGCACCGTGGCACTGGATCTGTCGCTTTCGCGTCTGGGCGACCTGTGGCTAGTCTTGAAGGTGCTGGAAGGGCGCTGCACGTGTCTCATCCGGGCGGCCGATGCGGAGGCACTGGAAGCGTTGCGCGCTGAAGAGGAAGAGCTTGTGGGTGCCCTCGCGGCTGCGGGCTTTGAGGCTGCGCGCGTCCGGTTCGAGCCGTGGTCAGGCGATCGCCTGCGGGAGGTCGGCGAACTCATCCGGCAGCGGACACGGATGGATCTGCGAGCATGAGCGCGGAGAACCGCAAGGATCACCGGCGCAAAGCGGCGGCCATTCGATACGATGCCGAGCAGCAGGCGGCGCCGCGCGTCGTGGCGAAAGGCGCGGGTCTCCTGGCGGAGCGTATCATCGAGCTTGCCCGGGCCAATGGCGTCTATGTTCACGAAGACCCGGACCTCGTCGCGGTGCTGTCGCGCCTGGACGTGGACACTGAGATTCCGGAGACACTGTACCGCGCAGTCGCGGAGATTCTCGCCTTTGTATACCGCCTGAATCAGCGCATGGCGGGATAACTCACTCGTTCCGAGGCTGAGCCCGCTTCGGGCTTCAGTGCGGAGAGGAGGCGTTCAGGCTGCTGCGAGCCGATGATCCACCGGAGCCGGGGAGTCTCCAGCAGGACGCCTCGGTTGCCCCGGCAGTTGAGGAAGCGGCAGCGTTCCTTCTCAAAGTGGCCAAAACGGATGCCCCATCCGCCCGCATTTCGAACAGGGCGGTATTCCACCACGCGGGCGCGCAGGATCGTCTCCAATGGGATGCGTTTCCGGTACATGGGGAAGCAATAGCCGAACTGGACCATGAGTTCGTGCCGATCAATCGTGGTGCGCATGAAAAGAACATTCGCGGATACCAGATACGCACACACCATCAGGGCCAGCGGCGCCTGCGAATGCTCACCCGTTTGGGGCGCACGTACGAGTGTCCAGAAAAGCACGGCGAAGACAAGCAGGAGGAGTGCGTAGACGGTCCAGTGGAACGTCTGCCTTTCTTCGAAAAAGTCAACGGCCATGCGACCTCGCTCCGGCTTGTTCTCAAGCTCCCGTGCACTCGAAGACGCCCTGGTTTCCGGCTCACAGAAAGACGGCCGCACGGACTGCCGTGCGGCCGGGACAGGCGCAAAGAATTGGCGATCGCTACTCGATGGAATCAAACACGCGCTGGAAATGCGTTTTCACTTCCAGTTCCGCCTGGCGATCCGCGAGCGCGAGCACCTGAGCCTCATAATCCGGGGTGCGGGTAGAGACGATGGTGTTCTCAATCGACTTCTGCACTTCCTGCGGCAGCATCCCGCGGTATTCGTATACGGGCGGGCCCGACTGCGCCACGTTTTCATAGGTGCCGATATTGGCGCCGTCAAGCGTCCGGTAGAATACGCTCCAGTTGCCATTCATGACGCATTCGGCCCATTTCATGTGGGTGACGCCGAAACGGTCCTCCATGGGAATGCGCGCAAAGAAATAGGCGCGGGTGCTGGCAATTTCGAGCTCGTCGGTGTACAGCGTAGTGAATTCTTCGAGCAGCTCGGGCGTGACCCACTGCGCGCTCTTGAGCTTTTCCTGCAGGTTGGTGAGGCTTTCCATCCTGCGCTGAACGGAAAAGCGCGGGGGCACCAGAACCATGCCTTCCTTCAAGGTGACCGCGAGGCGCTCGGTGGCGTGGGACAACGCGTCTTTCGTGGCCACGCGCCGGGCGTTGGAATCTTCAAGCCGCCCTACCAGTTCTTCCAGACGTTCGACTTCCGCCCGCAACCCATTGTCACGGGCCCGAACGATGGAAATCTGGTTGAGCAGTTCCTCGTAATCTGCGTCGGCCTCGGCATAGGCGTCAAGTTTTTCGTCCAGGTTTTTCTCTGTGACAGCCAGGTCCTGCCGCACCTTGGCCAGTTGTTCCTGCGCGGATTGTGCCTCCAGCTGAACATCGGAGACCTGCTTATCCAGCGCGGCTTTTTCGTCCGTCAGCCGCTTGATCTCGGCCACGAGTTCGTTGGGGTCTTTAATCCCGCCGATCTGGTCGAGCTGCGTCTGGATTTCGGCCAGCTGGCTGGCTTTTTGCTGCAGGCCGGGCACTTCATTCTCCCACCGGTCGTACTGTTCCTGCAGCGGGTTGGTGCTGAGACCAAGCCGCGGCTGGAGCGTGGGCCACAGGAAATAGCCTGCCGCCACGCCGATCGCGCCAACCACCAGCGCGAGCAGGACCGCGGCCATCGTGTTCATGCCTCCGCCCTTGGCAGGCGCGGCCGCCATGGGTAGCGGCATCTGCGGCTGGGGTGCAAATTGCGGCGGCGGTGCGGCCACTCCTGCAGTCTCGGGAGATTCGGTGCCAAAATCAGGCGCCGGGGTGGACGAGGCGAAACCACGGTCGGACCCGGGAGTAAAGGCCCCTTCATCAAAGCCCAAATCGTCATCCCCGCCAAACATCGGGGTCTGCATGGCCCGTGTGGGTGCTCCTGTGCCGGCGATGCCGTGAGGCGTTTCGGGCGTGCCGAACGCGCTGTCAAACAGAGGCGTTTCCATCTCCGAATCCGGCCCGGGGCCAAGCTCGGGCGTCTCCGGGGTGAAATCGCTGTCCGCGGCAAGATCCTGAAACGCTGTCTCTGGTTGCGGCGAATCGAGCGACGCATCCAAAGCAGACATGGGCGTGTCGAACGCACTGGGCGATTCAAAATCCGGCGGACCAGACTTCGGGGTATGGACGGGAGTCTCGACGGGGATGTCACTGATGGGCGGCAGCGCACTGGGCACGCCGGAATCTTCCCGCATGTCGCCTCCCGACTCGCTCGCATCCAAGGGAGGCAGGTTCGTGCCCGATGTGTCCGCCGCCGATTCGAAATCACTCAACGGAGGGAGATTCCCCAGGCCGCTATCACTCTCGAACCGGCCGCCTCCAGCGTCTTCTTCACTGCCGTTGTTTTTTTTCGGCTTGTCATCAGCCATTGGAAAAACCTCCGTTAGACGACGTTGCACTTCAAGACCACAAAGTCCTTCAGTTTCACCATTCTAGCACGGGTTCCCGCACGTGTCAACAAATCCCCTCGGCAGATTCAGCCACTCACACAACCGGCTACATACCCTACTTTTAGGCTCGCAAGGAGATTATAGTCTTTTCCCGGGTTTGTCCGCACGACACCCAAAAACGCCCCAAAATGATAAATTCAAGTATTCTGCAATTTGGTATGCTGTGCCCGGAAGTCTGGCGGTTTGCAGTGCTTTGTGACTCCCCCTCACGTTCCCCGATGTCCCCATGGGTACGATTGTAAACGAAAGCAGTGATACCTGCAAGTGCTTGTTTTTTCTCGAAGTGCAGGCACGAGCACTTAAGCGCTCCCCGGCATCATTTCCGCAATCTGCCCTTTCAACTCCGGTAGAAGTTCTGCTGCTTTCTTCAAGAAGCGGGCGGCCTGCTCGAACTGCCCGAGTTGCAAACTGCAGCGTCCCATGCCAAAGGCGGCCATGCCCACGAGTCCTTCCCTGCCGTTATCCGGGGAGACAGACAGCACCTGGGCGTAATGTTCCATGGCTTTACCCGGTTCCACTGGAGACAGGATATCCCCCAGGGACAGATGGGCTTCCAATTCGTCGTCCCAGAAAAGAGACTGGCTGAGCCCTTCACTCGTCTTCTTCTCACGATACAATGCAACCACGCGCTCGAAGTGTCTGCGCGCTCCAGCGGGGTTGTTGAGGAGGTCCTGGTAGGTCACGGCCAGATTGTATTGAACACGAATGGACCGAGGGTTTTCTTTGAGCGTTGCGAGGTAAAGGGCTTCGTTGCTCCGCCAGTCGCGGTTTCGGTGGACGGTCAAGGCCGTCAACAGCAGGCAACATACGCATACTGCGAAAATCGCGGGCCAGGGTACAGGGCGCCGGCCACATGCCAGCCACACGAATTCGAGCAGCATCCAGAGTATGCCGGCGAGGGGAACGTAGAGCCAGTGCTCTGCCAGGGGCGCGTTCAAGGCAATCAACCCGGAGATGGGGAACCACGTGATCAAAAACCAGGCGCCGGCCATGGCGATGCGCGGCTGCCCCTTCCGCACCGCGAACACTACCACGGCGAGGATGCCGAGAAGCACGGCGAACCCCGCAAAAGCGGCCCAGGCCGGGATGCCGTCCAGCGTCCGTTCCATATGCAAGCCGATGGGCACAAAGATGAGCTTAATGTAGACGGCCAGCGCCTGGCCGGTCTGGAGCAGGCGCTCAACCGCGCTTTGTTCGGGCACCGTGGAATCGGAGCCGAAGTTGAGGGTGGTCGCGCGCAGCCCGGCGTAGACGGCGAGCAGGGCTGTCATGGCGCCCAGCGCGGGCAGGCGGCCCAGGCGCGTGCTTCGGCAGGCCGGGGTTCCGTCGAATTGCGGCATCCAGAGCAACAGCGGAACGAACAGAAACGGAAGAACAAGCGCGGATTCCTTGCTGAGGATGGCGGTGAGGAAGAATACAGCGCTCAAACTGACTCCAACGGCGCGTGTCCGGCCGCTCGTTTCCCACAAGCCAAACCAAAGTGCCGCAAACATGAAGAACGCGGCCATCGAATCCCCCCGGCCGCTGATATAGGCGACTGCCTCGGTGTGGAGCGGATGGGCTATCCAGAGCGCAGGTGCTGCCCAACACACGAACCTCGGTGCGCCCGCCCGGACGAGCAGGACAAACAGCCACAGCGCCGCACCTGTGTGAAGGATGGTATTGGTGAGGTGGAAAGGAAACACGGCGGGTTGCGGAACGCCGCCTTCCATGCGGCCGTCGAAGGCTCTGGAGTAATCCGCCATGAAGGAGATCGCCAGCATGGGCCGGTAGAAATTGCCCTGACCCCGGCCGAAAGCATGCAAATCCTCGCGAAACAACTGGCCGATTTTTGATGGATCCTGCACATGTTTGTGCAGAAGAATGGAGGAAGCATCATCCCAGACGAACCCGCCCGAAAACGAGTTGATGTAGGCGGCAAATCCAAGCAGGATGAGCGTTGCCGCGCTAAACCAGCGAAACTGCACGTCGTCAGCAGATGACTTCATCGCGGCGCGATGTCTCCGAGGTTCAGTGGTTTATATGCCGGGACTATAGCAAATTGCGCGGCGGCTTGTCTTTATCCGCGAGCAACTCAGAAGTTGGGGTCGGCATTTTTCATCGCAGCCCGGCGTCCGGGACCGTACACGGCGAAACGGTCCTTGGTCGGAAGATATTCGAGAACGACGCCCCGTTTTTTCCCGATGATGCGATGAAACTTGAGGTTCATGAATTCCTCGCCTTCCATCACCCTCGGACGCTGGGTCTTGCCGGTCGCGGGGACGTAGACCTCGAGTAAGACGTAAATTTCGTCGCTGCCGAAACGCGGTTCTTCGAACTCGAACCACCCGACGATCTTCACCAGCGGCCGCTCGAGCTGTATCCGGGCCCATTCGCGAAAGCGGGGCACCTTGGTATTGTCCGGTTCAAGAGTTTCAATGAGATCGCACAAGAAAAGGGCCACGTCCGTGAGCATACTGGCCTTGGCTTCTTCGAGTAAGTCTTCAAGCCGGTTCGCCGCCAAAACAAGGCCCTTCTGGCCCCATTCGGTGGTGCCGTGAGTATGCTTGGCCATTTCAAGATACTCGATGAGCTGAGCCCGCAATTCAGGGGTAATGCCGGCTTCGAGCGAGAGGACGTCATTGAGGGGCGCCAGTCCCACAGCAATTTCATCGGCAATCTCTTGTGCGTTGGGGTGTATGGGCAGCGTAGATTCTTCAGGCGGAGGCGGGGCGGCGCTCTTCTTTTCGGAACAGCCCGTCGCCAGCGCGACGCATACAATAAGGGCCGCCAACCGGAGTGCGTTGCTTTTTCTCATGTAGCCGACCTCGTAGCGCGCTCTGGTAACCAAAACCGCGGCCCGTCTTCAGCTTCGCGGGCCGCGGCGAGTCTGCACTCATTCGTAAGGGCAGGCGTGCGCCAGGAGCACGCGTCTGCCATCCGGCAATGCCCTGGTATCAGGGCGCCGGGACAACAAAGCGTTCGTTCAGCTTCAAGTATTCCAGCTCAATGGCGCGGTTGTTGCCGAGCGTGCCAACGAAACGTAAACCCAGGAATTCGTCACCCTGGCGCACCTGCAGGCTCTGGGTGGTATGTGTTTCGGGCAGGTATACCTGAAGAAACCAGATGGTCACGCCATCCATCGTGGTATTGCCAGTCACTTTCACGTGCGGCCGGTTGATCTGATCTTTGGCCAGCTGGCGATACCGGGCGAGCATGCTGCTTTCGGGTTCGAGCACCTGCAGCAAATCGCCCGCCATAAAGAGCACGTCGTACATCTGGGGGTTTTCTTGCGCCCGGTCGTACGCGGCGACGATGTCACGCTCGAAGAGGTTGCCCACGCGTTGCAGCCCCTTTTGCCCATAGTCCGTATTGGAATGGGTGTCCTTGGCGTTCTGGAGATCCGCCTTGATGCTTTCCTTAAGGTCAATCGGCGCGGGCAGCTGTTGCTGCATGCCGGTGGGAGACGGCATGCCCGGGCCTGAAGACTGGGCTTCCATTTGACTGTAGCGCCGCATTGCTTCGGCATAATTCCCTTCCAACATGCTTTTCAGCACCTGATATTTCGTAAAGAACGTGGTCTTGATCTCGTTTTCGATCTCCTCGGGCGTGGGCGGCGGCGGAGGGGGTGGTGCATTTGCATACCTTTGCCATAGGCTTGTTGTA